>CAIOTK010000237.1 GCA_903861185.1 uncultured Opitutia bacterium | reverse complement strand
CGACAGCGCGATCCCGTTGGCGAAGCGCAAGCCGGAGTCGACCTGCACCTTCGAGCCATCCGGGCGCAGCAGCCACACTACGCTGGGCTCATTGCTGGAACCCGCGGGCGGCGCGGTCACGTAGATATTCCCGTTGTGGGCTACCACGAGGTCGTTGCCGGCGAGGTCGGACGCCAAGACCCGGGGTACGACGCCAGCGCGATAGGCCACGACGGCTTTCCGCCCCGCCTCGGCCACCACGAGGGTGCCGTCGGGGGTGAGGGCTTGGCCGTTGGCGCGCTGGGTATCCTCGCGTTGCGGGGACACGCGCCCATCGCGGCCGATCCGGTAGGTGCGGGAGGCCCGGATATCGTTAAAGAGCACCTCGCCACCCGGCAGGGCGACCGGACCCTCAGTGAGGCCGTAGCCTTCGCCCACTAAGGTCCAGTCCTCCCCAGGGATCAGCACCGCGGCGAGAACGGCGTTCCGCGTCGGAGCGGCGAAGCCCACGGGCTGCGGCCAGCCGGACCAGAGCCAACGCAGGGCGTCGGGAAAAAGCGCGGTGGCGTGACGAGCGTTATGACCGCCCTCACCCCAAACGTGGCGCACTTCGTAACCCGCGAATTCCAAGGCCCGCTGCAAGGTCTGGTTGGCCATCCACCAATCGCCCCCGTAGATGTTGTTGTCGTTACTGCCGTCCTGCAGGAAAATCCGGATCCGCCGCGGCTCCGACTTGCGGACCAGCGTCGGATAGCGGTCCCCGCCCCGCAGCCCCACGTAGGTGCCGATGCCGCTGAACACCCGGGAAAACGCATCCGGCCGTTCCCAGGCCGCGGTCCAAGCCGCGATCGCCCCGCTGCTGGAGCCGGCGATAGCCCGGTCGTTACCCGAACGGGAAAGGCGCAAAGGACGCCCGTCGGCCGTGCGCTGCCGCTCCACGAAGGGCAACAGTTCCTCCAGTACGAAGCGGGCGTAAGCGTCCCCCAGCCCGTCATACTCGAAGCTGCGGTTGAAGCGGTCGAGGGCCCGGGCGCCGTCGGCCGCCTTGACCGCCCCGGGGGCCACAAAGACGCCGATCAGCACGGGGATCTCCCCTTTGGCGATTAGGTTGTCGAACACCACCGGGGCGTTCCACTGGATCCGGTCCTGATTCACGTGGACGCAGGCCGGCCGTGCCGGATCGTACTGGCGGGGCACGTAGACCTGCACCTCGCGCGTCGTCCCGGGGAAGATCCGCGAATCCGCGAACGTGAGTTTCAGGAGTTCGCCCACCGGCACCCCGGGGCGCACCACGGAGTCCGGGTGCGTGGGGTAATCCTCGGCCGGCTGGGCCGCCGGCAGGGCCGGGGCCAACAGGGCGCAGAGGGCGAAGAACGGGAGCCGGACGCGGGGGCGAGCGAGGAGGGGCATCGGCCCTCAACGCAGCCGGAACACCGCCTCATCGACGAGCATCTTTTCCGGATAGACGACCCGGCCCCGCATCAGCACGTCACCGCCGAAGCTCTCGTGCCGCACCTCGCCCAGCCGGACGCCCTGCGCCACTCGCTCGGGCCGGAGGCCACTAAAAATAGAGCGCGCCTTGTCGTCGGCGAATAGCACCGGCGCGTGGTACGCGAACAGGTAGTCCAGCTCGCGCGCCCGGATCAGCTCGCTGATCAGCTGCGCCCCACCCTCGATGAAGACCCCCGAGATTCGCTCCTCCGCGCAGCGACGGCGGAAGGCGGCGAACGGCACGCGCTGGGAGGGAGAGTCGATCACCCATACTTGCACCCCGAGGTCCCGGAGCTTGCGCACGTAGCCGAGGCCACCGTGCGGGGTAGTTACGACGATCGTACGGCCTCGGAACTCGTCCGTGAATAGTCGGGGGAGGTTCTTCTCGACCACCGTGCGCAGCAGCCCGTCGAACACGAACCGCAACGGGCAACTCTCCACCCCGTTGGGTGGCCGCACGGTCAGGCGCGGATTGTCGTGGAGCACCGTCATCGCCCCGACCCCAATCCCAGGGAACAGGCGCCGCCAGCGGTGGACGTCCGCGCGGGACGCCTCGCCGGTGATCCACTGCGAGTCCCCGGTGCGACAGGCCAGCTTGCCGTCGAGGGTAGAGGCCACCTTGGCGGCGAGGAGCGGCGTGCCGTGGGTGATCCAATGGTTGAAGATGAGATTCAGATCCGCGCACTCCTCGGCCAACACCCCGCTGATGACCTCGACCCCAGCGGCCCGGAGCACCTCGAGCCCGCGCCCGGCGTGCGCGGGATTGGGGTCCACCGCGCCGACGACCACCCGACTGACGCCCGCCGCAAGGATCCGCGCGGTGCACGCCCCCGTGCGCCCTTCGGTGCAGCAGGGCTCCAAAGTCACGTACAAGGTCGCGCCCGGTCGCGGCAACCGG
>CAIOTK010000236.1 GCA_903861185.1 uncultured Opitutia bacterium | reverse complement strand
GTGCCGGCTCTTCGAGGTGAAGCAGGCGTGCTACGGGGGCACGGCGGCGCTGCAGATGGCGGTCGGGTTCATCGCGTCGCAGGCGTCGCCCGGCGCCAAAGCGCTGGTCATCGGCACGGACATCGGCCGCGCGACGATCCGCGGCAGCTACGTCGAGCCCTCGCAGGGGGCGGGCGCGGTGGCGATGCTGGTGGGCGCGGATCCGGCGGTGCTGGAGCTCGATTTCGGGGCCAACGGCTACCACGGCTATGAGGTGATGGACACGTGCCGGCCGGCGGCGGACGTGGAGACGGGGGACTCGGACCTGTCGCTGATCGCGTACCTCGACTGCCTCGAACACAGCTTCGCCGAGTACGCGCGGCGGGTCGAGGGGGCGGACTTCGTCGACACGTTCGATTATCTGGCCTTCCACACCCCCTTTCCCGGGATGGTGAAGGGCGCGCACCGGATGCTGTTGCGCAAGTTGAAGGGCGCCGCGCCCGCGGCGGCGGAGGACGACTTCGCGCGGCGCGTCGTTCCGTCGCTCCGCTACTGCCAAGAGGTGGGCAACATCTACTCGGCCACCGTCTACCTTGCCCTCTGCGGCCTGCTGGACGCGGCAGACCTTTCCGTGCCGCGCCGCCTCGGCCTGTTCTCCTATGGCTCGGGCTGCTGCGGGGAGTTCTTCAGTGGCGTCGCCGGTCCGGAGGCGCGGGCCCGGCTTGGCGCCCTGCGCAAGGCGGAGCACCTCGCGCAGCGGGTCCCGCTCACCCTGCCGCAGTACGAGCAGCTCATCGACGCGGGCCTCGAATGGGTCTTCGGCGTGAAGGATAAGGAGGTCGACCTCACGCCCTACCGCGACCTCTATGACCGGGCGCTGGCCGGCCGCGGCCTCCTCGTGCTGCGCCGGATCCGCGGCTACCATCGCGAGTATGAGTGGAGCTGACGCCCCGCCGCCCGTCCCACCTGCCCTCGCGACCGTGCGGATCGCCGTCACCGGGCGGCAGGTCGCCCTGCTGCTCGACCGGCCGGAGCGGGCCAACAGCCTCAACGCGGCGCTCGTGCGCGACCTCATCGCCGCCCTCGACTGGGCGGAGGCGCGCCCGGACTGCCGCCTCGTCGTCTTGCGCGGCCATCCGGGTTGTTTCTGTACGGGGATGGACTTCCAGGAGGCGGCCGCGGCGGGCGACGGCGAGCGCCTGCGGATGGAGGACTATATGACCCTGCTGCGCCGGCTGTCGCAGTCCCCGAAGGTCGTGGTGGCGCGGGTGGAGGGTCGGGTGGTTGCGGGGGGCGTGGGTCTGGTGGCGGCGAGCGACCTCGTGTTCGCCACGCCGCGCTCGGAGTTCAGCCTCTCCGAGGCGTTGTGGGGCATTTTGCCGTGCTGCGTCCTGCCGTTCCTCATTCGCCGGACGGGATTCCAGAAGGCATACGCGATGACCCTGACCACGCGGCCGGTGGGTGCGGCGGAGGCGGCGGCGATGCACCTGGTGGACGAGGTGACGGAGCAGCCGGACGAGGCCCTGCGGCGGCTGCTACTGCGCGTCGGGCTGTTGGAGGAGGAGACGATCGTGGAGCTGAAGGCCTATTTCCGGAAGCTGTGGATCCTGACGCCCGAGGTGGAGCGTACGGCGGTGGCGGAGATCGGGCGGCTGGCGGCAAAGCCGGCGGTGCGCGCGGCGATCGCGGGCTACGCGGCGGACGGCCGCTTCCCGTGGGAGGGCCGCGGATGAGCGCGCCCCGGGTACGGCTGGAGTGGGGCGGGGACGGCGTGGTCGTCGTGGCGATGGAGGACCGGGCGACGCGCAACTCGCTCACCGCGGAGCTGGGGGACGAGATGGAGGCGGCGTTCGCGGCGATCGCGGCCCGGCCGGAGGCGCGGGTGGTGGTGCTGCACGGCTACGACTCGTACTTTTCCTGTGGCGGTACCCGGGACCAGCTGATCGCGATCGCGGAGCGGCGGATGAAGTACACCGACATCACGTTCTTCGACCTCTGCCGCCGCTGCGACCTGCCGGTGGTGGCGGCGCTGCAGGGGCACGCCATCGGGGGTGGCCTCGCGCTGGGGCTACACGCCGACTTCCAGGTGCTGGGCGAGGAGTGCCTCTATACCGCCAACTTTATGGCCTACGGGTTCACCCCCGGGATGGGCAGCACGTACACCCTGCCGCGTCGCTTCGGCGAGCACCTTGCGTGGGAGATGCTCTTCACCGGTGCGAACTACCGCGGGGCCGAACTTCGCGCCCGCGGCGTGCCCGTCCCCGTGCGCCCCCGCGCCGAGGTCGTTCCGCACGCGCTCGCGCTCGCCCGCGCGATGGCTCCGCGGCCCGCCGTCTCCCTCCGCGAGCTCAAGCGCCGCTGGCGCGAGACCACGGAGGCCGGCCTGCGCGAGGCCGTGCGCCGTGAGGTCGAGATGCAGGACGTGACCTTCCCGCAGCCCGAGGTGCAGGACCGCGTCCGCACGCTTTACCAGGAGTAGCCCGATGCCCGCCGCCGACCCGTTCCCTCTCGTCCTCTGCATCAACCTGCGCGACCGCGACGACCGCCGCGCCGAGGTGTGCGCCGAGCTCCGCCGGATTGGCCTGCCGGCGGTGGAGTTCTTCCGCGCCGGGCGCCAAGCCGACCGTGACCAAGGGTGCCGTGACTCGCACTTCGCCTGCCTCGGCCGGGTGCTCGCCGCGGGCGTGCCGCAGGCCCTGATTCTTGAGGACGACGTGCTCTTCCAGGGTGACCACGCGGCCAACCTCGCGCGCTGCGCAGAGTTCCTGCGCACGCGGCCGGAGTGCGACTTTCTTCACTTGGGCGGGTTCGTTTTCCGGCGGGCCGGCCGGCCCGCGCCCCACTTCCTGCGCGGGGGTATCCTCACGACGCACGCGTATGTGGTCCGCGCCGGCTGGGCGCGCGAACTCCTGCGCCGCGGCCAACACTACGGCGGGATGTCGATCGACACCCTTTACACCATCCTCAACGGCAACCGTGCCGTCGTGCACGTCGACCCGCTCGCTGCGATCCAGCGCCCGTCCGTGTCCGACGGCACCTGGGACAAGCGCAACGTTTCCGGCGCGGGCTGGCTCGGCCAGGCGATGATCTACACGGCGCTCGGCTGGCGCGAGAAGCTGCGGTTCAGCCGCTTCTCGGTGGCGGAGCGGATCCGCATCGAGAATGGCGCCTCGTTCTTCAAGGTCTACCGGCACGTGATGCGCTGGCGCGGCCATCGGCCGGCGGTGCCGGAACTGAGCCCGGAGGCGGTCGCCGCCGCCGCGGCGCATACCGGCACCTTCGAACGCGTGATGCTCTGACCCGATGCCCCGGTACTACGTCGGCCTTGCGGCCACTTTCCACGATCCCGCCCTCGCCGTGGTCGACGAGCGCGGCGAAGTGCTCTTCGCCGAGGCGAGCGAACGCTTCCTCCAGGTCAAGCGCGCCTACGGCGCGGCCGCGGATCCCCGCGAAGTGGTCCGTCGTGTCCTCCGCGATCACTGCGATCCGCAGGGGGAGTTTATTCTGGCCAAGGCGTGGAGCGCGCCGTTCACGCGCTTGATGGAGCTGCAGTCGCTGCTCGGCCTCGCCGACCACGAGCGCTTGCCGCGGCGCGCCGGGGGTCTCACCCGCTACCTCTGCGACCGCTCGGTGCTCTTCTATTCCCTCTGGCTGCAGCATACCAGCCTGCGGCTGTCCGGGGGGCATTTCGCCGACATCCTCCTGCGCGACCACGGCAACCGCCGCGTCCGCTTCGTCAAGTTCCCCCACCACCTCGCGCACGCCGCGAACGCGTGCTACACCAGCCCCTTCAGCGAGGCAGCCTGCGCGGTCGTCGACGGCCAGGGCGAGGCGGGGGCGATGTCCTTTTACGCTTACCGCGGCGGTGAGCTCCGCCGCGTCGCCGCCGCCCGCGGGCCGGAGAGCATCGGCATTCTCTACTCGGTCTGCACGGACCTGGCCGGGTTCAGCAGCGAGGGGGGCGAGGAGTGGAAGCTGATGGGCCTCGCACCTTACGGGGAGCCCGACCCCGCCGTGCTGGAGGAGCTGCGCGCCATCGTGCGCGTCGACGGGCTGCGCTTGCGTTACCCGCGGACGCCGGTCCTGCGCGCCGCGTTCGAGCGCCTGCGCCGCCGGGCCCGGCCGCCCGGTGCGCCCGCGATGGCGTGGGCGGGCTTCGCGGCCACGGTCCAGGCCTTCTACGCGGAGACGATGTCCCGGCTCCTCGGCAATTTCCACGCGCTCGGGCTCGGCGACGCGCTGGTGCTCGGCGGCGGCTGCGGCCTGAACTCTTCCTACAACGGCCGCCTCCTCGCCGAGACGCCCTTCCGGCAGCTCCACGTGCCGAGCGCCCCGGGCGACGACGGCAACGCGCTCGGGTGCGCCCTGTTGGCCTGGCGACAGGACCACCCTGGGCGGCCCGCCCCCGCGCGCGTGCTCCCGCCCTACCTCGGCTCCGCGGTGGCGCCCCGCGCCCTCGAGCACCTCGCGCGCTTCAGCCGGCTCCCCGGCTTGCGCCACCTGCCCGGAACGGTCCACGAGGTGGCCGCTGAGCTCCTCGCGGCCGGCAAGCTGCTCGGCTGGGTGCAGGGCCGCGCGGAGTTCGGCCCCCGCGCCCTTGGCAACCGCTCGATCCTCGCCGACCCCCGCCCGGCCGAGATGAAGGACCGCATCAACGCCCTAGTGAAGTTCCGCGAGGAGTTCCGCCCCTTCGCGCCCTCGATCCTCGACGAGCACGGCCCCGAGTGGTTCGAGGACTATCAGGTCTCACCTTATATGGAGCGCACGCTGCGCTTCACCGCGGCCGCCCGCGCCCGGGTACCCGCAATCGTCCACGTCAACGCCACCGGCCGCCTCCAGTCCGTGCGGCGCGAGTGGAACGAACGCTACCACGACCTCATCGCCGCCTTCCACCGGCGCACCGGAGTACCGATGCTGCTCAACACGAGCTTCAACATTATGGGCAAGCCGATCATCCACTCGCTCGAGGACGCGCTGGGGGTGTTCCACACCACCGGGCTCGACGCGCTGGTGGTCGGCGATTACCTGATCGAGAAGCCGCCCGCCTCCGGCGCCTCCTGATGAATCCGTTACCCCGCCTGCTCCTGCTCCTGCTCGCCCTCGCCGCGCCGCTGCGCGCCGCCGCGCCCGCCTACCCCCCGCGCTTCGCTGACGCGCGCGCCGAGGTCTACAAGGACGCGGGCGGTGTCGCGCTCAACGTCCATATCTTCGAGCCCGCGACCGGTCCGCGCACCGACCGCCCAGCGATCGTATTCTTCTTCGGCGGCGGCTGGACCAGCGGCTCTCCGACCCAGTTCGAGACCCAGTGCCGCCACTTCGCGGCCCGCGGGATGGTCGCGATCACCGCCGACTACCGCGTCGCCTCCCGCCACCAAGTAAAGCCGGTCACGTGCGTCGCCGACGCCAAGTCGGCCGTCCGCTGGGTCCGCGCCAACGCCGCCCGTCTCGGGATCGACCCCCGCCGCCTCGCCGTGGGCGGGGGCTCCGCCGGCGGGCATCTCGCCGCCGCCACCGCCACCCTGCCGGGCCTCGATGACCCCGCGGATGACCTCCGCGTGAGCCCCTTGCCCGATGCGCTGGTGCTCTTTAACCCGGCCCTCGTCTTGGCGGAGTTACCCGGCCTCGACCTGACTGGCTTCGGCACGCGCGTGCCCGAGGAGCGCCTCGGCGCCTCGCCCCGGGCCCTGTCCCCCGCGCACCACATTCGCGCCGGCCTGCCGCCGACCATCATCTTCCACGGCGAGGCGGACACCACTGTGCCCTACGCCACCGCGGCCGCCTTCACCCGCCTGATGCAGGCGGCGGGGAACCGGTGCGAGCTCCGCGGCTATCCCGGCCAGCCCCACGGGTTCTTCAACCACGGTCGCGCCGAGGGGAAGTACGCCGAGACCCTGGCCGCCGCGGACGACTTCCTCGTCTCCCTCGGTTGGATCCCCCGCCGCTAAACCCCGCCCGCCCCCTCCCGATGCCCCGCCCACTCCTCGCCCTGCTCTCCGCTCTGCTGCTCGCGACCACCGGCCTCGCGGCGGAGGCGCGCCGGCCCAACATCCTGTTCCTGTTCGCGGACGATCAGCGCGCCGACACCATCGGCGCCCACGGCAACCCGCACCTCCGTACGCCCAACCTCGACGGCCTCGTCCGCGCCGGCTTCAGCTTCCGCCGCAACTACGTGTTCGGTGGGAACAGCGGTGCGGTCTGCGTCCCGAGCCGTGCGATGCTGATGTCGGGCAAAACCTGGTTCCAAGTGAACACCCAGACGCTGGAGGGCACGAAGCTGCTGCCCGAGATCTTCCGGGAAAACGGGTACGTGACCTTCGGCACCGGCAAGTGGCACAACGGTCAACCGTCCTGGCTGCGTGCCTTCGCCCGCGGCGAGGCGGTGATGTTTGGCGGGATGTCCGACCACGAGAAGGTGCCCGTCCGCGACCTCGGGCCCGATGGCCGCCTGACCGAGGTGCGCACGGGCGCCAAGTACTCCAGCGAGCTCTTCACCGATGCCGCGCTCCGGTTCCTGGAGACGCACGATGGCAAGCAGCCGTTTTTCCTCTACGCCGCGTTCACGGCACCCCACGACCCGCGCCAACCGGGCCCCGGGTTCCCCGCTGACTACGCCAACCGCCCGCCGCTCCCGCCCGACTTCCTGCCGCAGCTGCCCTTCGACAACGGGGCGATGAACGGCGGCCGTGACGAGAACCTCGGCGCCTGGCCCCGCACCGAGGCGATGATCCGCGACCAGCTCGCGGAGTACTACGCGATGATGGCCCACCTCGACGCCCAGATCGGCCGCCTGTTCGAGGCGCTGCGCCGGACCGGCCAAGCGGACAACACGGTGATCGTCTACGCCGCCGATAACGGGCTCGCCCTCGGCAGCCACGGCCTGCTCGGCAAGCAGAACGTCTTCGAGCACAGCATGCACATCCCGCTGATCCTCGCTGGCCCCGGCATCCCCCGCGGTGGCGAGTCCCGCGCCTTCACCTACCTCTTCGACCTTCTCCCGACGCTCTGCGACGTCGCCGGCCTGCCCGCCCCTTCCGACCTCGCCGGGTTCAGCCTCCGCCCCGTCTGGGAAGGCCGTCGCGAACGCGTGCGCGACTCCGTCTTCCTGCCGTACCTCGAGGTCCAACGGGCCGTCCGCGACGAGCGCTGGAAGCTCATCTGCTACCCGAAGCTCGGCTTCAGCCAACTCTTCGACCTCGAGACCGATCCCCACGAGACCCGCAGCGTCTACGACAACCCCGCCCACGCCGCCCACGTCACGCGCCTCCGCGGCTTGATGCGGGAATGGCAACAGCGCGTGGGCGACAAGGTCGCGTTGCCCGAGGGCCAACGCCTCCCGCCGCCCATCGACCTCACCGGCAAGCCCCGCAAGACCGACCAGTGGCAGCCGGAGTGGATCGTGAAGAAGTATTTCTGACCCCCTCGGCAGGCTCGGGGCAGGCCCCTCGGCAGGCTCAGGGCAGGGGCCCCTTTGGGTCACTTCAGGCTCGGGTAGTCGGTGTAACCCTGGGGGCCCGGGGTGTAGAAGGTCGCGGGATCCGGGTCCGCCAACGGCGCGCCTGCGGCCAGTCGCGCGGGCAGATCCGGGTTGCTGATGAACGCGCGGCCGAACGCCACCGCCGCATACGTTCCCGCCGTGATCGCCGCGGCCGCCTCCTCCGCGCCGTAACCCATATTGCCCACCAACGCCCCGCGGAACACCGCCCGGGCCGGCGTCACCACGTCGCCCTGGTGCTGGCCGGTGAAATCCGCCCGCATCAGGTGCAGGTACGCCACGCCCCGGCGATCCAACTCGGCCGCCACGTGCCGTGTCACGCCGACGGGATCACTGTCCGACATCCCGTTGAAGCCGTTGAGCGGCGAGATCCGCACGCCCACGCGGTCCCCGCCCCAGACCGCGGCCGCGGCGTCCACCACTTCGAGCAGCAGTCGCGCGCGGTTGGCCACGGGGCCGCCGTAGGGGCCGGAACGCCGGTTGCAGCCGTCGCGCAGGAACTGGTCGAGCAGGTAGCCGTTAGCGCCGTGGACCTCCACGCCGTCGAAGCCGGCCGCGAGGGCGTTCGCCGCGGCTTGGCGGAAGCCGGCCACAATGCCGGGCAACTCGTCGTCGCGCAGCTCCCGCGGCACCTCGTAGGCCTTCTTGCCGGCCGGGGTGTTGATCTCGTCGTTGGCGATGGCGACCGGGCTCGGGGCGACGGGCTGCGCGCCGCCGTTGAGCAGCGAATGGCAGGCCCGACCGCCGTGCCAGAGCTGGAGCACGATGCGCCCGCCGCGCGCGTGCACGGCCGAGGTCACGGCGCGCCAGCCGGCCACCTGCTCCGGTGAATGGATGCCCGGCTCGCGCCCGCCAAACGCGGAGTTCCCCGCCATCGCCATGGTCGCCTCCGCGATCAGCAGACCAGCGCCCGCGCGCTGGGCGTAGTACTCCGCCATCAGCGGCGTCGGCACGTGCCGTTCGTCGGCGCGGCAGCGCGTCAGCGGGGCCATCAGGACCCGGTTCGGCAGGGAGAGCCCGCCGAGGCGGACGGGAGTGAAGAGCGCGGCGTGATGCATTGGAGCGGGAGGCTGCAACGTCCCGGCGCCAATGCAACCGCGGCCGTCAGCGGTAATCCGCGCCGGTGCGGCTGCGCAGGATCGATTCCTGCGCGGCCCGCAGCGCGCGCGCCAGCCGGGTGGCTTCCGCCGGGTGGCTGGCGCTTACGTCCGTCTTTTCCGCCGGATCCGCCGCCAGGTCGAAAAGCTCCGTCTTCCCCGCGGCGGTGCCGTCGACGACCAGCTTAAACCGGTCCTCCACAATGGCGCGCTCGCCGGAGAAGTCCTCGGGGGTCACCTCGGTCTGAATCACGTTCTGGAAATTGCGGGTCGCCGTGCCGTCGGGGCCCAGTTTCACCAGCGGGGTGGTGCCGCGTTGCAGTTCCGGGTCGAGGTAAGGCTGTGCCCGGGCCGCGGCGCCGCCGCGGGCACGCGCGTTCCAGAAGACCAGCGGCGCCGGGCGCACGGGGGCCGCGCCGGTGAACAGAGGGACGATGCTGGTGCCATCAAGGGGCCGCGCCGGCACGGGTACGCCCGCGAGCGCGCAGAGCGTGGGCAGAATGTCATTGGTTACGGCCGGGACATTCGTCGCGCGGGGCTGGCGGAAGCGCGCGGGCCACTCGATCACGCCCGGCACGCGGATGCCGCCCTCGTACACGCTGCCCTTCCAGCCGCGGAACGGGACGGTCGCGACCGCCTCCTGCGGAGTGCCGTTGTCGCCGCAGTACCAGAGGAGCGTGTCGTCGCCGAGGCCTTGGCGGCGGAGGTGGGCGCGGAGTTGGCCGATCGAGCGGTCCATCGCCGAGATCTCCGCGAACCGTTCGCGCAGGACGTCCCGCTGCAGGCGGTCGACGTTCTTGCCGGTGCGGTTGGAGGTGACGCGCACCTTGCGCTGGCCGACGTCGGCGGGCAGGTCGTCGTAAAGGGCGAGGTCCTCGGGTTTGGCTTGGTAGGGCTCGTGGGGCGAACCGAACCAGACGACGGCGAGAAAGGGTTGGCCGGCGGCCTTGGCGCGGTCGATGAAGCGGATGGCCTCAGCGATCACAATTTCGGAGCTCTCGCCGACGATACGCTCGGGCGGGCCGCCGTTGCGCGAGAGGTGCGGGTCGAGTTCGAAGAAGTTGTCGTGCGAGACCCAGGTGTCGAAGCCCATCCGGCCCGGGTTCACGGGCGAGGCGGCCTTGACGGCGCCGAGGTGCCACTTGCCGAAGTGGCCGGTGGCGTAGCCCGCGCGCTGAAGCAGGTGGCCGACGGTGATCTCCTCGGGCCGCAGCGACCAGCCGGGCGCATAGATGCCGTAGCGGTTGTGGTTGCGGCCGGTCATCACCGTGCCGCGGGTGGGGGAGCAACTTGCGCCGCCGGAGTAGAAACGGTCGAGGCGCAGGCCGGTGCGTGCCATCTCGTCGAGCACGGGCGTCTTGAGGTGCGGGTGGCCGTTGTAGCCGGTCTCGTCCCAGCCGTGGTCGTCGCCCATCAGGAGCACCACATTGGGCCGGGGCGCGGCGGCGGCGGCGGTGAGCGCGGGAAGGGCGAGCAGGAGCAAGGCGGCGAGCGGGCGGGGGAGACGCGAGATCATCGGGGGGGTCGCGAAAGCTGGCGCCGGCGACGCAGCGAGACAAGGGCGGAGCCGGGAACCGGCGGGGAAAAGGCTCGTCGCCCGGCGGTCGCCGCGGCGACTCTCCCGGGAATGCAAGCCTCCCCGCTCGAGATCACGCCCGTGGAAGAGACGCCCGCGTTCGTCGTGTTGGCGGTGCGTGGCCGGCTCGATACCGTGGGCGCGCGCGCGTTGGCGGCCGCGGTCGAGCCCCGGCTGGCCGCGCCCGCTTGTCGCGTGGTCGTGTTGGACCTCGACGGCACCTCCTACCTGAGCAGCGCCGCGCTGCGGGTGCTCACCGGCGCGCTGCGCACGCTTCAAGGCCGCGGGGGCGCGCTGTTACTCTGTTCGGTCCACGAGTACTGCCGGGGCGTAATCGAGATCGCGGGCCTCGCGCCGCACTTGCCGGCGTTTGCTGACCTGCCTGCGGCGCGGGCGGAGGCTCGGCGTCGATTGGCGGCGGCCGCTGCCGTCGCGGATTGGGCCGGCCTCGAACGCTGGGAGACCCCCGGGGCCGCCTTCACTGCCGTGCCTGGCCCGGGCGGCACCCGCGGCGTCGTCGAGATCCTCGGGCACGTGCAGGATATCCTCCACGCCTCGCTCGATGAGGACGACGTCGTCTCGCGCCGGTTCGACGAGACCGAGTACTCGATCGGCTGCGGTGCTCTTGGGGATGAGCTGGAGGATTATTTCCCGATTATGGGGGAGATGATCACGATCGGCGGCACGATGGTCTGGCTGCCGACCGACGGCGGCGACACCCCAGATTTCTTGATCCCGCGCCGCGCGTCGCGGGCCATCACGCTTCGCACTGGGTTCAACGCGGCCCTGCAGGGCGGTTTCGACGAGTGTCTTCTGGTGGAATCCCGCGACCCCGAGGGGCTGCGCATCGACCAGCTCTACCGGCAGATCTTCGACGTCGCCCGCGCTCGTCGGCCTGACTACCGCGGCGTGATCGGCCTCGCCGGCCGCGCCGAGTTCACTGGGGTGCTGGGGGCCGGCATCCGGCGTTCGCCCATCCGCCGGTTCCAGCCGGCGAACGGCCAGACGATTTTGCATCCCGACAACCTCGCCGATTGGTTCGCCGGGGATCGCGAGCCGCGCTTGCACGGGGTCACCGGCCTCCTCTGTGGCGTGGGGGTGGACTTGCAGGCCGACCTCTCGGCGTTCGACTCCGCCGCGGTGGATCGCGCGTTTTACCGCCATCCTGACAACACGGCGGGCAAACCGCATCTGCTGCACAACCACGCCGTGTTCTTCTCGCCGCAGCCGTGGAATGAGCGCCCGGCCGACCTCGCGGCCGAGGTTGCGCGTGTGGTCGAGCAGGGGGACTTCCGGGATATGCGGCACCTGCTCGACCAGAGCCGCGTGTCCCGCGCGTTCCTCGGCGTCAGTTACACCCAGGAGATCCGCGGCGCCTGATCCCCGCTGGCCGCGGGGCGCGCCGCCACCTTACTCCGCGCGAGTCAACGGGGGCGGTCCGCGGAGGGCGCGGGGCACGTTGGTCGCCGGGCGGCTCTCGCCGCGGAGCGAGGCGAGGTACTCGACCACGTCGCGCAGCTCCGTGGGGGAGAGCAGGGTGGCGTAGACTTCGGGCATCCCCGACGGGGCGCCGTCGCGGCGCGCGATGTCGGCCTTTGCCACCGCCACCAGCTGGTTCTCGGGATTGCGCAGCGTGAGCGTATCCGCGGTTTCGGCCGCCACGATGCCGGCTGCGGTGCCGCCCGCGCGGAGGGTGACGACGACCGTGTCGTATCCGGGGGAGATTTTTGCGTTGGGTTTGAGGATCGACTCGAGGAGTTCGCGGCGGGAGGCACGGGCGCCGAGGCCGGCGAGGTTCGGGCCCGCATCGCCGCCCTCGCCGCCTGCGCGGTGGCAGCGGATGCAGGCGAGCACGGGCTGGTTTTCAAAGACGCGGCGGCCGCGCTCGGCGTCGCCGCCCGCGAGGCTGGCGTGGAACGCGGCCAAGGGGTCGGGATCGGCGGCGAGGCGGGCGGTGCGTTCGGTGAGGAGCGCCTTAATCGCGGGGGCCTCGCGGCGCTCGGCCGCGGTGAGCAGCTCGAGCTCTGCCTCGGGCGCGAGGCGGCCGGCGGCGAGGGCGCGCAGTTGGGTGGCGAGCAGGTCGTCCGCGGCCTCTTGGCGGGAGAAGCCGAGGCTACGGAAGGCCGCCTTTTGTTCCGTCGGCGTGCCGCGTTCGACCAGCGCGGTGAGGACCGGCACGGCGGTTTCCGGCGCGAGACGGGTGGCGAGCGGCAGGGCGGCGAGCCGCAGGGCCGGATCGCGGGACTCGCCGGCGAGGCGAACGGCCTCGGCGAGGCGCGGGTCCTTGCGGCGGTCGAGGAGTTGGAGGGCCGCGACGCGGCTGGCGACGGGCCGGGACTCGTCGCGCAGGAGCGCGAGCAGCGTCTCGGTTGCGCCCTCGAGCTCGAGGGTTTGCAGCGCCTCCAAGGCTGCGGTGAGTACCTCGGCAGGGGTGCCGGGGGCAAAGAGGCGGGGGATCACCGGGGTGAGGGCCGAGGTCGCGACGGTTCGGTCGCGGGTCGGCGAGGCAGTGGGCCGGTAGACGCCGACGAGGCGGTCGCGCTGGAGGGGCTTCGGCCACTGGGCGAGCTGGGCGAGCGCCTCGGCGCGGGCCCGGGGCGGGGCGTCGGCGCGGGCGGCGTAGGCGGCGAGCGCGTTGGCATTCGC
>CAIOTK010000235.1 GCA_903861185.1 uncultured Opitutia bacterium | reverse complement strand
CGGCGGCCATCGCCTGCACGAGATCCTCGCGGGCGATGACGGGAAACTTCTCCGCGGCGAGCGCGGCAGCGGTGCCGAGCAGAAAGGCGAGGAGGAGGGCGAGGGGGCGCATAGGGAAAACGTTTCAGCTACAGGCGCGGTTCCCGGGGGCAGCGGTCAGGCAATGAGATCCTTCACCACGTGGCCGTGGACGTCGGTGAGACGGAAGTCGCGGCCTTGGAACCGGTAGGTCAGGCGCGTGTGCTCGAGCCCGAGCAGGTGGAGCAGCGTGGCGTTGAGGTCGTGGACGTGGACCGGGTCGCGGACCACATTGAAGCCCAGTTCGTCAGTGGCGCCGTGGACGTGGCCCCGCTTCAGGCCGCCGCCGGCCATCCACATCGTGAAGCAGCGGTTGTGGTGGTCGCGGCCGTCATTGCCGCCTTGGACCATTGGGGTGCGGCCGAATTCGCCGCCCCAGATCACCAAAGTGTCGTCAAGCAGCCCGCGGCGCTTCAGGTCGCGCACGAGGGCGGCGCTGGCGCGGTCGGTGTCCTCGCAGTTGCGCTTGATGGCTTTGGTGAGGTCCCCGTGCTGGTCCCATGCCTCGTGGAACAGCTGGACGAAGCGGACGCCGCGCTCGATCAGCCGGCGGGAGAGGAGGCAGTTGCGCGCGTAGCTGGCCTGGCTGGGATCCTTGATGCCGTATTCTTCCAGTATCGCGGCGGGTTCTGAGGAAAGGTCCATCAGCTCGGGGGCGCTGGTCTGAAGCTGGTAGGCCATCTCGTAGCTCTGGATGCGGGCGGCAGTCTCGGGGTCGCCGAGGTCGGCTTGGGCGAGCGCGTTCAGCTCGGTGAGGGTGTCGAGCGAGGCGCGCTGGGCGCGGGCGTCGACCCCGGCTGGGTTGGAGAGGTAGAGGACGGGGTCGCCGGTGCCGCGGAAGGGAATCCCGCCGTAGACCGTGGGCAGGAAACCGCAGCCGTAGTTGCTGGCGCCACCGCTGGTCCCCTTGGCGCTGGTGAGGACGACGTAGCCGGGGAGGTTCTCGCTCTCGGAGCCGAGTCCGTAAAGGGTCCAAGAACCAAAGCTCGGCCTGCCGAACTGCTGCGAGCCGGTGTTCATCAGGATCTGCGCCGGCGCGTGGTTGACCGCGTCGGTCTGCATGCTCCGGACCACGCACAGGTCATCGGCGATCGAAGCGATGTGGGGGATGAGCTCGGAGAACTCCGTGCCGGCTTGGCCGTGCTTGGCGAAGGAGTATTTTGGGCCGAGCAGAGCGGAGTTGGGCTTGATGAAGGCGGCGCGGTAGTCCTTGAGCAGCTCCGCCGGGGGCAGTTGGCCGTCGCGGCGCGCGAGCTCCGGCTTGTGGTCGAAGAGCTCTAGGTGGCTCGGCGCGCCGGCCATAAACATATAGATGACGCGCTTGGCCTTGGGGGCGAAGTGCGGCGGACGCACCGCGAGAGGATTGGCGGGACCAGGCCGGGCGGCCGCGTCCTTGGCCAGGAGGGAGCTGAGGGCGAGACCGGCCATACCGACGCCGCAGTCCTGCAGGAACCAGCGGCGGGAGAGGAGGCGGGCTTGGGCGGCGCGGAGGGAGGCGGAGACGGGCTCGGTCATCGGGATCAGGGCTTGGTCAGGGTCTCGTCGAGGTTGAGCAGTACGCGCGCCACGAGGGTCCACGCGGCCAGTTCGGCCGGGGTGGCGTCTACCGGCAGGTCCGCGGCCTTGAGGCGCGGGGGGAAGGCGACCTCGGTGGCGGACAGTTCCCCGCGCTGGAGGCGGCCCCGGGCCTCGGTGAGGAGGCGCCGGACTGCGGCCTGCTCCGCGGGGCGGGCCGCCCGCGCGGTGCATAGACGATAACCGAAGTCGATCCGGCTCTCGTCGGAGGGGCCGCCTTCCCGCCAAAGGCGCAGGGCTAGGGCTTGGGCGGCTTCGACGAAGACGGGTTCGTTTAACCCGGTGAGTGCCGCAAGCGGCGTGTTGGAGCGGACGCGGCGGGCGCACGCGAAGTCCGCGTTCGGCGCGTCGAAGGCGCTGAGCATCGGGTCCGGCATCGAGCGCTTGCGGAACAGGTAGAGTCCGCGGCGGTAACGCTGGGCGTCCTCCGGCGGCTGCCAGTACGTTGGGCGCACATAATTGTAGGCGAGGACGTTCTCCGGCACCGGAGGGAACACGCTCGGGCCGCCGACCTGGTGGTGGAGTAACCCGGCGATCGCGAGGGCGGAGTCGCGCACGATCTCGGCGTCGACCCGGAAGCGCGGCCCGCGCGCCAGCAGGCGGTTAGCGGGGTCGCGTTCTCGTAGCGCGGCGGTTCCCGCGGAGTCCTGCTGATAGGTCCGGCTGGTTACGATCCTCAGGATGAGCTCCTTGTGGCTCCAGCACTGGTCCATGAAGTCGACCGCCAGCCAGTCGAGCAGCTCGCGTTGCTCGGGCGGGCTGGAGCGGGTGCCGAAGTCTTCAGGTGTCTCGAAGAGGCCCGTCCCGAAGAGGGTTTGCCAGACCCGATTGACGGCCACGCGCGCGGTCAGCGGGGCCCGGCGGTCGACGAGCCAGCGGGCGAAACCGAGGCGGTCGCGGGGCGTGTCCTCGGGCCACGGGTTCAGGGCGGCCGGCACGTGGGGCGCGACGGCGTGCTTCGGGCGGTCCCAGGCCCCGCGGTCGAGCAAACGGGTCTCGCGGGCATGGACACCCCCGCGTTCGCGCAGGTGCAGCACGGAGGTGGGCGCGGCGGGGTAGCGCTTCCACGCGGTGTCGGCCTCAGTGTGAAACTTGCGGGCGGCCGGTTCTTGGGCGCGCCACGCGCGGAACAGCGCGGTCTGCTGCCGCTCGTCGCGCGCGTCGGCTGGAACCTCCAGCGCCAGCATCGCGGCGTGGTCCACCGGCGGCACGCGTGGGTCCGCCGTGCGGGTCAGGGAGATGCGGGCGCAGCCGAGCGCGGTGTTGTGGCGGCCATTGTCGTCACCGCTGTGGTGCATCCGCAGCAGCACGCGGAGCTTGGTGCCCGCGGGGTGGCGGAGTGGCTCCGTGAACTGCACGACGGCCGCCGATTCCGTGTTGCGCCGGCCGGGGCCGCGGTCCGCGCGCCACGCCGTGTCGTTGGAGCCGTCGATCATGAACTCCTCCGGTCCGATGATCCGGCGTCGCTCCTTGTCGTAGTTCGCCTTCCATTCCTCCTCGAGGCCGCGGACCGGTTCCGCGAAGTCCGCCGTCGCGCCTCGCAGCGCCACCTTCTCCCATTGGTCGCAGCCCGGCGGCATCACGCTCACCTCCAGTTCGCTGAGCGCCCAGGTCCCGTACTTGCTGCGCCCGGGCCCGTTGAACTCGAGGTCGCCGTGCGTGAGCGCTTCCAGCCGGAGGCCCGTGATCCCGTCGAGCGCCGGGGTTCCGATGACAAAGATGTCCCCGCGGGTGGTCGGGTGTCCGAGGGTGAGGATGGAGTGGTCAGCGAGCTGGACGGGATGGTTGAGGCCGCTGGTGCTGGCGAGTTCCTCGCAGATCAGAGGCGTCCAGATGGGCCGCTCACGAATGAGTTCGCCGGACCAGCGCTCCAGCCGCTCCGCCCAATCTGGGATGGCGGCCTTGGTCCGCGTGTCGATGGCGGCGAGGTCCCGGCGGAGGGTCTCGATGAGTTGCTGCTGCTCGGGCGTGTAGACCCAGGACTGGGCCTCGTAGGTCGAGTTGAAGAAGGCGTAGAGGCCGAAGTACTCGTCGTGGGTGATCGGGTCGAATTTGTGCGTGTGGCACTGCGCGCACTGGAGGCTGAGGCCGATGGTTGCCTTGCCGATGCAATCGAGGCGGTCGAACATCCCCTCGATGCGGAACTGCTCGGGGATGATCGCGCCCTCCTCGTTGACCATCCCATTGCGCAGGAAGCCCGTGGCGACGATCTGTTCCTGAGTGGCTCCGGGGAGGAGGTCGCCGGCGATCTGCTCAATCAAGAAGCGATCGTAGCCGAGGTCGCGATTGAAGGCGCGGATCACCCAGTCCCGCCAGGCCCACTGCTCGCGCGGGAGGTCCTTCTCGTAGCCGTTGCTGTCAGCGTAACGGGCGGCATCGAGCCAGACCCGGGCCCAGCGTTCGCCGAAGCGCTCGTCGGCGACGAGGCGGCGAGCGAGGTCCTCGGTGGCCGCAGGCAGACCTCGCGTGGCGGCCGCGAGCACGAAGGCAGCGACCTCCGCCGGCGGCGGTGGCAGGCCAATGAGATCGAGATGCAGGCGGCGGCAGAGCACCGCGGGATCAGCGGCCGGAGAGAAATCAAGCTGGGCGGAGCGCAGCCGCGCCGCCACGAAGGCATCGACGGGATGGCCGCTGGCAACCGGGGGCTCCGCCTTCACTGGCGGCACGAAGGCCCAGTGGGGCGCGTAGGGGGCGCCGGCCTCGATCCAACGGCGTAGCACCTCTTGTTCGCGCGGGCCGACCTTCTTGCCCTCCTTGGGCGGCGGCATCACCTCGTCCTCGTGGGGCGAGAGGATCCGGGCCAGCAGCTCGCTGTCCGCGGGTTTGCCCGGGACGAGCGCGGCAACGCCGGACTTGCCGCCCTTGAGCGCCGCCTCGCGGTCGTCGAGGCGCAGGCCGCCACGCCGGTCTTGGTCATCTGGCCCGTGGCAGTGGAAGCAGTACTCGGCGAGGAGTGGCTGCACTTCGCGGGTGAAGTCGACCTCCGGCGCGGCCGGGGTCTGGGCGGCGCCGAGGCTCGCGGGGAGCAACAGCCAGCAGAGGGAGAGGAGACGTGGGCCGGTCATAGGCGAGCGCGACAATGCCGGAGGAAACCAGCCCCCTTGCGGCAGGCGAGCCGGATGTGGGGGAATTCCCGGTCGGATTTTCCCCCGCGCGCCTCCGACGGTCGCTCGGGTCAGGGCAGTTCGTAGGCCTCGCCGAGCACGGTGCCCGCGGTGGAGCCCTTCGGGGCGACCTGAAAGGTGTAGGACCCCGGCGTCAGTTGGACCAGCAGGGCAGCGTCGGCCGCACCGGGGTCGAGGGCGAACGCGCCTACGGCCGCGGCGGCCAGACGGACCTCGCTGCCCCAAGGGCTCGCGTGCCAGTCGTCGTTGACGCCGATCCGCTGGCGACCGCGGAACAGCGTCAGTTGCGGATCGGTCAGGGCACCCTCCACGCCGAAGCTGCTCAGCGCGGGGCCGATCCCGCGCAGCAGGAACCAGCGCGGCGCGCCCGCGGCTACGGTGAGGCCGATCGTCAGGGGGGCGGCGGGAGTGGTGCGGCCGCGGGTGGAGAGGTTAACCAGTCGGGCGCCGACCCCGCCGGCATCGTATAACTCCAAGAGGGAGGCGCCCGTGCCGGCGTCCGCGGACTCGACCTGGGCGGTGTAGCTGCCGCCCGGCAGTTCCAGCAGGAGTCCGGCGTCGGCGCTGCCGGGGGCAAGCGGAAAGGCGCCGACCCGTGCTGCGGCCGGGGCCAGCGCCGCGCCCCACGAATCGTTCCGCGCGACCTCCCCGGCCGCGCCCCGCACGACCAGCAGGGGATCCCGGAGGAGACCGTCGACGCCGAACGGGGCGAGTCCCGGTCCGACCGCGCGGAGGACGAGCGCCTTCCGGCCCGGCCCGGCCACGGTGAAGCCGGCGATGAGCGCACCTTCGCCGGGCTGCGTGGCGCCGAGCGTCGACAGGTTGCCCAACTCGGCGGGGAAAGCCGCCGCCGCGACCGGGGGCAATAGTGGCGTGGCCCGGGTGACGGTCACGCGCAGGCGGCCACGCGCCAGCGGCTGGGTGAAGTCGAGTCCGAGGCGGGTCGGCTGGCGGCCCCCGGGAAGATTTTCCGTGATGGCCGTGGCCGTGACCGCGACGTTGCCGCCCTCGGTCTCCACGCGCACATGGATGCGGTCGTTCCCGGTGCCGATCTCGAGCAGCCCAGGTGCGATCTCCCGCCAGGGCGAGAATGTAATGAGCGCACTCCCGAAGGTCTCGGCCGTGGCGAACTCGAACTCGTCCGTGATCACGAAGGCCTCGTCGGCGCCGCGCCGGCAGAGGAACTCGCGGTCGAGGCGGCGCAGCGAGGGCACCTCGTACGCTCCGCGAAGGTCCAAGAGCAGGCGGTCTCGGGCGCGCGTCCACTCGACCGCGTGCACCTGGGCCGCGAAGGCGCGGCCCGTGGACTGCAGGCGGCCGGCGACCGTTGGAACGGGGTGTCCGCGAGAATTGAGGACGTCGCTCTCGTAGCGGCGGGCGCTGAAGGTGCGGGCGGTGTAGACCTCGCTGCCGGGATCTGCGAGCAGGACGGTCGCACCGAGGGCGACTACAAAGCTGCCGAGGTCGTTGTGGTTATGGAGCTCGTCGTTGTGCCCGCCCTTGATGGCTGCGCCGAAGTCGGCGGTGGCGCGGGCGATCAGCACCTGCGCGGAGTCGAACCAGTGGCGTAATTCCGGTTGCGGCGGAGTGGCGCTGGCTGGGGGCGTCGAGGGGGTCCAGAGCCGGACCGCGCTGATGTAGAGCTGGTCGCGGGCGATCTCGGCCCAGCCGAGGACGGGCAGGCGGGCAGGCTGGACGCCTCCCTCGAGTTGGCGGCGGGCGAGTGGGGCGACCCAGTTGGCGGGCTGCACGGTGGTGGCGTTGTCCGAGAAGGCGGGGTAGATCCGGGGCAGGATCTCCATTCCCGCGGGGTAAGCGTTGACGCGGGTTAGCTTCTCGCCCTGCAGCAAACGGAGGCCGCCGCCGGTGGCCGCGAACGTGGCCTCAGCGAGGAGCGCGTGATGGCCGAATCCATAACTCCAGTAGCCGATGCCCTCACTGCAGTAACCATCCTCGGTGAAGCCGCCGACGAAGTAGGGCAGGTTGGCCTCCGCACTGGCGAGCACCTCTGCCCGCACGGCGCGGTCCGGGACCGCGGCGAGGGCAGTACCGGCGACACCCGCGTGGCAGACCGCGTTCCAGTTGCTGTTGGTGTGCACCCACCACATCCCGCCCCGGGGCCCGTTGCGGATCGCGTTCAGGTAGGGATCGACGATCCGTCGGCGCAGCTCCGCCTGCAGCCGGGTGAGG
>CAIOTK010000234.1 GCA_903861185.1 uncultured Opitutia bacterium | reverse complement strand
CTGGAGGCGTCCGCTGCCGCTCGAGCCGCCGAGGGGGGCCGTCCCCGCGAGCGCCTCGATGAAGCGGCGCGGCACTTCTGCCTGAGGGGTCCTCGGAGAGCCCCGCTTGAGCAGGAACTCGTTGGCGCCGGTACCGTCAAACATGACCGAGGCCACCTGCGACTCCTTGGGCACCGCAGCGCACAGGGCGTTGTGGCGGTCCACCCAGGTCTTGGAGGCGGCGGCTAGGCCGGTCGCCGCGGGGGAGCCTTCCGCACAGAAGAGGTGGGAGGAACGGGCGATCCAGTCGGCCAGGGCCAGCAGGTGCGGGGCGGAATCGGGGCCCAGCTTGGGCGCGGCGTCCAGGGTTTCGCGCAGTAGAAGCTGCAGGGCGCGGAGGGGATCCGAATCCGCGGCCGCCAATGGAGCCTGTGTGGAGGGGGCGAAGGAATCCGGGAGGGGCGGCTTGGTTTCGGAATCAACCACCATGGCTACTTCAAAAGGGCCGGTTCCATCCGGCACCAGTTCCACGTGGGCCCGGTGGCCGGCGTACGTCGGAAGCGCGTGGTTCACCCATTCCCAGCGCCCGGTGTCCTTCCATCTGTTCAGCAGCTTTCCATGGAGCGGGCCCTGAATCATGAGGTGCGAATTGACCACGGCGTAGGCCTTGCCCGCGCCGCGGACGAGGTACCACAGCTGGCCGGAGGCGAGGGTCACCTCGGGGGTGCGCAGGGTCTGGCCACTGCGGGCGAAGTCCTTGAGGTTGCCCGGGTCGGCGTCTCCCTTGTTCACCAGGTTGCTCAGGGCCAAGTCCCTGCGCGCGGCGGTGTGCGTGACCACGCCGGCCAGCGGGGCGGCGTGGGTACTGCCCGGCAGAACGCTTCCCGGCTTGGCTGGGCCGGAGCCGAAGGCCGACCCGTCCTGAAGAAAGGGGGTCGCGCCGGGGCGGGTGTAGTCCGCGACCAGCAGCGGGGTCCGGACGGGTTTGGCGGGATCTGCCGCTGCAGGAGCCACGGGGGGCTGGGCGCGCACGGGGGCGGCGATGGGGCGCAACTGGGGAGCCAGCCAGGCCTTGGCGAAGGCGTGCAGGGGATGCGCCTCTGCTGTCTTGGCGGCGGTCAGCTCTGCCAGCCAAGCCTCGACACGGGAACCGGCGGGGGCGGCCTGCGACGCAAGCGCAGCGGTGCGCGCCGTCTGCAGCACTTCGGGAAGGCCGTCGATTTCGGGGCGGACGGCCTGGACGAGCGCGCGCAGGAGTTCGGGGCCGGCCTGGGCCCGGAGCTGGGCGAGGTCTGACGCGACTTTGCGCTCGGTTTCCATCGTCTCGAAGCGCGCGAGCCGCTGGCTGCTGCTCACGAGGAAGCCCATCAGGCTATAGTAGTCCTTCTGCGAAATGGCATCGAACTTGTGGTCGTGACAGCGGGCGCAGGCGACGGTGGCCCCGAGGAAGGTCTTGGTCATCACGTCGAGCCGGTTGTCGAGCCGGTCGACCTCGTCTTGGCGGATGTCCACCGGCGAGTGCACCTCTTCG
>CAIOTK010000233.1 GCA_903861185.1 uncultured Opitutia bacterium | reverse complement strand
GCGCAACACGCAACAGGCTGACCCCGTCGCCTTACGGCCCCGCGCCCAGCCGGAGCCGGGGCGGCGCGCCCCAGCTACAACGAGCCCCGCGGCACCAACGGCGCCTAGGGGCGCGGCAGCATCGCCCCTAGGCGGGCGACCAGTTCGGGATGCGCGGGGGCCACGTTGCGGTTCTCCTCGGGATCGGAAGCGTGATCGTATAGTTCGACGGCGCCGTCGCTCCACCGCGTGAAACGCCAGCGCTCCGTGCGCACGGAATCACCGCGCGCGCTACCGCGCGTGACCAAAGTGAAGGCGGCCGCCTTCCCCGGGGCATCCGGATCGCGCAGGAGCGGCAAAAGGCTCTGGCCCGCCAGCCCCGCCGGCGGCGTCAGCCCACCCAGCTCGGCCAAGGTCGGATACAGATCCACGAACTCCACCAGCCCGCGGGCGACCCCGGGCTTCACGCCGGGCGCAGCGATCAGCAGCGGCGCGCGGCAGCTCCGTTCAAAGAGGGTGTTCTTGTTCCACCAAACTCGCTCACCCAAATGGTAGCCGTGGTCTCCAAGGAAGACCACGATGGTGCTGTCCCAGAGCTGCAGCCGGTCCAGCGTGGCCAGCACGCGACCCACCTGCGCGTCCATAAAGGAAACGCAGGCATAGTAAGCCCGGAGAAACTCCCGCTGCTCCCGCTCGGTGAACCGCGCGAACACGGCGCCCAGCTCCCCGAAGCCCACGGCGAGCGGCGGAGCAGGCGTCGCGTCACCCGCCGGACGAGCCAGCGGCAGGGAGCCCTCGGGATAGAGATCAAAGTACTTCTGGGGCGCGACGAACGGGTCGTGCGGCTTCATCAAGCCCGCGCCGATAACCCACGGGCGCGGCCCGAGTCGTTCGATCTCCGCGCTCACCGCGCGCGCAATTTGTCCATCGGGCTGGTCGTCGTCGTCCCCGGCCATCGCCCCCCAGTGACACCAACCCAGCCGGCCCTCCGAGAGATCGCGGCCAGCGAGTTTCCTCCGACCGAGCGGGGTCGCTTCGAAGGACTGGGCCGTGTGCCAGGAACGCGGCAGATCCATCCACCGCGCCCGCAGGGCTTCATCGCGACCGCCGCCCAAGTGAAAGATCTTCCCGAAAGCCGCCGCGTGCCGGCCGTCTTCCTTCAGGAGTTGGGGCAAGGTGACAACCTCGGGCAGCCGATCGCGGAGCGGCGTGCGGTTGTCGGTGATGCCGGTCTGGTCGGGGCGTAGGCCCGTAAGGAACGAACTGCGGCTGGGATTGCAGACGGTGTACTGTACATAGGCCCGCTCGAAGCGCACGGCGCGGGCGGCGAGCCGATCGAGGTGCGGAGTCTGCACGACCGGATGCCCGTAGGAGCCCAGCGTATCGCGCAGATCATCCACGGCGATCAGCAGCACGTTGAGTTTCCGCGCCGGCTCGGCCGCCCCGAGGGGCAGCACGCTGAACGCAGCGAGGAGCAGGAGGCGAGGAAGCGGGATCACGGCGGGGAAGGCAGGTCGTCGGTGGTCGGCGCCGCGCCGCGGATGACTTTGCCGGCGGCGAACCGGGCAGAGATTCACTTAAAACCTCACCCCCGCGGACAACTCGCCCGTCCGGGGCGTCTGGTAGATCCGCTGGAGGATGTGCGCCTGGCCCCGGCCGTTATCGACGGCGCTGGCCGGGGTAGCCGCATCGTCATCCAACAGATTCCGCACCCGCAGTGACACGGTCCAATTCAGGCTCCGCTCCCGCAGCCGCTGGCGCCACGCGTAGCTCACAAAGGCATCGGTCACGAGGGACTCCGCGCCGCGGAAGGCGTTCGCGACATCGAAGGTCCCGCCTTTTTCCGGATAGCCAATCGCGGGGGCGTCGCGCCAGCGCACGCTGCCCCCGACGCGCGTGCCCTTCAGCGGGCCCTGATCGAAGGCGTAGCTCCCGACCACGTTGACCAACCAATGGTTGCCGCGCAGCCGGGCCCCGCCGACCTGAGCCTCGTGGTAATTCAAGCGGCGCTCGATCCCCGTAATGTACTCCCCGATGGTCCGGGTCGCATTAAACGCGGGGTTGGCGATGGCCGCGCGGACCGCCGCATCGTCCCGCACGGGTTTGACGTATTGCTCATACCACGGGCGGGTGAACACATAGGTCTCGTTCAACTTCGAGTCATTGTAGGACACGTTGACCATCAGGCGAAGCTGCCGCGTGGGATTGAGGGTCGCCTCGATCTCGTAACCCTCGGTGAGGTCCGACTCGACGTCCGTCCACAGGCCATTGCCCGAATAATTCGCAAAGCGCGGCGAGCCGGCGACCTTGCTGCCAAACCCGTTGAGGACCATCCCCTCGAGGAAGCGCTCCACGTAGCCGTTCTGCCGCGCCATCTCGATCCCGATGGCCCCATCTCGCAGCGGATTGGAAATCCGGTTGGTCAGCTCATTGTTGAAGTAGTTGAGCTTCAGGATCACGCGGTCAGAGAAGAAAAACCCGCGCAGGCCGAGATCGTAACCGGTGCCCTCCTGGTTCGGCAGGATCCGATTGTAGACGTCGTAATTGGTGCCCCCGGCGCCTACCGTGTTGGTCGCGAGGTTGGCAAAGGCATCCAGCCACCGCGTGACCCGGACCACGGCGCCATAATTGGTGTTGGTGACTGAAGACTTGGTCGCCGGGGCAAACGCGCCCTGGCCCTTACCGAGGAAGATCCGGGTGACCGGATCCTGCGCGAAGACGAAATTCCGGGAACTGAGGTCGTCGCGCCGGATGCCACCGGTGAGGATCAGCCGGCGAGAGAACAGCTCCCACTGGCCGATCGCAGCATACGACTTGGTGGTCTCGGGAGCATAGACGGGATTCAGGCGATGCAGGAAGGCCGACCGAACGGTCGGGATGATGCTTCCGGGAACCGCCGGATTGCCGGTCTGGCTAATCGCGGCCTGGCTCGGATCAAAGGCCGGGAACGACACCGGCTGGCCCGGCGTGAGATAGTAGCGCCGGCGAATCTGGTTCTGCGTGTCGGAAAGAAGACCGGAAGCCAGCACGGAGGTGGTCGTCATCTCCTCCGGCTGCTGAAAGTAGCTGTCCACGTGCCGATAGTAGTGGAACGCGACCGCCGTGAATTGGCCGAGGTCGAAGCCCTTGAGCAGCTCGAGCCGGCTCAGGTCGAATTGGCGGGTCAGCGTCGCCCGGTACTGTCG
>CAIOTK010000232.1 GCA_903861185.1 uncultured Opitutia bacterium | reverse complement strand
TCCCTTTCCGGAGGTGCCGGGGTCTGAGCTAGTTCCCTTCCGCAATGCGGTTCCGTGTTATCCTTCCCTGCGGGTGGCGGCCGGGGCGCTGCAGCGGGAAGACCAGACTCCTGACGCGCGCTGGGTTCGCCTCCCTGAGGGTCTCACGCCTCAGCCGGGTCATTTCATCGTGCGCGTCACCGGCGAGTCGATGAATCGCCGGATCCCCTCCGGTTCCTGGTGCCTCTTCCGGCGTCCACCGGAAGGGTCACGCGAGGGGCGGATCGTCCTCGTGCAGCACCGAGACCTGCAGGATCCCGAGGGTGGTGCCTGCACGGTGAAGCGGTACGAGAGCACCAAGGTCGGGGACGGCGAAGGCTCCTGGCGGCACACCCGGATCATTCTGCGGCCGCAGTCGAATGATCCGTCCTTCGGTCTCATCGAGCTCACTGCCGATCCCACCGCGGACTTCCGCGTGCTGGGCGAATTCGTGGCCGTGCTTTGAGGGCGGAGGCACCCCCGGCGGGCCGATTCTCCTTGAGGGCCGCGGCCCGCCGCGGGGATGCTCCGCGCGGCGCCCGGTATGGATCCCGCTCCTCCCCCTCCCGCCAGCGGACCGCGTCCCGGACCCCGCCGCAGCGCGTGCGCCGAGCGCTCCCGTGCGCTGGAGCTGGAACGCGTCCGGCGCCTGTCGGTCCGCGAGCGGATCGTCGCCGCGCTGACCCTCGGCGACCGGTACTCCTGGCTGCAGCCGGGACCGCCCGCGCCGCGCGAATGAGCAACCCCGGCGCATTGCTGCGCAGCACGGCGCCCGCTTCGCCCGGCCGAGGCCGGCTTTCCCGCGGTTACTGACGCGGGCGACGTCCTCCCCGCCCTCAACGCCCCTCGAACTTGGGGCGGCGGTGGGCGGCGAACGCGGCCAGGCCCTCGCGTGCATCAGGCTGGAACAGGCACCGCACGTACGCCTCCGTCTCCGCCCGGTGCGTCAGGCGCGGCAGCGCCCCCTCCGTCGCGTGCAGGAGCCGCTTGGTCGCGCGCAGCGCTTCCGCTGGCTGCGCCAAGAGCCGCCCCGCCAGCTCCCGCGCCCGCGGCAACAGCCGCGCCGCCGGCACCACCTCCTGCACGAGGCCCCACTCCTGCGCCCGCGTCGCCGCGATCGGCTCGCCGGTCAAACAGAGCTCCAGGGCGCGCGCCTTGCCGACGAGGCCCACGAGCTGCGCGAGGCCGTAGCCGGGCGGCCAACCGACGCGGATCTCGGGCATCCCGAAGCTCGCCCCGTGCGCCGCGAGCCGGAAATCACACGCCACCGCCGCCACGCAGCCCGCGCCCAGCGCGGCGCCGTTAATCGCGCCGATCACCGGCTGCGGCAACTGCTCTAGGGCGAGCCAGAGCCGCGCCTGCCGCAGGCTCAGCTGCCGCGCCTCGTCCTCGCCCAGCGCCGGCAGTTCCTTGAGGTCGTCCCCGGCGCAGAACGCGTCGCCGGCACCGGTGATGACCAACACGCGCGCCGCCTCCGGATGCGCGGCCAGCCAGGCCACGATCTGCTCCCATTCGGCGGTCATCCCCGAATCGACCGCGTTCAGCGCCGCCGGGCGGTGGAAGGTCGCGGTCGCGATGCCCCCCGCCACGCTGAACCGCACCCGTTCCGGCGTCGGCGGCGCCGCGGGGGGCATCGCCGGGGCCGGTGCGCCGGTCGCGCGGCGGAGGTTCTCGGCCAGCTTGGCGGTGGTTACTACGGCGCGGCGGTGCGTCCCGCGCCCGACCTCGCGGCCGCCCGCGGTGGCGCGCACGGTGAAGGCCACCTTCCGGCCGTCGCATTCCGTCACTTTGGCCTCCGCGCGCACGTCCTCGCCGAGCGCGGCGGGGCCGGTGTGCTCGACCTGCACCTCGATGCCGACCGATTCCTCGTCCGGCTCAAGGAAGGGCCGCAGCGCCTCGCGGGCGGCGCGCTCGAGTAGCAGGACCAGATTCGGCGTGGAGAAGACCGTGACCGCGGGCGGGTGGCCGAGGGTGATCGTCATCGTCGGGTCGACGGTCCAGGTGAGTTCCCCGGTGGCGCCGGGGTGGAGGCCGGGTTTCATTAGAGGCGGAGTGAAGGGCGCGCGCAGGGCGGGGAGAAGCCAATTCCCCGCGCCGGCGGCCTGCGGCCCCGTTCGTGGGCGCCGGTTCAGAAGTCGAACGTCTGCGTGAGCAGGAAGATCCGCGGCTCGGGGTACTGGAAGACCACCGGCACGCCCGCGGCCGACAGGCCGGCCTGCGGGATGAGGCGGTCGTCGTTCAGGATGTTGCGCACGTTGAGCGAGATGCCCCAGCGCACCCGGCGGCCGGGCAAGGTGGTGGTGTAGCCGAGCACGGCGTCGGTGTTCCAGGTCGCGCCGCCGAGGAGCGGGCGGTTCACGTCCGCAACGTTCACGGTCGAGCCGGCGGGGAACAGGCCGGGGGTCGCGAGGATCGGATCGCGCAGGTCGGAGGCGGCGACGGAGCGGCTGCCGTACCCGAGGATGCGTTCGCCGCGGTAGCGCAGGCTGCCGCCGGCGCGGAGGCCCTTGAGCGGCCCGCTGGTCCAGCGGTAGGCGGTGGTGAAGTTGCCCCGCCATTCGACCTCCTGGCTGGCCGCCTGGCCCTCGCTCTCGCGCAGGAAGAACCAGCCGAGCGCGCTGCTCCGCAGGTAGGCGAGCATCGTCTCGTTCGCGTTCGTGGTCGCGTTCGTGTGCAGCTGCGTCGGGCCGTTGCCGCCGCCGCGCTGCGGGACCGCGGCGTCGGTGGCGGCCGCGAGCCAGTCCTTCATCCGGTAGCCGATGAAGTTGAACCAGTCGCTGGCGATCCGCTCGTTACGAGTGTTGTTGCGGGCGAGGCTGAGGCTCGCGCTCCAGCCGGGGACGGGGTTGGCGACGAGCCGCACCTCGGTGCCCTTGGCGGTGCGGTCCGAGTTGAGGGTGTACTTGAGCCCGAAGGCGCCGCTGGCGGCCGGGTCGCTCGGCCACGCGAGCACGTCCTGCTGCAGGTAGCGGAAGGGGCTGTCGGCGGCGATGCCGTTGGCGGAGCCGCCGAGCACGGGCGCGCCGAGGGTGCCGCTCTCGTAGCGGCCGCCGGAGCGGAGCAGCGCGTGGTTCTGGGCCGACTTCTCGAGGTGGATCGCCGACCAGTGGATGTTCGTGCGGTCCATCCCCGACGCGCCCCCGACCGCGGGCGGGGCCGGGACGGTGACGCCGGTGCCGCCGGAGACGCCGAGGTAGACGGACTCGTAGGCGTTGAGCCGGAGCACGAGGCGGTCGTCGAGGAACCGCAGCGAGAGGCCGTACTCGCGCGTGGTGCCGTCGTCGAGCTGGGCCTCCTGGCCGTAGGGGTTCTTGCGGGTGAAGTCCGCGACGAATGCCGAGGACGAGGCCGTGTAGTGCAGGCTGAGAAAGCCCTGGCGGCCGAAGGGGTGGACGACGAAGCCGCGCAGGCGCGAGGTCACCTCGTAGCGGGAGGCGGCCTCGAGCGAGTCCCGCTCCCCGCCGCGCGCCAGCATCACGTCCCACGGCTCGAAGCCGGCGTTGCCGACGGCCTTGCCCGTGCTGGCGAACGTGAGCACGCCCCCGCGGTTGACGGGTTCCTCGAAGGCGCGGGTGTCGGCGTTGTAGCGGCGCGGCGGGCGCGTGCCGGTGCCGCCCTGCCCGACCCAGGGCGCGAAGCCAGCGCGGGAGAAGCGTTCGCCGAGGGTAACATTGAGGCGGCCGTCGAGGAGGCTGCCCTGCCAGGCGTACTGGCCGGCGTCCTCGGTCTTCTTGCCGTTGGAGGTGGCGACCTGGGCGCCGTAGGGGCTGCTCATCCCGGTGTTCACCACCACGTCGCGGCCCTGCGCGTCGCGGCCGACGACGACCGTCTCCGGGCCCCAGAGCTGGAAGGGAGCGCGGACCGAGCTGTTGCCACCGGAGGGGCTGGCGGGCGAATCGACGTAGAAGCGGGCGCGGAGGCGCCGGCTGTTGCGCGTGGTGTCGTTGGCGGCGGTGGTGCCGGCGGGGTAGGACAGCCCCTCGAAGACGTTGTCGGACACGATCCGCGGGCTGTTGGTGTTCTGCTGCACCCGCATATTCTCGGCGCCGGTGTACATCACCGCGAACTGGTGGGAGCCGAGGTGGCGGGTCCAGCCGGTGCGGCGGCGGAGGTCGAGGCCGTAGGCGACCTGGAGCCGCCGCTCGTCGCGGTGATTGCGCCAGGCGCTGCCGGTGATGTCGTCCTCGACGAACGTACGCCCGAGGTTAGGGTTGGGCGTGGCGCCGTCGGGCAGGAAGCGGTTCAGGTCGACGCGGAGGTCGGCGTTGTTGCCGGAGATGAAGCTAAGGGAGCGGGTGTCGAAGACCTCGCGGTTGAGGCCGCCCTCGATGTGGAGGTCGCGGAGCGGGCTGAACTCGAAGAGCGCGCCGCGGATGTCGCCGCGCCACCAGCGCTGGAGCGCGTTGCCGAGCACGCTCGACTCGAGCGGGTAGACGGCGGGGCTGGTGATGCTCGGGTCCTGCGTGCCGTCGAGCGGCCGGCGCGAGGTTGCGGTGTTGGTCCAGTTGCGGATCGCGCCCGGCGTGCCGTCGGCTCCGTAGGCGAGCGTGACCGCGACGTTGTTGAGGCGCTCGGCGGCGGTGGCGAGGTCCGCGCCCCCGGCGGCGAGCGCGGTGTTGAACTGGGCGGCGGTGCTGGCCGCGGTGAGGCCCGCGTTGTTGAACGTGGGGCGGGCGGGCAGGCTGAGCCACGGCGTGACGCGGTCGCCGGTGAGCGTGTTCGCGGCGTTGCGCTGGCGGGAGTCGTACTGCTCGTACCAGCCGCGCACCGAGAGGCGGGAGAGGGGCTGGACGAGGATCGAGGCATAATGCCGCCGAGTGCGCGCCCCGACCCCATCGCGGTGGTCGCGCTCATCGGCGTCGAGCCCGGCGACGCGAATGCCGACGAGGCTGCGCACGAGGGGCTGGTTCAGGTTGAGGGAGAAACGGCGGCCGCGGTTGGAATCGACGCGCGCGACGGCGCCGCCCGAGAAGCGGCGGAGGTCGGGCCGGTCGAAGGCGACGTCGTTGGTGCCGCCGGCGAAGCCGGCGCCGAAGAGGATGGCGTTGGAGCCGGAGACGAGGGTGAAGCGCCGGCCCGTGTTGTAGGTGTCGAGCGGGACGTTGGTCTCGAAGAAGTCGTGGGTGTTGTTGGAGCGGCTGAGCCCGCGGGTGCGGCTGCCGTAGGCGGAGGAGAAGACGCTGTTGGTGTTCGGGTCCGTGCCGGGGGAGAAGTTCTCGTCGCTGGTCTCGATGTTGAGCGAGTAGCGCAGCGACTCGTCGAGGGTGAGCGCGCCGATGTCCTCGAGGAACTCGGACGTCATCACGTCGATCTGCGAGGCCACGTCGCGCAGCTCGCTCTTCAGGCGGGTGCCGCCGAGGGTGCTGGTGGCGGCGTACCCGGTGTCGGTGCCGGCATCGACGGTGAACGGGTTGAGGACGACGGTCCCGCCGGCCGGTGCGGGCGCGGTGGCGGTGGGCGGTGGCGTGGGGGCCGTCTGGGCGGCGAGGGGCGCGGCGGCGAGCAGGAACAAGGCGGCCAGCAGGCGAGAGGGGGCGGGGGGCATCGGGGGGGCCGCGCATCGGCGCGGGTAGGGGTGGCGCCGGCGCGGGGCGGGAAAAGTCACGGCGGGCGGCCGGTCCGGGTCAAGGCGCGGGCGGAGGAACCTTTCCCGGGGCAGGCGATGGGAGGACGGGCGCGACTTTAGTGCCCGCGGATCCCCGGATCGGAAGGCGCGACGTTCCTCTCGGGAGAGTCGGTCGCCGCGCTTTTTTCCGGGACCTTGGACCGAGATTGGCCGGGTCGATGTGCGAGACTGTGCGCCTGTCCACCACCCCGGCGCTCCCGGGGACAACCGCCAACCTCCCGCCCTCCGCCAACGTGAAACACTCCCACATCGAATGGACCACCCACACCTTCAACCCCTGGATCGGCTGCACCAAGGTCAGTCCCGGCTGCCTGCACTGTTACGCCGAGGCGCGCGACCAGCGCTTCGCCGGCGGCAGCCACTGGGGGACCGGATCCCCCCGCCACCGGACGGCGACCTGGGCCGAACCCCGGCGCTGGGACCGCGCCGCTGCCCGGCCCGCGCCTCCGCGGCCGGGTGATCGGCCGAAAGTGTTCTGCGCGAGCCTCGGCGACTGGCTGGATGACGAGGTGCCCGCCGGCTGGCTGGCCGACCTGCTCGGGCTCGTCCTCGCGACGCCGCACCTGAACTGGCAGCTGCTGACCAAGCGGCCCCGCAACTTCCGCGCTCGCCTGAGCGCGGCGCTGCCATTGGTCGGGGAGGCGGCGGCGCGGCGGCAGGTCGAGGAGTGGCTGGCGGGCCGCGCCCCCGGGCACGTCTGGCTGGGTACGACGGTCGAGGATCAGCGCCGGGCCGAGGAGCGGATCCCGCTGCTGTGCGCCTTGCCGGCGATCGTCCGCTTTCTGTCCGTCGAGCCGCTGCTGGAGGCGATTGACCTGCAGGCGACGGCGGCCGGCCCGCGGCCCGACCTGCAGTGGGTGATCGCGGGCGGCGAATCCGGCCACGGGGCGCGGCCGATGGCGGCGGCGTGGGTCCGGTCGCTCCGGGACCAGTGTGCCGCGTTGGACGTGCCGTTTTTTTTCAAGCAATGGGGCTGCCACGACGAGTCCGGCCGGCCCTGCTCCAAGAAGGCCGGCGGGCGCCTGCTCGACGGACAAACGCACGACGGGTGGCCCCGCGGCTTCGAGCCGCTGGCCGCCGCCGCCTGAACCCGCCGGGAGTGCCGACCGTGTCCAACCGAGCCTTCCTCACCTCCCTCGCTGGTCCGCGATGGAACGCGCTGCACGCGTGGCTTGCCGCCCATCCCGGCGAGCCGCGGCTGGCGTGGTATCCGTCCGCGGGCGCCGACTTTCGCGACCTGCTTTACCTGCACCGCGATTACCGGGAGCACCGGCCCGGCCTCCCGGGTGAGCCGGCGGCGCCGGACCTGTTCCTGCACACGGACTATTGCGTGCTGGGGGTTCCGGACTTCCTCGACCAGCCGCTGCTGCACGAGGACGACCGCTGCCGGGTCACCGTGGAGAGGATCCAGGAGCTTCCCCCGCCGGGCGTGCCGTTCCACGGCGAGTTAGTCGCCTTCGACGCGAACCACGCCACGGGACGGATGGTGTTCCTCGAGCTCGCGGTCTGGTCGGATCGCCTGGGGCAGTTCCGCGTCCCGGTGGTGTACGCGTTCGTGGAGAATGCGGCCTTCTGCGCGCGGTGCCTGCTCAGGAGTGGCGCGCGGGTCAGCCACGTTGTGCAGGTGCGGTACGGGCATGGGCTGGGGGGTGGGCGGACGGGGCCGGAGTGGGTGCGCCGCCAGCTGCCCCGGCTTGGCGCGGAGGTGTTCGTGACGGACGCCGCCGAGGAAAACGACAGCGCCAATGAGAAGGTGTACGCGCGGTTTCCGGCCCTGATCGCGGATCCGGTGGAGTCCGCGGCGTGGCCGGTGCTGCGGCAGTTGCCGCAGTCCTCCTGGGACGGCTACGGCGCGGTGCGGTGGCGGCGGGTGCCCCCGGGGGTCGGGCCCGCGTTCAGGGCGCCGCGGCGCGCCACGCGGCCCGGATGAAGTCGCCGCGGGTGGCGCGGCCGGAAACCGGCGGGAGCGCGCGCCAGACAGGGCGAAAGCCCCGCTGGCGCTGGGCCCCCGCCTCAGCCCACGCCGGCCAGCGCGAGGTACTGCGCGGCGTAGCGGCGGCCGATCTCCTCCTGCGCCGCCGTGTCGAAGTGCACCGCGTCCCCGAGGTGCGTCCGCAGGTCGCGCGCGTCGACGCACCCGGTGCCCGCCCGCTTTTGCGGGAGGGAGAGCAGCAGGCGGTTCATCTCCGCCACGCGGCGGCCCTCGGCGTCGGGCCGCAGCTCGCCGATGGTGCAGGCGAGGAACGGCAGCGCGGGCTCGCGGAGGTCCGCGCGAAGGTCGTCCACCAGCCGCAGCAGGCGTTCTTCGTGGCCCGGGAAGCGCGCGTCGGTGGCGTCGGCTTCGCCCTGCAGCCAGAGGGCGCCCCGCAGGCGGGGGCGGACGGCGCCGGGCGACGCGAGAGCGAGGCGCGCCCGGCGGATCGCCTGGTCGTAGAGGCGCGCGCCGCGTTGCCAGAGGGCGATGGAGGAGCCGCCGACCGCGCAGGGGACCAGGCCGAGGCGGGCCCGTGGCGTGCGGGCGGCGACGGTGGTGGCGAAGGCGAGGCCGGGGCCGACGCCCGCGTTGTCGTGGCCGGCGAAGGTCCGCGCGTCGCCGACGAGGTGCAGCGGGTGGCGCGCGAGGTACCAGGCGTCGTCGCGCAGGTGCAGCATCACGATCCGCTCGTCGCGGAGGGGCTCCTCCGGCATCACGCCGCGGCCCTTCATATTGGACTGGCCGAGGAGCAGGAAGAGGTCGAAGCGGTCGCAACCCGCGGGCAGGCGCGCGACGTCCACGGGCTCGAGCGGGGGCCGGGTGGGCGGCGGGGTTTCGGCCTTGCCGGCGGCGCGTTCCTTCCGCGGCGCGGCGGCGCGCAGCAGGGGACCGGCGGCGGCGAGGCCGACGAAGGCGGCGGCGGCGGCGAGGCCGGCCCGGCGGGAAATTGGCGTGGGGGTGGTCGGGTTTGGGCTCATTAGGGGAGCATTCGCTTGGGTGCTGGCGCGGCGCACGGGAGGGCGACGGCAGCGAGCAGGGCGAGGCGGACGAACAGCGCGGGGTGGCGCATCGGGAGGTGGCGGACGGTGGGCGCCGCGCCGCCGAGGCGCAAACCCGCTTTCCGTTGTCTTCGGAGTGCGCGGACGATCCTCCTTCGCCGCGATTGCAATTCGCCAGCGCTGCAACCTAGTGGCGGGTCGCGGGTCCGCTCGGCGGCACGCTCCCTCCATGCGCTCCTTTCGTCTCCCCCTGACCTTACTCGCGTGCTGGCTCTGCGCCGCGGCCCCGTCCTTCAGCTTGGCTTCCGCGGCAGAGGAAGTGGTCCGCACGCAACGGTTTCCGGCGGCGGATATGGGGTCGGTGCTGATCAAGGCCGGCCTCGGCAGCGTGACGGTGGAGGCGGGCGGCGGGGATCAGCTGGAGGTGGAGGTCACGCTCCGGCCCCGGCGGACGACGGGCCTGTTCAGCCCGCTGCCCGAGGCGGAGCAACTCCAGCTGGCTTCCAAGGTGCGCGGCGACCAGTTGACCCTCACGGTCGACGCGAAGAACGTCGAGGAGAAGTGGCGGTTGCGTCTGCCGGCCCGGCTGCTGTCCGCGGTTGAGATCAAGCTCGGGGTGGGGGATGTGCGCATCGAGGCGGCGGCGCGGCGGTTTGACGTGGACGTCGGGGTGGGGGATGTCGGCCTCAAGGTGCCGGGCGGCGCGGTCGAGGTGCGCGTGGGCACCGGCGACGCGCGCATCGAATCCAAACTCAGCGACGCGGGGACGATTTTCGGCAAGACGGGGGTGGGCAGCGCCTCGCTGAGCGGGCTGGACGGCGTCGTCCGCAGCGGGGGCGTGGGCGGCAAGGTGAACGGCACCGGCCGCGGCCAGCAGCCCATCGAGGCGCGCGTGGGCGTCGGGGACCTCGAGATCGTCCTCAAGGACTAAGCCTGCGGGGGGCTCCGCGGGGGCCTGCTTCCCGTGGAGCGACGGCGCCGTAACGTGCCGGTGGGGAGGTGTTTCCGCCTAGGCACCGTCGGCCGGCTCGCGTCGCGCCGGGGGAAAAGCCGACCCCGAGAGCGGACTGGTGCTTGATGTAAACTTTGCACGAAAGCGCGTCTGAATTCCTTACACCGAAGAGGGGCGCAGTTTTACGTAAGCAAAAGCACGGATGCCTTAAATATAATTGGAGAAGAATGACTTGCGCTTATTTCAAGAGCGCTACGGCAAGCTGGCACGGGTGGAGCTAAGGGGTAGGTCTCAGCGCAATGATCCTTCCTTAACCCACATCACAAATGAATCCAAAGACCATCCGCCTCCTGGCGGTGTGGGGTCTCCTCGGTTGGGCTTCGGCCTCCGCGATCCCCGTCCAGCCCGCCCTCACCGGTGGGCTGACCTTCACGAGTAACCAGGGGGTTTACCTCCAGGGCACGTCGGTCCCGTTGACCATCTACAATACCACGGGGCTCGACTTCAATGACGGGGACCCGAACGACACGCCGGTGGTCCCGACCAACGCGACGGTCGCGACCGCCACCGGGGACTTCGCCACGCTGCTCGGGTCCGCCGCCCAGGTGCGCGACTTCACCTTCGCGACGCCGCCGGATGCTTCCTATGCGGTGGTGACCGCGGGGGCGTTCAGCTTCTACCTCACGTCGATCACGATCGACGTGAACGCGCCCTGGCTCCGCGTGTTCGGCGACGGTTATGTCGAGGCCGCTGGTTACGACACGACGCTGGGCTATTTCGACCTCAATGTCTTGGCGTCCCGCTCCCTGACCCAGGTCCGCGGCTTCAACTTCTCGTGGGAGGCCACCACCGGGGTCTCCTCGGTCGCCCCGCTGACGCTTAGTCTCGCCCCCGTCTCCGTCGACGAAGGGGTGCCCGTGATGGAGTTGCTCGGTCTCGCGGGTGGTGCCCTGACCGGCGGCTGGTTCGTGGTGCGTCGCGCCCGGCGCCGCCAGGATCTGCCCGCTGTCGGGCTGCCCCAGCCGGTGGCCTGAGTTCACTTGCGTTGCACGCCGGAGGGGAACCGCGGTTGGTCCCCTCCGGCTTTGCCGTTGGCTCAGGGCAGTGCGTAGATCTCGACGAGCGCCTCGCCGGTGCCGGGCCCGGAGATCTGGACGGTGTAGCCGCGGCCGGCGGTCAACGTCGCCACCAAGGCCGCGTCGCGGCTGCCCGCGGGAAACGGAAAGGCGCCCGCGGCGGCGAAGGTCGGTGCGAGGGCGCTGTCCCATTGGTCGTTTTCGGCGAGTCGCGAGCCGCGGTCGTCGTACACCTCGAGGCGCGGATCCGCGAGGGTTCCGGGCACGCCGAGTGCGGCGAGTCCCGGTCCGGCGGCCCGTAACAGGACGCGGGCGGGGCCATTGCCCGCGAGGTGAAAGCCGACGATCAGGAGGTCCGCTCCGGAACCGGCTCGGTGGCGCGCCGACAGGTTGACGAGCCGCCCCTCGGGTTGCCCGCCGCTGTCGTAGGCCTCGACCAGCACCGCGCCGCCCCCCGGCCCGGCCACGACTGCGGTGTGCGGTCCCTCGACGGTGGCCAGCAGCGAGGCGTCGCGGCTCGCCGCGGGGAACGGGAACGCGCCCAGCGCCGCCATCGTCCCCGCGAGGGCCGCCGGCCAGTCGTTGTTACCGGCCACGCGCTCGGGGCCGCGGTAGAGGTCGAGGCGCGGATCCGGGAGCGCCCCCGCCAAGCCAAACGCGCTGAGGGCCGGTCCCGCCGCGCGCACCAGCAGCCGCCGGGCGCTGCCGGCCACGACGAAGCCGACGGTCACGCCCTGTTCCGCGGGTAGGTTGGTGCGCAGGGAAAGATTTCCCAGCCACGCACCGGGGCGGTTCGTCGCGACCACCGGCGGCGGCGCGGCCGCGAGCAGGCTCGCCTCGTTGGAAAAGCCGAAGCTGGCGCCCGCCGCGTTCACGGCGGCCACGCGGTAGGCGAGGGCGGTGTTGGCCGGCGCAGTGGCATCGACGTGCTCGGTCGCTGGCGCGTTGACGCTGGTCAGCGTGGTCCACGCTCCCTCCCCTAGGCGGCGCTCGAGGCGGAAGCTGGTGCTCTGCGGGGACGCGTTGCGCCAGGCGAGCCGGACGCCCGCGGGCGTGGCGGTGGCGGCGAGGTCCGCCGGCACGGCGGGAGCAAGGCCGTCGAGGTAGTCCTGCACGCCTTCGCGGATCGCTCGGGCGACGAGTGCGCGGAAACGTTCGTCCTGGATCGCCGCGTTGTCGGGCGTCGGCCGGTCCATAAACGCGACCTCGATCAGAATGGCGGGCCGGGTCGCGAGGCGGTTCTCGCCGTAGCTGCCGTTGAAACCCTGGACGCGGCGGTCGGCCCACGAGGCGAGGTAATCGCGCCGGATGGCGGCGATGATCCGCCCGTGGACGGCGTCGGCGAGGCGTTTACTCTCGGGGCCGAAGCCGTTGCTGGTGTCGTAGAGGGTCTCCGTGCCGGTGCCGCCGCCGCCGTTGTTGTGCAGGCTGACGAGGAGGTCGGCGCCGACGTGGTTGGCCCAGAGGGGGCGGCAGCGGATGTCCTGGCTGAGGTGGTCGAACCCAGGCTCGTTCCAGAGGCTAGCGGGCGCGCCGAGGGCCTTCACGTGGTAGCGGGCAGCCTCCTGCCAGCGGGGGAATCCGCTCTCGCCGTTCCCGGCGGCGCGGTCGAGCTGCCGCGTGGAGAGCACCTCGGCGCCGGTGGCCGCGAGCTCGTCGCGCAGCAGGGTGATGAAGTCGTGGTTGACGAAGTCCTCGACGATACCCTGCCAGTAGCCGCGCTGGAGGACCCAGGTGCCGGCGGCGTTCTGGTAGTAACCGTGCCCGGGGCTGACGGCGATGCGGCGGCCGGCGAGGAGCGCGGCGCGGGGCGGGCCCGGGGGCAGCGTGGGGCGGGGCTCGCGGGCGGCGAGGAGACGGTCGAGCGGCTCGCCGTCGAGGAGGGTGTGAATCTCGAAACCGGGGAATGCTTCCGCGAGGGATCCAGCGGCGGCGCGGTGCAGGGCGCGGGAGTGTTGCTCGAAGGCGAGCGTGCCGGGTTCCGGCGCGGACGGCCCGGGCGCGAGGTCGAGCGTGAGGCGTGGGCCCGCTAGCGTGGCGCCGCGCAGCGCCCAAGGGGCACCGGGGGCGGAGAGGACCTCCCGGACCGCCGTGGTGGCGCGGGCGAGCGGGTCGCTGGGCTCCGCGAACGCGGCGGGGGCAGCGGCGCAGCTAAGGGCGAGGGCGAGGCGGCGGAAAACGCGGGCGACCGGAGGGCGTCGGGGGTGCACGGGGCGCGACCGTAGCCCGACGGGCCCGCCATGCAACTGCGCGCGGGCCTGCCCCGCCACCGCGGTGGCCAGCGGCGGCTTGCCTCCGGGGCGGTTCCGTTGCTCTTTTTCGGCGCAACTTTCTTTCCTCCGCCGATGAGCTCCGAACCGACCCCCGCCGCCTCGCAACCGCTGGCCAGTATGGATGAGTGGGAGGATTTCCTGAAAACCCGCTACCCGGAGCCCGCGCCGGCCCCCGCGGCGGCGTCGCGGCGGCCGCCCCCCGTGGGCGTGGCCGCGGACAAGCGCACCGAGGAGTTCCGGCAGTACGAGGCCGACGCGCGCCCCACGGTCCGCGAGTTCTACCGCCTGAACCACACCCACCAGACCTACGACTTCGGCCAGGCCAAGCGGAAGGAATACCTCGGCCTAAACCGGATGAAGATGAGCGTCTGGGAGGCGATGGAGTATCTCAACCAGCTGATCGATGACTCCGATCCCGACACCGATCTCTCCCAGCTGCAGCACCTGCTGCAGACGGCCGAGGCGATGCGCCGCGACGGCCAGCCGCGCTGGATGATCCTCACGGGCCTCGTCCACGACCTCGGGAAGATCCTCTGCCTCTGGGGCGAGCCGCAGTGGGCCGTGGTCGGCGACACGTTTGCCACCGGCTGCGCCTTCTCCTCGAAGAACGTCTTCCCCGAGTTCTTCGCCGCCAACCCCGACGCGGGGAACTCGCGCTTCCAGACGCCCAACGGGATTTACCAGGAGGGCTGCGGCCTCGACCGGGTGGCGCTGTCGTGGGGCCACGACGAGTACATCTACCAGGTCTGCAAGGACTACCTCCCCGAGGAGGGGCTCTATATGCTCCGGTACCACAGCTTCTACCCGTGGCACCGCGAGGGCGCCTACGACCAGTTCGCGACCGCGAAGGACCGCGCGATGAAGTCCTGGGTGCTCAAGTTCAACACCTACGACCTCTACACCAAGAGCCACGAGGTGCCCGATGTCGCCAAGCTCCGCCCGTACTACGAGGAGCTGATCCGCGAGTACTTCCCGGCCCAGGTCCGCTGGTAACCGGCCCAGCTCAGCCGCGGAACTCCGCGCCGCCCACGAACACCCGTCGCACCCGCAAGCGGCGGTCCAGCACGAGCACGTCGGCCCGCTTCCCCGGGGCGAGGCTCCCCGTCTCGCGCGCGATCCCCACGCGTTCCGCCGGGGTCAGGCTGGCCATCCGCACCACTTCGGGCAGCGGCGCTCCGGTGGCGGTCCGCATCGTCCGCACCATCGTGTCGAGCCCCACGACCGAGCTCGCGAGCGCGCCGCCGCCGGGCACGAAGCCCACGCGGCCGTCGCTCTCAATCCATTCGCCGTCCTCGGCGCACCCGAAACGGTAGCGCCCCGGGGGCTGGTCGAGCGCGCGGTTGGCGTCGGTCACGAGGCACAGCCGTCGCGCGCCGAGCTGGCGCCAAGCGAAGGTTAGCAGTTCGGGAGACAGGTGGCAGCCGTCCGCGATCACCTCGGTGCTCATCCCCGGTTCCGCGAGGACGAACTGCTCCATACTGGCCTGCATTGGCGTGCCGTAGCGCTGGCGCAGCGAGGCGACGGAGCTCATCGCGCACCAGAAGTGGTCGACGTGCCGCATCCCCGCGCGGAAGGCCCGCGCCATCTCGCTCCAAGTGGCGTTCGAGTGCCCGCAGGTCACGAGGCAGCGGTGCCGCCGCGCCGCGCGGTAGAATTCCAGCGCGCCGGGCAACTCTGCCGCGCAGGTGGCGATGCGGACGAGGCCGGTGGCGAAGTGGCGGCGGTACTCTGCGGGATCCGGATCGCGGCGGCCCGCGACGGGATGGCAACCCACCTTGTCGGGCGCGAAGTACGGCCCGTACAGGTGCACGCCGGCGATGCGCGCCCCGGCGTCCGCGGACCGCTCCCGCCGGACGGCCGCGCAGGCCGCGATCATCGCCGCGAGCTGCGCCTCGGTGCCGGTCGTCGTGGTGGGGAAAATCGTGGTCGTCCCGTGGCGCGCGTGCGCTTGGCAGGCCGTGCGCACCGCCTCGGCGGTACCGTCCATAAAATCCGCGCCGTTTCCACCGTGCACGTGGAGGTCGACGAAGCCCGGGCTCACGTAGCCGCCGCCCGCGTCCACCACCGTCGCGCCCCGCGGCGGCCGCCCGCGGCCGATGCGCCGGATGCGGCCGCCGACGCACTCGACGGTCGCGCCGCGCACCAATCGGTCGGGCAAAATTACGGTGCCGTTGACGAAGACTAGGGCGGGGGTGGCGGCGCGGGGCATAAGGCTACGGCGCGTAGCGTGGGCCGCGGCGCGGGGTCGGGCAAGGTCGCCGCGTTTGGG
>CAIOTK010000231.1 GCA_903861185.1 uncultured Opitutia bacterium | reverse complement strand
CCGCCACGGTGCCGCGGCCGCGGCAGGCGGGTCCGCGCTTGCGACGCCCGGGGAGAACGGCCAAGACCTCCCCGTCTTGCACCTCCATCTTGGGCACCACTTTTACGGCGCGGGCAACTTGGGGGATGACTTTATGCTGGGGGGCTTCTTGGAGGCCCTGCAGGCACAGGCGCCGGGCACCACCTGTTCCTGCCGCGTGCCGTTCCCGCTGCCGCCGCTGCGGGACCGCTTCCCGGCCGTGGAGTGGCTGCCGTACGAGGCCGGCAACCTGGAGGCCTGCCTGCGGCGGGCGGACGCGTGGATCGGTCTGGGCGGATCGCCGTTCCAGCAGGCGCAGTCGGCGTGGTTCCTCGATCACCTGACCGCGGAGGCGGCGGCGTGCGCCCGGCTGGGCAAGCCGATGTTTTATTTGGGCGTGGGCGTGCAGGCCGCGGCGGAGGCGCGCGAACCGGCCGTGCAGCGGCTGATCGCGCAGGCAGAGGGGATCTGGACCCGCGATCCGGCGTCCGCGGAACGCCTCGCCGGCCTCGCGCCGGGGCGCCTGGTGGTCGCAGCGAGCGATCTGGCGCACCTGTGGTTCCGGGCGCATGCCCCGCGGCCGGCGGTCCCGGGGCGGCTGAACCTGACGCCGAACTTCGATTTCGGGCCGTGGCCGGGGCGCGATGAGCTGCTAGCGGCGGTGGAGGCCTTGGGCGTGGAGGACCGCGTGTGGCTGGTGCAGGAAGAGCGGGAGCTGCCCGGGGCCGAGCGGGCCCTGTACGCGGGTTTGGCGCCGGAGCAGCGGGCCCGGTGGCGGCTGCTGGCGCCGGACGTGCCCGGGGCCCCGTTGACGACGGCCCTGAACCGCTGGTCGGGGGCGGCGCGGACCGTCAGCGCCCGGTACCATGCGGCGCTGCTGGGGGCGTGGGCCGGATCGGCGGTGGTGGTGATCGCGACCAACGAGAAGCTGCGGGGCGCGGCAGAGGTGCTGCAGGTCCCGGCGATCGCGCCGGACGCGTCGCGGGCGGCAGTCCTCGCCGCGCTGGCGGCGGCGGAGGCGGGTGCCCGGCGGCCGCCGCAGGCGTTGGCGGAGCAGGCGGCGGCGGCGGTCGCGGCCTGCGTGGCGGCGATTCGGGCCTGATTTTTTCTCGGCACGCCCGGTGCCTTCGCGAAACACTTCCTCCTTATGCCCGCGCTGCTCCTGTCGCTCGCGTTTGTCGCTTACCTGACACTGGTCGGGGGCGGGCTGCTGGCCGCGTGCCGCTGGCGGGGCGGGATCCTGCGGACGTGGCTACTGGCGCCGGCCGTGGGGCTGGCGGTGGTGATCTTAGGTGTGATGCTGTTGAATCAAGCCGGCCTGCCGGTGCGCGCCTTCGCGTGGCCCCTGACTCTCGGGCTGGGGCTGGCGGCGGCGGGCGTCCTGCGGTGGCGGCGCGCCGTGCTGCCCCGGCGGGCCCTCGCGCCGTTTGCGGCGGTGGCGGTCGCCTCGCTCCTGTGGACCGGGTGGCCGCAGCTTCGCTTCGGCTTCAACTGGCTGAGCTACGTCAACGATGACTTCGTGAACTACTGCCTCGCGGCGGACCGGTTCCGGGACTTCGGGTTCTGGCGGGCCCCGCAATTGGCGGAGTTGGCGGGCACCGACCTCGCGCAGTACTACTGGTTTATGCACGTGCCGGGGCTGATGCGCTTCGGCAGCGAAATTACCCTCGCGTGGGTGTCGGCCCTGACCGGCCTAAAGGCGCTGGGCATCTTTATGCCGGTGATCTTGGGCCTGGGCCTCGTGCAGCTGGCGGCGGCGGGCGCGCTGGTGCTGCACCACGGGCGCTGGCGGCGCCGGGCGTGGCTGACAATGGCGCTGCTCGCGGCGAGTCCCCTATTTATGCTGGGCTCGCTCTACCAGCTGATCGCGCAGGTGGGCGGATTGGGCCTAATGCTGGGCGCGACTGTGGTGCTGACCCAGCGCCTGCCGGCGCGGCGGTCCGGGGCGATCCCGGCCATTGTGATCCTGTCGGTGCTGGGGGCGGCCTTGTGTGTGACCTACCCGGAGGTGACCGCGTTCGCGGGGCTGGCGGGTTTGGTGGCGGCGGCGTTCGAAACGACGCGGCAGCGGCGGCTGCCGGCGGCGCGGCTGACCCTGTTCCTGTATGGCGTAGCGGGGGTGATGCTGCTCCTGCGGACCAACATGCTGTCGTATGTCTTCACGATCATGCTGCAGCTCGGCTCGGGGTTCCGCAGCGTGGACCTGTCGTTGTCGCTGTTCCCCTACTTTCTGATCCCGCCGGGGCTGGCGAACCTGTTCGGCCTGATGCCCCTGGCGGTGAACTTCCCGGAGCCGTGG
>CAIOTK010000230.1 GCA_903861185.1 uncultured Opitutia bacterium | reverse complement strand
GCCGGGGCAGCGGCGCGTGCAAGCGTGGCGAGCAGGAGGGCAGGCAGGGCGCGGCGGAGCCGGGCGGGGAGGGTGGGGCGCATCCCGGCGTGATGGCCGTGCCCGGGCTGGCGTGCACGCCTGAAAATGAGGCTTTCCCGCCGCGCCCGCCGGCGCTTGGCTCGGGAAACCCCGATGCCCCCCGCCGCCTTCCCCGCCGCACCGCCCCTGCCGCGCCGCGACTTCCTCGCCCGCTGCGGGCTGGGTTTCGGCGCGCTTGGCCTCGCGGCGCTGGCCGGCACCCCGCCCGCGGCGGCGACCGCCTTCGATCCGCTGCGGCCCCTCGCGCCGCGCCCGCCCCATTTTCCGGGCCGCGCCCGCCGGGTAATCCACATTTTCGCCAACGGCGGTCCCTCGCAGGTCGACACCTTTGACCCCAAGCCCGCCCTCGCGCGCTGGCACGGGAAGCCGCTCCCCCTCGAGCTCAAGACCGAGCGCCGCACGGGCGCCGCGTTCGCCTCGCCCTTCCGCTTCGCGCGCCACGGCCGCAGCGGACTGGAGGTTAGCGAGCTTTTCCCGCACGTCGCCGCTTGCGCGGACGAGCTCGCCGTCATCCGTTCGATGCGGGCCGACGTCCCGAACCACGAGCCGTCGCTGATGCTGATGAACTGCGGCGACGCGCGCCTGCCGCGGCCCAGCCTCGGCTCTTGGGTCACCTACGGCCTCGGCTCCGAGAATCAGAATCTCCCCGGCTTCGTCGCCCTCTGCCCCGGCGGCTACCCGATTCAGGAATCCCAGAACTGGCAGAGCGCCTTTTTGCCCGGCATTTTCCAGGGCACGCACGTCGACACGCGCCACCGCGAGGTCGAGCGGCTGATCGAGCACATCCGCAGCCCGCTCACCGGTCCCGCTGCCCAGCGCTCCCAGCTCGACCTGCTTGCGCGCCTCAATGCCCGCCACGCGGCCGCGCGCGGCGTCGACCCGCGGCTCGAGGCCCGCATCCAGTCCTTCGAGCTCGCCTCGCGGATGCAGCTCGAGGCCACCGACGCCTTTGACCTCGCCCGCGAGCCCGCGGCGATGCGCGAGCGCTACGGCGATACCACCCACGGCCGGCAGCTGCTGATCGCGCGCCGCCTGCTCGAGCGCGGCGTCCGGTTCGTCCAGGCCTGGCACGGCCAGGGCCAGCCGTGGGATAACCACGACGACTTGGAGGTGAATCACCGCCGCCTCGCGCGAGACAGTGACCAAGCGATCGGGGCGCTGCTGCGCGACCTGCGCGAGCGTGGGATGCTAGACGAGACGCTGGTGATCTGGGGCGGCGAGTTCGGGCGCACCCCGGTGGTGGAGCTGCCTACGGCCGGCGCGAACGCGGGCAAGGTCAACGGCCGCGACCACAACCACCACGGTTTCACGATGTGGCTCGCCGGCGGCGGGGTCCGCGGCGGGATGGTCCACGGCGCGACGGACGAGTTCGGCTTCCGCGCCGTCGAGAAACCGGTGCACGTGCACGACCTCCACGCCACCATCCTCGCGCTGCTGGGCTTCGACCACGAGCGGCTCACCTATCGCCACGCCGGCCGCGATTACCGCCTGACCGACGTTCACGGCCACGTGGTGCGGGAGCTCATCGCGTGACTCCGCGTGGCGCCGTCCTACTGTGGCTGGCCGTGGCGTCGCCCGCGGTGGCCACTGGCCTGAGCCCCGAGGACGAGGCCTTCTTCGAGTCCCGGATCCGGCCGGTGCTCGCCGAGCACTGTTACCGCTGCCACAGCGCCCGCGAAGGTAAGGCCAAGGGTGGCCTGCAACTGGATACGCGGGAGGCTCTCCGCCGCGGCGGGGATTCCGGGCCTACCCTCGTGCCGGGCGATCCCGAAAAAGGCCTGCTGCTCACCGTCGTGCGCCCGGGCAACCCGGAGCTGCAGATGCCCCCCGCCGACGCCGGCCCACCACTCACCCCCGCGCAGGTCGCGGACCTCGAGGCGTGGATCCGCCGCGGAGCGCCCGACCCGCGGGACGGAGCGGCCGCCCCGACGTCCGCCGAGCTCGCCCGCACCCACTGGGCCTTCCAGCCGCCGCGCGCTCCCGCGCTGCCCCAGGTCCCCGGCGCCGCTGCCGATCCGGTGGCGGCCTTTCTCCGCGCCACCCCGGGTACCCCCGCCGCGGCGCCGGAAGCCGACGCCCGGACGCTCCTGCGCCGGGTGAGCTACGCGCTCACCGGCCTCCCGCCGACGCCGGAAGAGGCGGACGCGTTTGTCCGGGAGCACGCCGCCGATCCCGAGGCCTACGCGCGCGCAGTGGAGCGTTTGCTGGCGTCGCCGGCCTACGGGGAACGCTGGGGCCGCCACTGGCTCGATGTAGCCCGCTACGCAGATACCCAAGGCTACTTGGTGGGGGAGGCCGAGCGGCGCTTCGCCTTCGCGCATACCTACCGCGACTACGTCATCCGAGCCTTCAACGCGGACCTCCCGTTCGACCGCTTCCTCACCGAGCAGCTGGCGGCCGATCTCCTCCCGGCCACGGACGACCGGAGCGCCCTCGCCGCCCTCGGGTTCCTCACGCTCGGCCGCCGGTTCCTCAACAACCAGAACGATATCATCGATGATCGTATCGACGTCGTCACCCGTGGCCTGCTCGGCCTGACTGTCGCTTGCGCTCGCTGCCACGACCACAAGTCCGAGCCGGTGACGATGCGGGATTACTACGCGCTGCACGGGATCTTCGCCTCGTCGGAAGAGCCGGCCGAGAAACCCTTGCTCGCCCCGGTGACCGACACCGCGGAGCACCGCGCGTACCTCGAAAAGCGGGCCGCGACCGAGGAGCGGGTGCGGGCCCGCGAGCGGGAGGAGGTGGCCAAGTTCTTGGCGGGGATTCGCGGCCGGACGGGCGATTATCTTCTCGGTGTCCACGACGCCGCGAGGCTTCCGCCCGACGCGAAGCCGGAGCTGTTCGCCGGGGAACGGAAACTGAACCCGGAGTTTCTGCGGCGCTGGCGCGAGTTCCTCGCCACCCCGGAGGCGCGCGCGCACCCCGTCCTCGCCCCGTGGTTCGCGCTGGTGGCGCTGCCGGCCGAGGGCTTCGCGGCCGCGGCCGCGGATCTTGTCTGTCGCTGGTCCGATACCCGCCCGGCGGGCCTCGATTCGACCGTCGTCGCGGCTCTGGCCGGCGTGGCGCGCCCGTTGGGCTCCCTCGCCGACGTCGCTGCCGCCTACAATCGCGTGTTCGCTGCCGCCGGTTCCTCTGCGGTGGCCGGTTCCCTGCCCGAACCTTCTGGTCCGCGTGCGTGGGCAGAGGCGGAGGCGTTCCCCGGCACGTTGCCCTTCCCGGCCGCGGCCGCTCTGATCCGGCGCCAGCTCGACACCCGCACGGCGGCCCTCCGCCGCGAGCTGGCCGCGCTGGAGTGGACGGAGCCCGGCGCTCCACTGCGCGCGATGGCCTTGGCTGACCGGCCGCAGCCGCGCGATTCCGCCGTCCTCCTGCGGGGTAATGCCGCGAACCGGGGTCCCGTCGTGCCCCGCGGTGTGCCCGCTCTTCTGGCGGGCGAGGGAGCGCCACCGGTCGCTGCGGGCAGTGGCCGACTGGAGCTGGCGCGCGCGGTGGCGCGGGCGGACAACCCGCTCACGGCGCGCGTGTTCGTCAATCGCGTCTGGGCCTGGCATTTCGGCGAGGGCCTCGTGCGGACGCCGAGCGATTTCGGCGTGCGGACGGCCGAGCCCGAGCTGCGCGCACTCCTCGACTGGCTGGCCGCGGACTTCGTGGCCGAGGGCTGGTCGGTGAAGCAGCTCCAGCGCCGGATCGTGCTTTCTGCGGTCTACCGGCAGTCCGGGGACGCGTCCGCCGCCACGGTCGCAGCGGACCCGGAGAACCGGCGGCTCACGCGCTTCCCGCGGCGCCGTCTCGATTTTGAGGGCCTGCGCGACACGTTCCTCGCGGTTTCCGGCCGCCTAGAAACGCGGGTGGGCGGTTTGGCGGAGGACCTGTGGCGGGAGCCGTTTCCGGGCCGCCGGACCGTGTACGGGTTTATCGACCGCCAGAACCTCCCGGGCGTCTTCCGAGCCTTTGACTTCCCCAACCCGGACGCTTCCGCGGCTCAGCGGTTCGCGACGACGGTACCGCAGCAGGCCCTCTTCCTCCTGAACAGCCCGTTCGCGCTGGAAATGGCCCGCGCGCTCGCGGCGCGGGCGGAGGCGGCCGCGCCGGCTGGCCCGGGGCGGCTCGAGGCCCTGTTCCGGTTCGTGCAGCAACGCGCCCCGGACGCCGCGGAGCGCGGCTGGGCCGAGCAGTTCCTCGCGGCCGAACCGTCGGAATCGCCCGCGCCACCGCCTCCCAGCGCAGCGACCGAAGACAAGGCAACCGGGGGCAACTCAGCGCGTCCGCCGCTTTCCCGGCTCGCCCAGCTCGCGCAGGTGCTGTTGTTGTCCAACGAAACGGCGTTCGTGGATTGACCGTGCCCGCCGCTCGCCGGAAGGTGATCGCGCGCATGATCCCCCCCCGCCTCGCCCTCCCGGTCCTGCTCGTCCTGCCCCCGGCCTTCGGCGCCGCGCCCGCCCCCGCCGAGTC
>CAIOTK010000229.1 GCA_903861185.1 uncultured Opitutia bacterium | reverse complement strand
GGTCCAACCGCTCTCCGGGTCGCGAAGGGTCGCGGCCGAATAGCTAAAAATGTGCAGCGCGATCGCCCCGGGCGCGAAGCGAAACCCGGGCAGGTGGAACGGCCCGTCGATCGCTCCGGTGTACCAGCCGAAGTACACGGCCACCGCTTCAGCTCGCGCCGCGGGGGCAAAGGTCGCCGGCGCCTCGTCCAGCAGCACCTCGAAGTCACGCCCCGCGAGCTCGCGCGCAGCAGCCGCCAACCACGGATCGCCGACCTTACCGCGCTGGGCCAGATCGATCAGCGCCCGGCCCGCCAGCCCGTGCCGTTCCGCGGCGAGCGCAGAGTCCACCAAGGCGCGGGCGGCTGCCGCGGAAGGGCCGTCGAGCCGGGAGACGCGCACGACCCGCGCCCCTTCCGCGGGACCGGGCTGGTCCCGGTTGAAGAGGGGATTGGGCGTGAAACCGACCAGCGGCGCCACGGGCCAGGCGATGAGGCTCAGCTCGGCATCGACCGCAGCTTGGTTGGTCCGGAACTCGGCCCGAAGCTTCGGCGTCGCCTCGGCAGCGAGCAGCTCCTCGTCGGGCGCCACCTTCAGCGGCACCCCGCGGCAGAGCACGAGGGCGCCGATCCGGTGTCCCTGCGGCGCATGGCGCCGTCGGCCCGCGGTGTCGCGGCCCTCCATCGGCAACAGATCAACCCACTGCTGCGCGCGGAGCCAGTCAGTCAGCGGCTCCCAGAGCTCGGCCGTGAACTGCGCGCGGGAAATAGTCTCCTCGGTCGGCAGCGGGAGAGCGACTAGGTTGGCCTCCGGCACGCCGCGGGCGGCGAGGTAGTGGCGGGCGAGCGCGAGCGAGTCCGGGTCGCGCGCGTTGGCGAGCACCAGCACGTTGGCCGGTGCGGGCGCGGCGGGAGGTGTCGGCGCGGCGGCGATCCATCCGGGCAGCAGTAGGAGCGTGTAGCGCCGGACGCGCGGGAGGAGGCGGAGTAACCGCGGGGCCACCGGGATGAATTCAGGGCGCGGCGGCCTGGCGGCGGGCGATGGCCGCGCGGAGATAAGTGTCCGGCACCGCGCCACGGAACGCCGTGAACCACACGTTCGCCAGCATCTGGCCGCCGGCGAGCAACTGGGCCTCGACGAGGGCCCGCGTTTCGGCTGGCACCTCGGCGCCGGGGGCTTGGCCGAGCCGACCGGCCTTCTCCAACTCATAGATCACCTCCACCTGGCGGTGCTGGAGGCGGATGTAATCCAACACCGCGACGAAAAGCGGGTCACGCCCGTCCGCGCGGGGGCCGAGCGGCAGGACGCGCGCCGGGACGACCCGGTCCCGCAGGGCGGGGAAGCGCAGGCCGGTGCGGGCGATAATCCCGCCGTCGATCCAAGCGTGGAGGCCGTTCCAAGTCGTGTAGCCGCGGGGATTTCCCCCGGACCAGCCGTTGTAGTGCTTGGTCGTGTGGAGTGGCTGGGAGCAGTCGCCCACGTAGTGCGCGAGGAGGCCCATCACGTAGAGCAGGTTAGCGCGGGCGTTGGCCGTCTCGGCGGGGGTGCCGACGTCCTCGAAAACGCGCAGGTAGGAAAACCCGGAGCGCAGGCGCCCGAAGTGTTCCGCGATCGCCCAGGGGGCGAAGCCGGGCCACTCGGCGGTACGGTCCTGATTGCGCGCGGGGTCAATCGGCTTGAAGGCGCTGGCGTGCGCCGCCCGACCGCGGGCGAACTGCAACACGAACTCGTAGCGGAAGGAGGTGAGCGTCTCGAGGTCGAGGCCGGCGTCGGTGAGGTACTCGAGGTCAAGAAAGTGGTCTCCCCAGCTACCGCCGGCGTGCTTGAGCGGCAGGTCCGGGACATTGCGCCAGCGGTCGGGCTCGCCCGAGAGGAACGCGACGCGCTCGGCCTCGTCCTTCCCGCCGACGATCGACGGGAATTCAGGGGGCAACGCCGCGAGGGCGATCTGGACGACCATCCGGTGTCCCTCGTAATCCCACGCGGCCAGGCGGGCGGGAGCGAGGAGGAGCAGGAACGGCAACAGGACGGAGCGGATCATCGGGAGGAGGGAGAGGTGCTGGCGCGTGGCGGGCGGCGGGCGGTCTCGACGGCCCGGGCGTAGTCGCGGATCCCAGCGGCGAGCGCAACGGCCAGTTGCTGCCGGTACTCCGGCGTGGCGATGCGGCGGGCCTCGGCCTCGCTGGAGAGGAAACCGCACTCGACCAAAACCCCGGGCGCCTGCAGCGGGCGCAGGACCGCCAAGTGCATCAGTTTGCGGCCCCGATCCGGCGCTTTCAGGTCCCCCACCAGCCGGCCGTGGAGCGTGTGCGCCAGCAGGGCACTCCAGCCGTCCACGCGGTGCACCGGCGAGGCGTGGTGTTCGGCATCCTCCTTCGCGCCGGGGCTCCAGGAGTTGGTGGAGCGCTGCCCGCGGGGCGGGAACGTGTAGACCTCGACCCCCGAGGTACGGGCGTCCTGCGGCAACGCGTTGAAGTGGATGCTGACGAAAGCGTCGGCCCGGACGAGGTTCGCCGCGGCGGCGCGCTGCGGCAGGGCAATGAAGGTGTCGCTCTCCCGGGTCAGGACCACCTTGAAGCCCTCGGCCTCCAGCAGGCGGCGGACGCGGCGGGCAACGTCGAGGGTGAGCGTCTTCTCGTTGATCTTGAGGGGCGCGTTGACCCGGCCGGGGTCGTGCCCGCCGTGGCCGGCATCGAGGACGATGACCTTGGGGGCAGGGCGAGGATCGAGGCCGAAGCCGGGCCGCAGCACCGGGGCGACGGAGCGTTCGAAATCCGCGCGACTGAGGCAGAGGACGCCACCAGCAAGGGCGACCGGTTCACCGAGGAAGAGACGCAGCCCATTGAGGGTGGCCTCGCGCGACTCGGCCTCGAACGCGGCGAAGACCCCGGGCCCCTTCAGGGTGGCGCTGCGGCCCTGCTCGGCGGTCGCGAACTGGAGCCCGAGGGAGCGGGCCGCATCGGAGAGCGCGATGTACTCGACGCGGCCGATCCGGCGGACCGGGGGGCGGGAAGCGGGCGTGGATTCCGCCGCGGCGCCGGGGCGGGAGGGCGCGGCGCGCGAGGGGGATTCGGCGCCCGGGAGCAGGCCGGGCGCAAGGAGGACGAGACCGGCGAGGCGCCGGAAGCGAGAGAGAAAAGCCGCCCGGGGCATGGCGGCGGTGGGATCAGTCGGCCGCGGGAGCGCCGTCGTCGGAAACTTCATCCGCGGGCTCCTCCTCGGAGGGCGTGATGAACTTCGGCTTCCGCTTGTTGGCGGGGAGAGGCGTGAGCATCACGTGGATGTTGCGGCCGATGAGCTTGGG
>CAIOTK010000228.1 GCA_903861185.1 uncultured Opitutia bacterium | reverse complement strand
GTCGAGGAAGACCCCGATGCCGTGGCAGTCGTAAATGTGGGAGGCGTGGATCAGCACGTTCCGGTTGCGCCCGGTGAAATGCAGGCCGTGGCGCACCTGGCGGATGAGGACGCCGCGGACCGTGGGCTGCAGGGTGTGGCGGAACTCGACGCCGTCCGCCTCCGGATGCGCGCCCGCGATCTCGAGGTCCGCGACGACGGGCAGGCGCTCCCGTCCCCTCGTGGCGGGGCGGACCGACTGCGGATCGGCGGTGCCGCGGTCGTGCGAACCGAGGAAGCGGAAGGCCGGGCCCGGGCCCGCCATCACCACGGTGGCGGTGCCAGCCTGCCCCGTGATCCCCAGCGGCCCCGCCGCGGAGAGGGCCACCTCGACGGTCCGGGTCAGGCGGTAGCGCCCGCGCGGGAACTCGACGGGGCCGTCGGCCGCGGCCCGGACGGCGGCCTCGACCGCCGCGGTGTCATCGGCGACGCCGTCCCCGCGCGCGCCGAAATCGCGGACGTTGGCCGCGGGCAGCCACGGGGTTGCGGCGACGAGAAGGGCGAGGAGCGCGGGGCGGAAGCGGGGGAGTTGCATCGCGGGGCGGCGGGGACGGGCGGGGCGGAAGGGGGAGGGCCGCCACTTTTGACGCGGGGCCTTTAGGTTCCGGCGGGCCGCTGCCGCAAGAGGGCGTCGAGCTCGGCGAGGCCCTCGTGGGACCCGATCTCGTAGAAACGCTCCTTCATCTCGTAGCCGGCCAGCTCGCCGCGCGCGCACAGGTCCGTCTGCACGGCGGCGAGGTCCACCACAGCATCGGTGGGTTGGCCGGCGAAAGCCGCGGCGCGGAACACCCCCAGGCCGTAGTCGATATGGTGCATCTCGGGGCGGCGCTGGCGCTTGTCGTACACGCGGATGCGGCCGTCCTCGTACCACACGTTGCTCGTGTCGTAGCGGCCGCGGTTTTCGTAGACGGTCATCAGTCCGAGGCGGCCCGAGCGCTGGAAGGCCTCGCCCACGGCGCGGTAGTCGATCGGCAGGTAACTGTCGCCGTACAGGACGTAGAATGCCTCGCCGAGGAGTGGCAGGGCCGCGATCAGCGCCCCGCCGGTGCCGAGGAGGCGTGGGCCGTCGAACGCGTAGTCGATGCGCATGCCCCAGTCTCGCCCATCCCCGTAGCGCTCGACGATCCGCTCGCCGAGGTGGCCCACGCAGAGCACGAGCCGCCGGAGGCCGGCCGCGTGCAGCAGGCGCAGCTGGTGCGAGAAGAACGGCTCGCCCGCGACCTCGACCAATAGTTTGGGCACCTTTTCGGTGATGGGCCGCAGGCGGGTCGCAAGGCCGCCGGCGAGGATGGCGACGGGCAGTTCGGGGGAGGTCATCGCGCGGGCAGTCAGCGCGGTCGCTGGCCCCTTGGCAACCGGGGTCTGCGCGCCGCCGCGCATCCTTTGCGTCGTCGGACCGTCCAGCCAACGCGGAGGTTGACCTCCCTTGACGCGTGTGCCGGAGTCGCGACGTTTCCCCCGCGGAAGCCCGCCCCGGCCTCGCGCCAAAGCGTCCGCCCCCGCCGCAAGTCTCCCCCAACCTCAATCGTTCCTCCCCTATGAACCACTGGACCCGCAAGGAATTCCTCAAGACCTCCCTCGCCGGCGGTGCCGCGCTCGCCGGCACCCGGCTTTACGGCCAGACCGCGCCCGCCGCGGGCAGCGCCAACGGCGACCTCCGCGTCGCCGTCGTCGGCCTCCGCTCTCAGGGCCGCGGCCATATGATGGACCACGCCACGAAGCTGAAGGGCTCCCGGCTGGTTGCCATTTGCGACGTCGACTCCGAGGTGCTCGCCCGCCGCAAGGACGATTGTGAGAAGGCCGGAGTGAAGCCGGCGACCTTCGCCGACTACCGCAAGCTACTGGAGAGCAAGGATATCGACGCCGTCGTGCTCGCCACGCCCAACCACCTGCACTCGCTGCAGACGATCTGGGCCCTTCAAGCCGGCAAGGATGTGTACGTCGAGAAGCCGCTCTCCCACAACGTCTGGGAAGGCCGCCAGGCGGTCGAGGCGGCCCGCAAGCACACGAAGAACATCGTTTTCGCGGGCACGCAGAACCGGTCCTCGGAGGACATTTACGACGCCATCGACTTCGTGAAGTCCGGCCAGATCGGCCGCATCCTCTGGGCCCGCGGCCTCTGCTACAAGACCCGCGACAGCATCGGCCAGACCCAGGGCGCCCAGAAGGTGCCGGACTCGATCAATTATGACCTCTGGACCGGCCCCGCCGACCTGACCCCGCCCCGCCGCAACTCTAAGTCCAACGGCACCGTGCACTACGACTGGCACTGGTTCTGGAACTACGGCGGCGGCGATATCACCAACCAGGGCATCCACCAGATGGACGTCGCCCGCTGGTTCCTCGGTGAGCCCGGCCTGCCCCCGACCGTGATGAGCTTCGGCGGCCGCTTCGGCTACCGCGACGACGCCGAGACGCCCAACACGCTTATCTCTGTCTTCGGCTACGCCAAGGCCCCGCTCATCTTCGAAGTCCGCGGTCTCCCGATGAAGGCCGGGATGCGCGCGATGGACAAGTACCTCGGCACTGACGTCGGCGTGGTGGTGCAGTGCGAGAAGGGTTACGTGACCATCGGCTCCAACGGCGGAGCCCTGATCTACGGCAACGACAAGAAGGTGCTCCAGAAGTTCGCCAAGAACACCCTCGGCCAGCACCGCGCGGCCTTCGTCACGGCCGCCCAGACCCGCAAGGTCGTCCGCTCCACCGCCGAGGAGTGCCACTACTCCTCCGCGCTCTGCCACCTGGGCAACGTCTCGTATATGCTCGGCGCCGAGAAGACCAACGCCGAACTGGCCGAGGCCATCAAGAGCGACAAGGACACGCAGGACTCCTTCAACCGGATGCTCGAGCACCTGAAGGCCAACAACGTGGACACCGCGGGCACCAAGACCGTGGTCGGCCCGAAGCTGGTCCTCGACGGGAAGACCGAGCAGTTCACCGGCCCGAACGCCACCGTGGCGGCGGCGGCCAATAAGAACCCGCTGCTGAAGCGCGCCGGCCGCGGCGCCTTCGCGATCCCGGTGTTCAAGGCCTGAGCTTCACCGTCCTCCTGCTGAGGCCCGTGCCCCCTTCCGGGGGCCGGGCCTTTTTCTTGGCGCGTATTGGCCGCGCGCCGGGCGGGTTCAGTCTCCAGCCTTGGCCTTCTTCTTGCCCTTACCTGCGTCTCCCGGCAACGGCCCGGAGAACGGGGGGCGCTCGAAGGTGAGGCCGTCGCCCGTCACGCGCGGATCGCCGGCGGCGGTCAATTCCCGCATCAGCCGCGCGGCCAGTTCCGCCTTGGCCGCGGCGTGCGCGGGATCCGTCGCGACGTTGCGAATCTGGTCTGGATCGCGGCGCAGGTCGTAGAGTTCCTCTGCCGGGCGGGGGCCGAAGGCGTGGTCGAAGTGCCACTTCCAGCGCGGGTCTTCGCGATTGCGGATGAGCCAAGCCTTGGTCGGGCTGCCGTCCATATCGGCGTAGCCGACGCGCGTTTCCTCCGCGAGGGTGTCCGCCACGAGCACCGCGGGCTTCAGGGCGTCCTTCGCATCGCCCATCGGCATGCGGTCAGCGGCGAAGTTGCGAATGTAGACGTAGTCCTTGGTCCGGAGGGCGCGCATCGGGTAGGGCAGGTAGCCTTCGCGCGCGTTCTCCACGTGCCGCTCCCGGCCGGTGATCACCCAGGTGCGCGTCGGGTCTACCTGACCCTCGCGGTCGGAGCGGAGGACGCCGAGGAGCGAGCGGCCGTAGAGGCCGGCGGGCGGCGTGACGCCGCCGATCTCCATAAATGTGGGGGCCAGGTCGGGCAGGCAGACGAAGTCATCCACCACCCGGCCGGGGCGGGCGCCGGGCACGCGGGCGACGAGCGATACCGCGGTGCCGTGGTCGTACAGGTTGCACTTGCCGGAGGGAACGCCGGGCATCCCGTGGTCGCCGCTGACAATGATGAGCGTCCGCTCCAGCTCGCCGGTGGCCTCGAGGCGTTCGCGCAGGACCCCGAGGTAGGCGTCGACCGCCTGACATTCCCCAAGGTAGTCGGCGACGTCCTCGCGCACCTCGGGGACGTCGGGGAGGAAGGCGGGCAGGCGGCCGCGGAGGCGTTCCGGGTCGATGCCCCAGAGGGCGAGGCCAGAGCCGCGGACCCATTTACGGTGCGTGGTGGTGGTGCCGAAGAAGTAGTGCCAGGGCTGCCCCGGTTTCCGGTCGGCGAGGAAGGCGTCGAAGTTGCCCCGCACCTGCGCGAGGAGCTCGGCGCGGGCAGCGGCGAGCGGCTGGCCCTTGGCGACCCGGGCGGTGACCTCCTCGGAGAAGTTGTTGGGCGCGCGGCCGGCCTGCTCGTAGGCGTGCCGTTGCTCACCGAAGGGCGCGTCCGCGGGCGTGCCCGGGCTCCACACCTTGTAACTCTTGCCGATGTGGTAGCCGGCGTCCCGCAGCCGCAGCGGGAAGCTCGGGATCGCTGGGTCCCAGACGGCACCCTGCAAAATCGCGCCGCGGCCGGTGTTGAAGAAATAACGCCCGGAGAGCAGTGAGCTGCGGCAGGGAG
>CAIOTK010000227.1 GCA_903861185.1 uncultured Opitutia bacterium | reverse complement strand
TGTTCCCAGATCAGGGAGGCGGCATCGCGTTCGAGATTGAACCGGTCGTGCAGCCGCGAGGGCGCGCGGCGGTCGGCGAGGTAATTCACCGCGCCGGGGCCGGCGGCGAAGGTCAGGCCACCGGGCTCGCCGTGCTCCTCCTCATAGGTCTCGAGCGTCAGCAGCCAGCGGGAGGCGGTGGTCGCGTCGAGCGCGAGCCGGCCCAGCCAGGAGGTGAGGCGGTAGTCGCTGTTGGCGGAGCGGATGCCGGCGGACTGCCGATGGTTGAGGTAGCCGTAATAGCCCACGCGGCCGACCGTGCCGTCGAGGTGGCTGAAGGTGGAGTAGTAGCCGTCGGACCCGACCGTGTGCAGCGAGGAGCCGGAGAAGCCGCGGTCGGTGCGCGGCCGGTGGGTCACGTAGTTGAGGGCGCCGCCGGGCTGGGGTCCGTAGAGGAGGGCCGCGCCGCCGCGGATGAATTCGATGCGGTCGACCGTGTCGAGGGGTGGGGTGTAGTAGGCCTCGGGGTAGCCGAATTGGTCGGCGTGGATAGGAATGCCGTCCTTCAGGACCTGCGTGAATTGCGCGCGGTGGGGCTCGAGGCCGCGGTAGCCGATGCTGACCAGCGGGGACGTCTCCTCGCTGAGGATGAGCCCGGGTGCCTCGGCGAGCGCTTGGCGGTAGTTGTTGCCGTTGATCCGGGGTTGGCCGTCGAAGTCGAGGATCGTGGTCTTCTTGCCTGCGTTGATCTTGGCGCCTTGGACGTCCGGCAGAAACGGCCCTTGGATCACGTGGTCGAACTCCGCCTCGGCCTCGACTTGGAAGCGGGCCATTTGGACCGGGGGCGGCGGGGGCTCGGAGGCGGCAAAAAGCGGGGTCGCGAGCCCTAGCCAAGCCAGCCCGGAGCGGCCCCGCAGGCGCGGTCCGCACAAGCTCCGGAGATGGCTAAGAATTTGCAGCACAGAGAGTAAAGTTTCGCTAACGGTCCCTACTGAGAGTCAGTCGCTTTAATGGAGAAGGCTGGTAATGAGACTTAGTCGCTCTTGGTCAAGGGTGGAGTTTACGGACGGGTGGCGGGGGTGGATGAGGGTTGGGCCAAGGTTCCGCTCGACGCGCTCGGCGGGCGGGGCTTAATCCGCCCTATGGTCGCTCCCCTCACGGTCCAGCTGGGCGCACGCGCTTACCCGATCCACTTCGGGGAGCGGCTGGGGCCGGTGTTGCGGGCGGAGGTGGCGCGGCTGACGGCCGCGGGCCGGCGGGTGGCGGTGGTGACCGATGAGTCCGTGCGGGCGGCGCAGGGGGCCTTTCTGGCGGAGGTGTTCGGGACGGCGCCGGTGCTGGCGATGCCGCCGGGCGAGGGGGCGAAGTCCCTCTCCGGGCTGGAGCGGGTGCTGGCGTTTTTGGCCGCGGAACGCTTGGACCGGGGTGGGGTGGTGGTGGCGTGCGGGGGCGGGGTGATCGGCGATTTGGCGGGGTTCGCGGCGGCCGCGTGGCTGCGCGGAGTGGATTTCCTGCAGGTGCCGACGACTTTGCTCGCGATGGTCGACAGTTCCGTCGGCGGGAAGACGGGCATCAACGTGCCGGCCGGGAAAAACCTCGTGGGCGCCTTCCACCAGCCGCGGGCGGTGTATATCGACACGGGGTTGCTGGCCACGCTGCCGGCGCGCGAATTTGCGGCGGGGATGGCGGAGGTCGTGAAGTATGGCCTGCTGGGGGACGCGGCGCTCTTTGCGCGGCTGGAGGCGGGGGTGGTCGACCGGGCGAGCGCCGACCTCCCGGACCTGATCCGGCGGTGCTGCGCGTTGAAGGCGCGGATCGTGGAAGCGGACGAGCGCGAACTGGCGGCGGACGGCGGGCGCGCGCTGCTGAATTTGGGCCATACCTTCGGACACGCGATTGAGAACGTGGCCGGCTACGGCGAGTACCTCCACGGGGAGGCGGTGGCGATCGGCCTCGGGGCGGCGGCGCGGCTATCGGTGGACCTCGGGCTGGTGCCGGCGGAGGGGGTGGGCCGGGTGGAGCGGGTGCTCACGGCGCACGGCCTGCCCGTGCGGCTGGCGCGGCCGTTGCCGTGGGCGGATCTCTTGGCTGCGATGCAACGCGACAAGAAGGTGCGGGCGGGCGGGCTGCGTTTTGTGGTGCTCGCGGCGGTGGGAGAGGCGGCCACGCGGGGCGGGGTGCCCCTGCCGCCCGTCGAGGCGGCCTTCCGCGCGGTTGGCGCCGCCTAGCCGGGGCGGGAAACGGCATTGCGCTGCCCGCCGGCGCCTGCTGGGCTGCGGGGAGCATGTCCGCCATCGACGAAGGCATCGTCCGCGAGTACTTCGAACAGAACGGCTTCCTCGTCCGGCAGGCGCGCAAGTACCAGGTCCAGTCGCGGCGCAAGGCGGCGGAGGAGGAGATCGACCTGATCGTGTTCAACCCGGCGTGGCAGCCGGACGCGCGGCGCCCGGAGTTTTTCCTCTTTTCCACGGAGCTGCCGTACATCCACCGGGCGATCGTCGCGGTGAAGGGGTGGCACACCAACGTGTTCACCCCCACGATGCTCAAAAGCAGCCCGGAGATCTTCAATTTCCTCCAGCAGGGTGTGCTCAAGGAGGCGGCGCGGCTCTTCCCCTCGGACCTCCCCGGCGCGGACGCGCAGGGACTGACGAAGATTCTGGTCCTGCCGAGCCTCCCGACGTCGGAGCCGTTCCGCTCCCAGAGCGTGGAGATGCTCAAGGCGGCGGGGGTGGACGCGATCCTCTCGTTCCGCGCGATGCTCCTCGACCTGCTCGACAAGATTGAGATCAACCAGAACTACAGTAAGAGCGATACCCTTCAGGTGATGCGCCTCTTGAAGAATTACGACCTGCTGAAGGATCCCCAGCTGGACCTGTTGTCCGGCGGCGGGCGGCGGACGCGTCCCTGAGATGCCGGCCGGACTTCATCCCACGGCCCTGATCGAGCCCGGCGCGCGCCTCGGCGCGGGCTGCACCGTGATGGCGCACGCCGTCGTGACCCGTCACGCCGAACTGGGTGACGGGGTGGTGGTGCATCCCTTCGCGGTCGTCGGCGGCGATCCGCAGTACCTCAAGTTCGATCCCGCCACGGTGAGCGGCGTCCGCATTGGCGCCGGGGCGGTGATCCGGGAGCACGTGACCGTGAACCGCTCGATCCACGCGGGCGGCTGGACGACCGTGGGTGCGGGAGCCTTTTTGATGGCCGCGAGCCACGTGGGCCACGACTGCGAGGTGGGGGACCACGTGGTGCTGGCGAATGCGGTGCTGCTGGCCGGGCACGTGGCGGTGGGGGCGCACACCTTCCTTGGCGGGGGCGCGGCGGTGCACCAGTATTGTCGGATCGGCGAGGGCGGGATGGTCGCGGGTCACGCGTCGCTGACGCGGGACGTGCCGCCCTTCGCGCTGGTGGCCGAGCGCGACGCCGTCATCGGACTGAATCTGGTGGGCCTGCGGCGGCGGGGGGTGGCGCGGCCGGCGTTGGCGGAGCTGAAGCGTGCGTTCCAGGAGGTTTACTTCACTCCGGGCAACATCCGGGAGGTGGCCGCGGCGCGGCTGGCGAGCGGGGAGTTTGCGACGGCGGAGGCGCGGCGGTTCCTCGAGTTCTTCGGGGGGGGGCGGCGGAGTTTCGCCCGGGCGCGGCGGGCGGAGGCGGAGGAGGTCGAATGAGCGCGCCGCTGCCGCTGGCCTTTACCTGTGGGGATCCCGCGGGCGTGGGGCCCGAGATCATCGCCCGCTGGCTGGCGGAGCATCCCGCGGAGGCGGCCGGGGTGGCGGTGGTCGGTCCGTCGCGCTGGCTGGCTACGCTGCCGCCTGGGGGGCTCCGCGTGCCCGTCGGGATGGAGGAATTTGCGTCGGTGCCGGGTCGCCCGACCGGCGAGGGTGCGCTGGTGGCGTGGGCCGCGATGGAGCGGGCTGCCGCCGGTTGCCGGGAGGGCGAGTTCGCCGGGGTGGTGACCGGCCCGGTGAGCAAGGCGGAGCTCGCGCGCATCGGCTACCCGTATCCGGGGCAGACGGAATTCTTCGCGGCCCGCTGGGGCGGCGAGCCCGTGATGGCGTTTTGTGGCGGCAAGCTGCGGGTGGTGCTCGCGACTTGGCATATCCCGTTGCACGAGGTGCCGCGGCGCCTCGGGCCGCATCTGCTGCGCCGCGCGGCCGCGGCCGCGGACACCCTGTGCCGGGCTGAGGGGATCTCTGCGCCCCGGATCGGCGTGTGCGGCCTTAACCCCCACGCGGGGGAAGAGGGCCTGCTCGGCCACGAGGAACGCGATCTCATCGATCCGGCGCTCGACCACCTTCGCGCCGAGTTCCCGGGGCTCTCGCGCTGCCAGCCGGGGGACACGCTGTTCGCCCGGGCCCTGCGGGGGGAGTTCGATGCGGTGATCGCCCTGTACCACGATCAGGGCCTCGCCCCGTTGAAGCTCATCGACTTCGACGAGGCGGTGAATGTGACCTTGGGCCTGCCCCACGTGCGCACCAGCCCTGACCACGGCACCGCCTTTGGTATCGCGGGCCAGGGGAGCGCCCGGATCACGAGCTTCGCCAATGCGGTGACCGTCGCCCGGCGCCTCCACGCGGGGCGCGCCGCGGCCGGCTGAGGGGCCTGTGCAGGAATTGTGAAAAACGGCGGCCGGCGGCTTTCCGCTGGAGACGTTAACTGGGCCGGGAAGGGTGGGGCGCGTAACGCCTTCGCTAATGACCCTTTTCCTCGCCGCCCTCCTCCTGCTCTCCGTCGCCGCCGTGCTGCTCACCTGCCGGGCCGTGGCGGACGCGCCCGAGGGCTTTGAGGATGCGGCCGGGTTCCACGCGCTGGTGCCGGTGACGCCCCGCGGCGAGGCCGCCCTGCCGTCCGGGTCGTACGCCGACCGCGCGGCCTGAGCCCGGCCGATTCCCGCGGCCCGTGCGCCGCCCCGGGGAACCGGGTTTGTTTAGAAACTGTCAAAGGACGCTGCGGGTGCGATCCCGCTGGCGCCTGCCGGCGGCGGCCCCATGCAGGGGTCAGATCAACCCGCTCCCTCCTATGACAACGCTGATCTCTTCCCTGCTGGTTCTGGCGGCTGCCGCCTCGGTGGTGACGTATTTCGCGGTCATCCGTGCGCGGGACGGTCACGAGGACGAGCGCGGCTTTCACGCCGGTTCCCGGCCGCGCCGCCGGGCCGGTTCCCGGCCGCATCCCCGGGCTGCCCGGTCCCGCCGCCACCGTTTGCCGGCCGCGGCCTGAGCCGGGCCGAGCGCACGGCGGCGGGGCTGACCCTGCCGTCTGCCTGCCGGAATTGACGTGGCTGGCTTAAGGCGGCAACGGTTGGTCCGCTAGCCGTGGTGGCCGGCGCCCCCGCCCCGATGACCCGTACCCCCGTTCGTCTCGCCTGCCTGCTTTGCTGCGTCCCGGCTCTCTTGCCGGCCGCCGCCCCCTCGGTCCCTGCCGCGCCCGCGCCCGGTGCCCCGCCCGTCGAGCTGAGCCCGTTCGTCGTCAGCACCAACACCGATGTGGGTTATGCCGCCGAGAACACTTTGGCCGGCAGTCGGCTGAACACCCGTCTGCGGGATACCGCGGGCTCGGTCGCCGTGTTCACCCGCGAGTTCCTCGATGACCTCGCGATTACCGATCTTCGCGAGCTGATGGAGTACACTGTGAACGGCGAGATGGACACCAACTCTCAGGGCGCCAGCTCGGAGCAGAACCGGATCATCGGCGGCCACGCGTTGACTGCGGGCGTGCAGAGCCGCGGGCTGATTGCGGGGTTGGGGATGGATTACTTTCCCAGCATCACCCCGCCGGATCCGTACCGCGTGGGGCGGTTCGAGGACGCCCGCGGGCCCAACAGCATCCTCTTTGGCATCGGTTCCCCGGGCGGCCTGTTGAACCAGACCTCGAAGGTCGCGGAAACCCACCGGCACAGCGGCGCGTTCCGCCTGAGTGCGGGCTCGTGGAGTCGCCAGCGCGCCGAGCTGGATGTGAACCGGGTGCTCGCCAAGGACCGCCTCGCCGTTGCGCTCTCGGCCCTGCACCAAGACAGCGGGGGGTGGCGTGCCTTCGACTTTCAGGACAAGCGGCGGCTCTTCGGCTCCGTCGTGTGGCGCCCGCGCCCGAACCTCGCGCTCACCGCGATGGGCGAGACCGGCCGGGATAAGAACGCGGTGATCCGCTCGTTCTCGGATATGGAGCAAGTGCTCGCTTGGTACGATAACCGGCAGGCGCGAGGCGTCGACGCCGTCACCTTCACTCCGGCCCTCGTGGCGCCCACGGCGGCGATGCAGGCCTTGGGCGTGACGGCGCGCGACGGCACCCGCGGCGGACTGAACCGTCGGGCGGTATTCATCGAGAACAACGGGGCGGTTTTCGACGCGATCGGCACCTTTCTCTCGGGCAGCTACAACTCGTCTGCGGTGCGCGCGCCAGATGGGACGCCCGGTGTTACGGCCGGGGTGATGCGGATCTACGACCCGGCCCTGTACCCGCTTAATGGCAACGGGGCGGGCCCGGGGATGTTCCGCGACCAGACCCTCAGCAACCACACCCTCACCCTCGACTGGCAGCCAGTGCGGGGGCTCATTTTGAATCTTGCGCAGAACTACCAGCGCACGCTGGCCGAAGTGAACCTGATGAACGGCAATAGCCCTCTGCTACGCGGTGACCCCAACCGCACGCTCGGCATCGATGGCCCGCGAAATCCGTACGCCGGTCGCCTCTATTTTGACGGCAACTGGACGCGGGATGTCCATTTCGGTGAGACCCGCGAGAACCGCCTTTCCGCCTCGTACGCCTGGGAGCCGCGCTGGCGTTGGCTTGGGCGCCACCGGCTCGCCGGCGCGCGGTCGAGGACCGAGGTCACGGACATCCGGGCCAACTCTTGGCTCGTGCTGGCGGGGCGGCCCTACAACGCGGACGCCTCGAGCGTGAACAACCGGATCACGGTGCGGCACTATCTTACCGAGGGGGACTTCGGTACGTACCGCGCGGGCGACTGGCGCCGACTGCCGACGACCGTGAACTTCGATGGCCGCACCTTTGGTACTGCCTACGCCAACGTCGCCTCCGGTGGCGCGGACAATGGCGGGATGATGCAGCGGATCGATTCCACCCTCGGCGCCGCGCAGAGCTTCCTTTGGGACGGCCGCATCGTCACCACCTATGGCTTCCGCGACGATCAGGTGCGCAATACCCAGCTCGGCTACCGCAACGACCCCGTCCGGGGCGACGTGGTCGACCCAGATCCGGCGAAGGGCGCTGGCAATCGGATGCAGGGCCGGACCCGCACCGCTGGGATCGTCTATCACGTCACCGACTGGCTCTCCGCGATCGCCAACCGCTCCTCTAACGTGGGCGTCCCGCCGCTGGCGCGCACGACTTTCCCGGAGGGTGCTCTCGCGCCGCTGTCGAAGGGCCGCGGCGAGGACTACGGGCTTGGATTCGATCTCCTGCAGGGCCGCCTCAACGCGCGGGTGGTGTACTTCGAGGGCAGCGAGCGCGGGCGAGTCACGGCTCCGGTGGCGAACCTGCTGCGCGACCGCAACGTGCGCGTGATGCAGGCCTTCGAGGGCGTGCTGGTCGGCCCGGGGCGCGCGTACACCGCCGAGCAGTGGGAGCCCATCCGCCGCGCCTACACCCCGCCGGTGAACTCGATCTCGAACGACTTCGATGCCGAGGGCTACGAGGCGCGGCTCACCGCCAACCTCACCCGCCAGTGGCGGCTCGTCGTCAATTATTCCTACACCGACTCCGGCCGCGTCGGCCTCGCGCAAGAGGCGATCGACTGGTACGGGCTGCGCGCGGCCGACCCGGCGACGCTGGTCCAAGGCGTGACGCAGGACGCCGCGGGCCGCTACCGGGTGGACCCGGCGGCATACGCCCCAGAGGGCACGGTCGCGCGCTGGATCAGCCTCGCGCGCCAGAACCCCGCGGCGGAGCCCGGTACGCTGACGACCTCCGCTGGTGTGACACTGGCGCAGGAGATTTTCGATCTAGTGGAGACCTTGAACGACGAAAAGGAGGCGCAGCAGAAGCGCTGGGGCGTGCGGCCACACAAGGTCAGCTTCTTCTCGGCCTATGATTTTCGTACCGGCCGACTGGCGGGGCTGACGGTGGGTGGCGGCTGGCGTTGGCGGAGCGCGAATGTGATTGGCGCGGACGTCGCGGGGCGGGAGATCACGGGTCGGGTCCTCACCGCCGTCGACCTGCTGTTCGCGTATTCGCTGCGGTTGCCCGGGGCGCCCGGCCGCCTGCGCCTGCAGCTGAACGTGAGCAACGCGCTCGACCGCGGCGGCATCATCCCGTCGCGCCTCGCGACAGGCGTCGCGGCGCCGGACGGCTTTCAGGTACCCGGAGGGCGAGGGGCCGGTTACACGCGCTTCGACCTGATCCAGCCGCGCGAACTGCGGTTCACGACGACCTATTCCTTCTGAGCTCCCTGGGCCGCGGTCGGCCGCGGGCGGTGCGGGGGCGGTTCGCGCGGAATCCAGAAGCTGAAGCGCGAGCCGCGGCCGACCTCGCTCTCGAGCGTGAGGTCGCCGCCCATCGCCTGCACCAGGCGGCGGCAAATGCTGAGGCCGAGGCCCGTGCCGGCCTGCGACATCACTTGGTTGGTTTCCAGCTGCACGAAGGGCTCGAAAATCGACTCCTGTTGGTCCGCGTGGATGCCCGGGCCTTGGTCGGTCACGTGGAACCACAGGCGGGCGGTGTCCCCCTCGAAATCGACCCGGCTGGCGATCTCCACCGTGGACCCGTTGGTGAATTTCACCGCGTTGCCGGCGAGGTTGAGCAGCACTTGGCGCAAGCGCGGCGCGTCGCCATTCCACTCCAGTTCCGGCGGAGGCCCGGGCGCGACCAATAACTCGAGGTTGGCCTTCCGCGCCGCTGGCTCGAGGATCGCCGTTACGTCTCCGAGCAGGTCCGCGGGCCGGAAACGGGTCACCTCGAGGTGGATCACCCCCGCCTCGAGCTTGGAGTAGTCGAGCACGTCGGAGATGACGCTCATCAGGACCTGACTCGATTTCTCAAGGGTGGAAAGCGTGCGGTCGACGAGGTCGTTGCGCTCCTTCCAGCCCATCCGGAGCAGG
>CAIOTK010000226.1 GCA_903861185.1 uncultured Opitutia bacterium | reverse complement strand
TTCGGGTCCGTCCGCGGCCTGTCGGAGGCCCCGCCGGAGGACGCTAATTTAGGGGTTAAACCTCACCCGATCCCAAACCTAATTCGGCCCGACCTCGGCTGTGTTTCCGTCTGCGCCGACCGGGGCGGCACGCCCCGGCTACATCAAACCGAAGCCTTCCCGCCGACTCGCCCGCCGTCTTGTCCGCCGACTTGTCCGCCGACTTGTCCGCCGAAGGCTTGGCGAAGGTGGAAGCCTTGGCGAAGGTGGAAGCCTCGGCGAAGGTGGAAGCCTTGGCGAAGGTGGAAGCCTTGGCGAAGGTGGAAGCCTTGGCGAAGGTGGAAGGCTCGGCGAAGGAGGGCCTGCCCGCCGTAGGCTTGGCGAAGGTGGGTGGAATTTGCACTTGCCCGCGGCGCCGGAACTTGCGGGAATGCTGCCTTGCGTCAGTGGCCTTCCGCCGGTTGCGGGAGTCCACCATGGCTGGTCTCGCACTCCGCGGGATTGGAACGGTGACGCCGGCTCGGCCCGATTTCCACTCGGGAGGAGCGGGTGGCACGGGGTCTGCCCAGACTCCCTACAGTCGTGTTCAACAACCACAAACCCATGTCCACCACAGTCGTTAAGCCCCAGATCATCTCGGATTACAAGACCCACGAGAAGGACACCGGCTCGTCCGAAGTCCAAGTCGCGCTTCTCACCGCCCGCATCAACCACCTGACCGAGCACCTCCGCACCCACCGCAAGGACTTCCACTCGCGCCGCGGTCTGCTGCAGATGGCCTCCCGCCGGCGCAAGCTCCTCGATTACTTGAAGCGGACCAATCTGCCCAAGTACAACGAGCTGCTCCAGAAGCTCAACCTCCGTAAGTAACCCTTTCGTCCTACGGGCGACCCGATCCGCGGGTCGCCCGTTGTCTTTTCGACACTCGACCAGACCGGGACATTTCCGTTTGGCGCCCCCTCGCCGGCCGCGCCGGACGCCAAACGGAAATCTCTCGCGTCTGCCGGGTGGACGGCAGTGACCGACCGATTATCGCGCAGCCCCGGGTTCCGGGGCTGCCGCCGCTCCCCCCCGGGGAGCCCGCGAACGTCTGCCAAGCCCAGGGCGTTGGCCCGTTCGCTCTAACCACCCGCCGCCCTTTGACCGTCCGCATCGTCCGCAGTGTCCGTCTATGAATCAGAAACATAATGTCACCGTCCCCGGCTTGGGGATCACGTTCTCCACCGGCACCTACGCCGGGCTCGCCAATGGCGCCGTCAACGTTTGCGTTGGCGAAACCAACGTCTTCGTCACCGCCTGCATCGCCCAGGGCACCAAGCCCGGCCAGGACTTCTTCCCCCTCACGGTGGATTACCGCGAGAAGTACGCCGCCGCCGGCCGTTTCCCCGGTGGTTACTTCAAGCGTGAGGGCCGCCCCTCCGAGAAGGAGATCCTCACCTCCCGCCTCTGCGATCGCCCCTGCCGCCCGCTCTTCCCGGAGGGCCTCCTGAACGAGGTCCAGATCATCGGCCAGCTGCTCTCCGCTGACCAGCTCAACGAGTCCGACATCCCGATGGTCAACGGCGCCAGCGCCGCCCTCGCCATCTCCGACATCCCCTGGGCCGGCCCCATCGCCTGCGTCCGCGTCGCCCTCATCGAGGGTCAGTTCGTCGCCAACCCGACCATCGAGCAGATGTACGGTTCCTCGCTGGACCTCATCTATGTCGGCACCAAGCGCGATATGCTGATGATCGAGGGTAGCGCCGATCAGCTCCCCGAGGAGGAGTTCATCAAGGCCCTCGAGTTCGGGCATCAGGCCATCCAGCCGATCATCACCGCGATCGAGGAGCTCGTGCGCCTCGCCGGCAAGCCGAAGGCCACCTTCCCCCTCGTCGGCGCCACCCCGGCCGCCCGCGCGATCATCGAGCGCGTGGTCCCCACCGAGCGCCTCATCACCGCCATCTTCGGCAAGGAGAAGGCCGTCCGTTCCGCCGCCGTCAAGGCGCTCAAGGAGGAGGCCAAGGCCGCCCTCGTCAAGGAGCTCGGCGCGGATAAGTTCACCGATGTCGACCTGAACGTCGTGTTCGAGGACCTCCAGTACAAGGCCTACCGCAAGAACGTCCTCGAGAAGGGCGTCCGCGCCGACGGCCGCGGCCAGAAGGACCTCCGCCCCCTCAGCGCCTCGGTTGGCGTCCTCCCCCGCGTCCACGGTTCCGCCGCCTTCCAGCGCGGCGATACCCAGAACATCGCCCTCACCACCCTCGGGCCCACCAAGGAAGCCCAAGAGATGGACGGCCTCACCGGCGGCGCCACCAGCAAGAGCTTCATCCTCCACTACAACTTCCCGTCCTTCTCGGTCGGTGAGACCGGCCGCTTCGGCGCCCCGGGCCGCCGCGAGATCGGTCACGGCGCCCTCGCCGAGCGTTCCCTCGTCCCGGTGCTGCCCCCGGAGGATGCCTTCCCGTACTCCATCCGCGTCGTCAGCGAGATTATGGCCTCCAACGGCTCGACCTCGAT
>CAIOTK010000225.1 GCA_903861185.1 uncultured Opitutia bacterium | reverse complement strand
GCTCGCCCACCGCCGCGGCTTCCCGACCGAGGCGAAGGCAATGGCCGAGCGCGGCGTGAAACTCGCCCGCGAACCCGCCGAACGGGAACGTTTCCAATTGCTGCGCGCCTCGCTCGATGCGCCCGCGCCCGCCGGTTCGGCCGCGCCCGCGGCGGCGCCGCCGGCCCGAGATTCCTTCCTCGACGGCCTGACCACGCTCGAACGGCCCTCGCCCGCGCCTCCGATTCCGCCACCTGCTCCCGCCGCCCGCAAATGATCCGCAAGGCCTTCGTGATGAGTGTCCATCCCGGCGCCGAGGTCGAGTATGCCCGCCGCCACCAGCCGATCTGGCCGGAGCTTGAGGCCGTGCTCCGCGCGCACGGCGTCCACAACTACTCGATCTTTCTGCACGAGGAGACCCGCCAGCTCTTCGCCTACGCGGAGATCGAGAGCGAGGAACGCTGGGCCGCGATCGCCGCGACGGAGGTCTGCCGACGCTGGTGGCAGCGGATGGCCGACGTGATGCCGGCGGAGCCCGACGCGCGCCCGGTCTCGCGTGGCCTGCGCGAGGTATTCCACCTCGATTGAGCCACCGCTGCCCCGCCTAGGGGCGCAGCCAAGGAGCGAGAGGCAGATTCTGTTCCCGGATGGCGGCAGCCGCGAGGGCGGCCACCGCCTCGGCTCCAGCCGCCACGAAATGCGTGTCGTCCCGGCGGCCCTCCGGAATGCGCGGGTGCTCCCCGGGCGCGAGCCACATAAAGAAGCGCCGCGAGGGCACATCGCCCTCCCGCTGCAGCCAAGCCGCCGTCGCCCGCTCCAAGTCGAGCAGCGGGACCTGTTCCTCGGTCGCCACCGCGCGCACCGCGGCGGGATAGTCGCCGTGCGTGTCGAGCAACCGACCTCCGGCGGCGAACTTGCGACGGCACACTGGCGTGGCCAGTAGCGGCACCGCGCCCCGCGCCCGCGTCTCCCGCACGAAGCGCCGGAGGTTGTCCCGGAAGCTCGTCGCCGGATCCGTGAACCGCTTCGGGTCTTCTCGCTTCTCGTCGTTGTGCGCAAATTGGATCACCACGAAGTCGCCCGGCCGCAGCTCCGCGGTAAGCTTTGCCCAGCGGCCCTCGTCGAGGAAACTTTTCGTGCTGCGGCCGTTCATCGCGTGGTTGCGCACGGTCACCCCTTCGCGGAGCAGCGGACCGAGGGCCATGCCCCACCCACGTTCAGGCAGGTCGAGCGGCTTGTCTGCCATCGTCGAGTCTCCGGCGAGAAAAACTCGTGGTAGTTCCGCCGCGGCGGCGGGGAGGAGCGTGGTGAGCGCGACGAGGAGGCGGAGCAGGGTTTTCAAGAGGGGGGATGGGCGCGCGCCCAGGGCAGGGGGAGGTCGAGATCGACGTTGCCGCCGCTGAGGATGATTCCGATTCGGCGGCCGGCGGTGGCCACGCGGCCTTCCATCACGGCGGCGTACGGCACGGCGGCGGAGGGTTCGACCACCACCTTGAGGGTTTCGAACAGCAGGTGCATCGCCGCGATAATGGCGGCCTCGCTGACGGTCACGATGTCGTGCACGTGTCGGCGAGCGAGCGCGAGGTTGGGTTCGCCGATCGTCGTGCGCAGGCCGTCGGCGATCGTCCGCGGATCCGTCATCAGCACCCGCGCGGTCCCGTGGAAGGAGCGCGCGGCGTCGTCTGCCCCGGCGGGCTCGGTGCCGATCACCTGCGCGGCGGGCCGGAGGGAGCGGACCGCCACCGCCGTGCCCGCGAGGAGGCCGCCGCCGCCCACTGGACAGAGGACCGCGTCGAGGTCGGGGACGTCTTCGAGGAACTCGAGGGCTGCCGTGCCTTGGCCTGCCATCACGCGCTCGTCCTCAAAGGGGTGGACCAGGTTGGCGCCGGTCTCGGCGAGCAGGGCGGCACAGGTGCGTTCGCGGGCCTCTTGGGTGGGTTCGCAAAAGGTGAGACGTCCGCCGTAGGCCTCGACCATCCGCACCTTCGGGCGGGCGGCATTGCGGGGCATCACGATGTGCGCGGGGATGCCGCGAAGTTTCGCGGCGCGGGCGAGGGCTGCGGCGTGGTTACCCGAGGAGTGCGTGGCGACGCCGCGGAGAGCCTCCGCCTCGCTGAGGGAGAATACGGCGTTGGCGGCGCCGCGGGCCTTGAAGGCGCCGGCCTTCTGCAGGTTGTCGCACTTGAAAAAGATTTTCCCGCCGCAGGCCGCGTCGAGTCGCGCATTCGCCAGCACCGGGGTCCGGGTGATGTGGGGCCGGATGCGATCGTGCGCGGCCCGGATGGCGGCGAGGTCGAGGCTCATTGGCGTAGCTTGCCGCCGGCGGTGCTCGCCTGCAACCTCCGGGGATGGTCAAGAAGCTCCTGCATACCCGCCTCCGCGTAAACGACCTCGAACGATCCGTCCGCTTTTACCAGGACGCGCTCGGGCTGACCATCGCCCGCCGCAGCGTCTCGCCGCGCGGCGCGCAGGTCGCCTTTCTCGCCACTCCGGGCAGCGAGGAGGAGATCGAGCTGTGCCAACTGCCGGGCAGCCCGCCGGTGCAGGTTCAACCTGACCTGATGCATCTCGCCTTCGAGGTCGACGACCTCGCCGCCTTTGCCGCGGAGCTGACGCGCAAGGGTTACCCGCTCTCGGACGGCCCGACGTTGACGGGCAGCGGCTCCACCATCGCGTTTATCGACGCGCCTGAGGGCTACGAGGTGGAGCTGATCCAGCGGGCGCGCCGCTGAGCGGCCGGCGCTGGCCCCGTTCCCAGGCAAAGAGGTACTGCTGCGCGAGCCCCGCGTGGGAGCCGAAGTGCGCGCGGCCGAAGTGAGCGACCTGGGCGGGCGACCAGCCGTCGAGGCCGTAGTGGCGGGCCAGCGCCTGTAGGATCCACGTGTCCACCGGGAAGGCCTCGAGCCGCCCAGCGCCGAAAAGCAGAACGCAGTCCGCGACCTTCGCGCCAACGCCCGGCAGCTCGAGCAGGCGGGCGTGGGCGGCCGGGTAGGGTAGGGCCTCCGTCTCTTCGAGCCAGCCCGGGCGCTCGGCGAGGTAACGTGCGGTCCCCACGACGTGGCGAGCGCGGAAGCCGAGTAGGCAGGCCCGCAGCTCTGCCTCGGGCGTGGCCGCAAGCGCGGTCCAGTCGGGCAAGGCGTGGGGACCGCCGGGGTAAAGAGGCCGGCCCAGGCGGGCGGCCAGCAGTTCGAGCATCTGCTTGATCTGCACGATCTGCTTGGTCGCGCTGCAGAGGAAGGCGAGCAGGGTCTCGCCGAAGGGTTGGCGCAGGAGGCGGAGCCCGGGGAACGCGGCGACACACCGCGCGAGGTGGGAGTCACTCCGCCACGGCAGGGAGTCGGTGGCGGCCGCGAAATCGGTACCGGTCCCGAAATAGGTCGCGAGGTCCTTCGGCCCCGTCGCCGTGCCCGCGGTCGCCCACTCCGGTCGGCCCGCTGCGTCGAGGCGCACGTGCACGGCGTGACCACTCCAGAGGCCGGTGAACGCTCCCGGGCCGAACGCGGGGGCTGGGTTCCAGCGGAACGCCTGCCCGCGATCGAGGATCTCGGCGAGCACCGCCGGCGTGAGGTGCGGCAACCCGTGCAGTGGTGCCCAAGCGAGGGTGGCCATCGCTCAGGGAGCCGAATCCACCCAGAGAAAACTGCGCTCTTCCGCGAGCACCCGGCCACCGGTACCGAGCACGCGTAGCCGCCACGCGACAGGCTCAGCCCGTTTGCCGCCCGGCCACGCGTCCCCGGTCAGTCCCAGTTCGACCACCTCTTCGCCGGAGCGAAGTGCGGCCGGAAACCGGTGCAACACCGGCTCGGGCCCGTCGGGGCGGAGGATCGCCAGCTCCACGACCGCGTCGGGGACCGCGGCCCCGCGCGTGCGCACGAGGAAATAAAACCCGGCGCGCTGCTCGGGCGTCGTCCGCAGCACGCGGCGCGGTCCGGAATTCGGAGCGGCGCCGAAATATTCGCGGAGGCGCGTGAAGTCCTCCGCCTCCTTCCAGCCCGGCCAGACGCGCACGAGGGCGAACTCCGGCGCGGGCGCGGCCGCAGCGGCGCCGGCGACGCAGAGCAGGAACAGGAGGCGGAGCGGGGACATCGGGGTCATGGTGGGCGTTGGGAGTCCGCGCCGCAAGCCGCGGGGGTTCAGGGGGGAGCCAGCTCCACGCGGTGGAAACGATGGAGGCCAAGCGGGGCCGGTTCCCACCCGCGTACGGCTGGGTCTAGGAGGTAAGTCTGGGCGCCGTGCACCAGTGGGGACACGGGTGCCTCCTCCAGCAGGCGGGTCTCAGCACGCCGCAGCAGGGCCGCGCGCGCGGCCGGATCGGCGGTCTCGCGCGCTTCCGCCAGGAGTCCGTCGTAGGTCGCGTCCGCCCAGCCAGTCCAGTTGTTGCCTCCGCCGGTCACGAACAGGCCGAGAAAGGTGAGGGGATCGGCATAGTCCGCGACCCAGCCCAGCAGCGCCGCGGTGTGGGCGCCCTGCTGCTGCTGTTCGAGCCAGGTTTTTTGCTCCACCACCTCGATCGTCGCGGTGATGCCGATCTGCCGCCACATCTCCTGAATCGCCTCCGCGACCTTGGGCAGATGGCCGTCGTTGCGGGCGAGGAGGGGAATCGCGGGCAAGCCGCGGCCTTCCGGGAAACCCGCCTCCGCAAGGAGCCGGCGGGCGGCCTCCGGGTCGGTGCGGGTCCCAGCGACCGGAGCATACTCGCCACAGCCTGGGGGCACGAAGCTGCCGGCGGGGGCGCGGGCGCCGGAGTAGACCGCGCGGGACAGAGCGGCCCGGTCGATCGCGAGGGCGAGCGCGCGTCGCACGGCGGGCCGGTCCAGCGGCGGGCGCCGGACGTTGAGGTTGAGGTACCAAGTGTTCAGGAGCGGGTCGACGCGGAGGCGC
>CAIOTK010000224.1 GCA_903861185.1 uncultured Opitutia bacterium | reverse complement strand
CAACCTCCACACCCTGCGCTGGGGCGTCGACGGGCGCCTCAACCTCGCGCAATCGGTCTACACCCGTACCACCGCCGAGACGCCGCACGGCGTCGTCCGCCTGCGCGCCGGCGGCATCTTCGCGCTCGACCCGCGCAACCTGCACACCGAGGTCCGCTACCGCGGCTGGGTGAACACCTGGGGCCACCAGATCGACGACTTCGGCCAATCGTTCGCCACCGATGGCGCGGGCAACTCCGGACTGAGCTGGGCCGTGCCCGGCGCCACTTACCGCACTCTCGCCCCCGCCCGCCGCGTCCTCGCCAGCATCACGCCCGGCACGACGCCCAAGTACTGCGGACTCGAGATCATCCGCAGCCGCCACTTCCCGGACGACTGGCAAGGCGACTTTGTCACCGCGGACTTCCGCGCCCACCGCCTCGTCCGCTACCGCACCGAGGAGCTCGGCAGCGGCTACGTCACCCGCGAGCTGCCCGATCTGCTGCGGACCACCGCAGCCTCTTTCCGCCCGATCGACCTGCGGATGGGGCCGGACGGCGCCCTCTACGTCGCGGACTGGAGCAACCCGATCATCCAGCACGGCGAGGTGGATTTCCGCGACCCGCGCCGCGACAAGGCGCACGGCCGCATCTGGCGGATCGCCTACAAGGGCCGGCCGGCGCTACCCCGCGTCGACCTGACCCAGCTGCCCAACCCGGAGCTCCTCGACCGCCTCGCCGGTCCCGACGGTTACGCTCAGGAACAGGCCCGGCGCGTGCTGCTGGGCCGCGGCGCCGCCATCGCCACCGACCTCGCGGCGTGGTCCGCCGCCCCCCGGACCGAGCCGGCTCGTCTGCAGGCCCGCTGGCTGCGCCAAGCGCTCGATCTGCCCGCGCAGGCGGACGACACCGGCCTGCTGGCCGCGCAGGACCCGCGCGTCCGCGCCGCGGCGGTTCGTGCCCTGCCGGTGGCCGGCGCCCTCCCCGCCCTCACCCGGCTCGCCGCCGATCCGCACCCCCGCGTGCGCCTCGAGGCCGTGCGCGCCCTCGGCCGTCAAGGCACCCTCGCCGCCGCCGACGTGGCCCTGAGCGTGCTCGGGCGCGCGATGGACCCCTATCTCGACTACGCGCTGTGGCTGACCGTCAACGAGCTCGCCACCCCGTGGCTGGCCGGCGTCGCCGACGGCACTTGGAACCCGGCCGGCCAGGAGGCCGCGCTGGAGTTCGGGCTCCGCGCCGTCGAACCCGCCCGCGCCGCAGAGGTCCTCGCCGGCCTGCTGGCGCGCCAGGGCCTGCCGCGCGACGGCCGCGGCCCGTGGATCGAGCTGATCGGCGCCGCCGGCGGCCCCGCCGAGCTGACGCGCCTCTTCAGCGAGATCCTCGCCGGCGCCTTCCCCGAACCGGTCGCGGCCCGGGCCCTCGAGGCGCTGGCCCAAGCAGCCCGCGTCCGCGATGCCCGCCCGACCGGGGACCTCGCCGCCCTCGGCGCGCTGCTGGAGTCGCCCGCTCCGGCCATCCGCCGGGCGGCCGTGCCGCTCGCTGGCGCCTGGAAACTTCAAGTCCTCGCCGCCCCACTCGCCGCCGCCGCCGCCCGACCGGGCGCCGCCCCCGCCGAGCGCGCCGCCGCCTTTGCGGCGCTCCGTGACCTCGGGGGCGCGGCGACGCCGGAATTGCGCCGGCTTGCGACCACCGAGGGTACGGACGCCGGGCTGCGCCGTGAAGCCACCGTGGCCCTCGCGGGTGTGAACCTCAACGCCGCCCTCGCGGTCCTACCGGCCGTCTTCCGGCTGCCCGCCGACGAGGCCGCCGCCGAGACGCTGTGGCGCGGCCTCCTGGGCGTGCGCGGGGCGAGCGCCCGCCTCGCCGCCGAGTTGCCCAAGGATCCGCCACCCGCCGCCGTCGCGCGCGCCGGCTTGCGCCCCGCCCGCGAAGGCAACCAGCACCAGGCCCTCGTCCCCGTCCTGCTCCAAGCCGCCGGCCTCGGGCTCGGCGAAGCCGCGTCCTCCCCCGAGGCCCTCCGCGCCCTCGCGCAGGAGGCTTTGGCCCGCGGAGACGCCGCCCGCGGGGAACGCCTGTACCGCCGCACGGAGCTCGCGTGCGTCGCCTGCCACGCCATCGGCGGCGCCGGCGGCCGCCTCGGCCCCGACCTCACCAGCATCGGAGCGAGCGCGCCCGCCGATTATGTCATCGAGGCTCTGCTCAACCCAGGGGCTAAGATCAAGGAAGGCTACCACGCGATGCTGCTCGCGACCGCCGACGGTCAGGAGCACAGCGGGATGGTCGTCCGCGAAGCCGGCGGCGAGGTCGTCCTCCGCACCGCCGCCAACCAGCTCGTCACCCTCCCCGCGCGCAGCATCACCCGCCGCACCAGCATCGGCTCCCTGATGCCCGCGGGGCTGATCGACGGCCTCTTGCCCGAGGAGCGGCTCGACCTCTTCCGGTTCCTGATTCAGCTCGGCAAACCCGGCGATTACGACGCGGCCCGCGGCGGCGTCGCCCGCTTCTGGCGGATCTACAACATCGTCAGCGCCAACCAGCACCTCGGCGCCGAGCGCGTCGTGCAGGGCGATTTCGCGCTCGAGCACTGGGTGTCCGCCTACTCGCTCGTGAGCGGGCGGCTGCCGAGCGACGCGTTCGCGGGGGCCTTCAACTTCCGGCAAAACAGCCGGGGCCTGTACGCGGCGACGCAGTTCGAGGCGACCCGCGCCGGTCCAGTCACCTTCACCCTCGAGGGCGCAGCGACCGCGGCGTGGGTCAACGGCCGCCCGGTCCGCCCCGGCGCGACCTTCACCGCCGAGGCCCGGGCCGGGCTCAACACCGTGGTGCTGCAGGTCGACGCCACCGAGCCACCCGCGGCGCTGCGACTCACCGCGCCCGCGGTGGCCTTCCGCGTCGAGTAACCTGAGCCGCTCCCGCGCCCCGGGAGCGGAAACTGCGTAGCGCGGGGTGGATTTTACTTAACTTGCTTCCGGCCAACGAAATGGGATTGCGCACCACTCCCCTGCCTGCCACCAACCCACGGATGAAGAAGCGCCTGCTCGCCCTGCTCTTGGCCGCGGCCGCGCTCGTCCGCGCCGCCGCACCGGCCCTCGCGCCCGCCGCGGCCACCGCACCCGCGGCGGAGTTGAGCGCCCGGGACGCCATCCTCTTGGGGGTGATCGAGGGGGTGACCGAGTTCCTGCCCATTTCGTCGACCGGCCACCTGATTATCGGCACTCGCCTGCTGGGGCTCGACGACACGAAGCCCCTGCTCGGGCCGGACGGCCAGCCGCGCTGGCACCGGAAGCCGAAGGAAGGCAAGCCGGGCGAACCACTCACGGTAAAGAACGCGGCCGATACGTTCATCGTGGTGATCCAGTTCGGGGCAATCGCGGCGGTCGCGCTGCTGTACTGGGGCCCCCTGATGTCGATGGCGCGCGGTCTTTTGGGACAAGATCCCGCCGGACGACGGCTCCTGCTCAACGTGCTCATCGCCTTCGT
>CAIOTK010000223.1 GCA_903861185.1 uncultured Opitutia bacterium | reverse complement strand
GCTCCCGCGCCTCACCCGGCCCGCCGGGATCCTCCAAGTCTCCTCCCTCGGGGCGAGCCTGCCCGTGCCCGAGCTGGCGGTCTACGCGGCCTCCAAGGCCTACGTCAGCAGCTTCTCCGAGGCGCTCGCGGTCGAACTGGCACCGCGGGGCGTGACGGTGACCTGCCTCTGCCCGGGCCCGACGCCGACGGGTTTCAGCGGGGCCGCGCGCCGAGCGGGCGGGCCGGACACGGATCGGCGCGGCACCGGTCCCCTACGGATGCCCCCGGAGGCCGTGGTCGCGGCCGGGCTTGCCGGGCTCGCCGCGGGCCAACCGTGCGTGCACCCGGGACGGACGGTGGCGTTCGCGGCCACACTCTTCCGGCTCCTGCCCCGGCCGCTGCTGCGGACCCTGCTGCGGCGCCGGGCCGCGCGCGGCACTCCCGTCTAGGCGAAGAGCCCGTCCCGCATCGGGCGCGTGACGTCGCAACGCTGGGCGATCTCGGGGTTGTGGGTGACCAAGACCACGGCCTGCCCGTTGTCCTTGGCGAGGCGGGTGAGCAGGTCGAACACGAGGTTGGAATTGCGGACGTCGAGGTTCCCGGTGGGTTCGTCCGCGAGGAGGATGGCGGGCTGGTTGGCCAGCGCCCGGGCGATCGCGACGCGCTGCTGTTCCCCGCCGGAAAGCTGCGTGCCGAGCCGGTGCGTCTTCGCGCCGAGGCCGACCGAGTCGAGCAGGGCGTGGGCGCGGTCCCGCATCGCCGCGGGCGGCAGCCGGCCCAGCTTACGCATCGGCATCATCACGTTCTCCAGCGCCGTAAATTCCAGCATCAGGAAGTGGAACTGGAAGACGAAGCCGATGTGTTCCCCGCGCGCGGCAGTGCGGGCGGCATCGTCGTGGTTCGACATCCGCCGGCCATTGATCTCGATCTCACCCTCGTCCGGCCGGTCCAGTAGCCCGAGGAGGTAGAGCAGCGTGCTCTTGCCACAGCCGGACGGCCCGACGATAGCGTAAACTTGGCCGCGTTGCGCCTCGAACGAGACTCCCTTGAGCACGTGCACCCGGCCCTCGCCTTCACCGAGATGCCGGTGGAGGCCGCGGCAGCGAAGCGCCCAGGCGGGCGCGGCGACGGGCGTGGACGAAGAGGAATTCACTGGGCGGTGCCGCGGACGATGTCTCCTGGCTCCAGCCGCGCGGCGCGGCGGGCCGGGATGAGGCTGGCGACCATCACCATCACCACCGCGGTGAGGACCGCGCCCGCGTAGTGCGCCGGGTCCCACGTGACGATGAAGCGATCGGTCTTAAAGATCCCGTTGATGGGCAGCGGCACCTGGGAGACGAGCCAAGTGACCACCGCGCCGAGGAGCGCGCCCGCGACCGCGCCGAAGGCCAGCACGATGCCGGCCTGCCAGAGAAAAATCCGAGTCACGTCGCGTCGCTCGTAACCCATCGACCGAAGGATCGCGATGTCCTTAGTCTTCTCGAGGACGATCATCGCGAGCGTGTTGAACATCGCTAAGCTGGCGATGAGCGTGAACACCGAGACGGTGATCATCGTGGAGATCCGCAAGGCGCGGAAGACGGCGAGCCAAGTTTTCTCCCGCTCCTGCCACGGCTTCACGCTGTGGCGGAGGACCTGCTCGAGGCGGGCGGCGTCCTGCGGCGCCCGCGCGGGGTCGTGGAGGCTGATCTGCAGGAACGTCGCCCCAGAGGGACGCTTGAGGAGCGAGCGCGCCTCGGGCTGGTGCAGGTAGACGTTGGTCTTGTCCACCTCGCGGTAGCCCGTCTCGTAGATGGCGGCCACCTGAACCCGGCGCGAAGCACCCCGGGCGGAGATCACGAGCGAGTCGCCCACCGCCAGTTGCAGTCGGTCCGCGAGGACGCGCCCAACCAGCGCCCCCGTAGGCGAATTACGAAAATCCTCGAGGCTGCCGTTCGTCACCTGCTCGGCGAGGTCGGAGACGCGCAAGTGGTCCTCGAGGCGGATCCCGAAGACCTGCGCGTCCTCTACCTTAAAGGGACTCTGGAGCTGGACGTTGCCCCGCACTACCGCAGAGACGCCGCGCACGTTGGCGAACTCCCGCACCGCCGTCATCAGCGCCTGGGGCTCCTCGATGCCCTCGATGTACTTCACCCCGTCGCGCCGCGCAAAGTGAGAATCACCCCCGCCGGCCGCCGCCATGCTACGCATCGTGTCCTGAATCTTGTCCTCGATGCGGATCGCCCCGTTGATGCCGAGGATCGTCTTGGTGAAGAAGCGCTCAAAGCCGCTGGTCGTCGCCTGGGTCACGATGAACAGGCCGACGCCGAGGATGGTGCATGCCAAGCTCATCACCATCGCCCGCTTCTTGGCGGTGAGGAAGCGGTAGGCGATGCGTAGGTTCGGGGACGTCACGGCGGGCGGGCGGCGCGGCGCCGCTCAGAAGGTAACTTCGACCCTGACCCGCTGGCCCTCGCGGAACTCCTCGAGCTGGTCGACGATCACGAGCTCGCCCACCGCCAAGCCACGCTTCACCTGCGCATTGTTGAGCGAGACGTAGCCTACCTCGAGCGTGCGTCGCTCGACCCGGCCATCGCGCACCACCAGCACCTTATTGCCATCGAAGAGCGAGCGGCGCAGGACCATAATCTGATCCGGCACCGAATCCACGGTGATCGTCACCTCGCCGGTGCTCAGCGGCCGCAGCAACTCGGGGTCGGCCTTCACGTCGAGGTAGACCGTGAACCGCTGCGCGTCGTCGGCAGCCGGCAACAGCTCCGAAACGGTGGCGTCAAAGTTCTGCGTCCCGTAGGTCAGCAAACGGATGCGGGCCCCCTGGCCCAGCTTCACGCGGCCGAAACTTTCCTCACTGATCTTGGCGATCACGATGCGCTTGCGGGAGAAGACGAGGGCGACCGGCTGACCCGCGTTGATCAGCGCGCCCTCCCAGGTGAGCGCTCCGGTGTTGTGGATCGTGCCGTCGAAAGGCGCCGTGACCCGCATCCGCTCGCGCTGCAGCTCGAGCGCCTCCATCGCCACCTTGAAGTCAGCGTCACCCTTCCGGTCGTCGAACTCCGTCAGTCGCAGGCGGCGGTCAATCTCATCGAGCGCACGTTGGAGTCCCTTCACTTCCTCCTCCGGAGCATTGCCCAGCTCGAACAGGCGGCGCGCAGTGGCGAGGCGTTCCTCGGCGACCTTTCGCTCCGGGTTGTTCTCCAGCAACAGGCGGGCGCGGGCCTTGTCCGTCTCGTGCTTGCGCCGCGTCTCGCTGATCTGCCGGTCCAGCTCGGTAGTATCGAGCTGCACGAGCACATCGCCCTTTCGGAAATGCGTCCCGGGCCGCAGGTTGGCGGTCACGACCTTACCCGCGGCCTCGCAGCGCAGCTCCTTGAAACCGCCCTCGGCGTCGACCACGACGCTGCCCGTCACCGCGTCGATGGCGGTGTCGCGGTTGGCGGCCTTGACGCGCGCGGTGGCGCGGGCGCCTTGCAGGAAGGCGAAGGCGCCCCCGGCGGCGAGGGCGAGGACGAGCGCCAGAAGGAGGAGGCGGCGACCGCTACGGGGAGACGTGGACATCGGCGGGAGAAACTCGCTCAGAGGTTGGGCTCCGCGCCGGCAAGGGCAACCAATTCGGCCCAGCGGGAGAGCAGCAGGGCGCGGGACTCTTGCAGGCGGATCTCGGCCTGGAGGATCCCGGCGCGGGAACGCTCGAGGTCGCCGCGGGGCGCGTTGCCCAACTCGACCTCGCGGGCGATCACGCGGCTACCCTCTTTGGCGATGCCCAGCCGGATCTCGGCGAGCGCAACTTGCTCCGCGTCGAGCCGTAGCCCGCGCTCGAGCAGCTGGATGTTCTGCAGCAGCGCCTCGATTTCGATCTCGGCGCGGCGTTCTTGGGCGCGCCGGCCGGCGACCGCCTCGCGGACCGCGGCGCGGGTGGCGAAACCGTCGAAGATCGACCATTGGGCGAAGACGCTGACGGTGCGCCGCTGCACGCCCTGCTGGTTGACGGTGTTGTTGTTGACGTTGGTGGAGTTCTCGAGGCTGGCGCCCGCACTGAGGTAAAACTTGGGGCGGAGCCGGACCTTCTCGATCTCGTGCCGCAGCAGCGCGTCTTTCAGCCGCAGGTCGTGGATCTCATATTCGAGCGTGCTGCGGGCGCCGTCGCGCAGGGCGGCCGCGGCGACGGCCGCCGCGAGCTCCGCGGAGGGGAGCGCAGCGGGGAGCGTCGCAGGGACGGCGGACTCGGGCAGTTCGGCCGCACCGGCGAGGCGCGCGAGGCGGCGCCGGTTCGCCTCGAACTCGGCGGCGAGGCGGTCGTGGTCGAGCCGCACTTCGCGCAAACGGAGCTTTTCCCCCTCGACGGCCGCAGCCGAGGCCACGCCGCGGGACTTCTTTTCCTCCAGCACCGCCACCTCGGCAGCGAGGAGGCGCACCGTCTCGGCCGCGGCGGCCACCCGGGCCTTCTCCGCGACCAGCCCGAGGAAGGCGCGGCGGATGACGACCCGCAGGTCGCGCGCGGCTTGGGTGAACGACTTCTGGGCGATCAGGGCGTTGATCCGCGCCGAAGCGCTCTGATTCTGGAGCGCGCCCCAATGGTAGAGCGGCTGCGTGACGCCGACGTTGTAAAAGCCGCCATTGTCGCGCGTCTGAGAACTGGTGTTCGCGGAGATGGCGGTCTGGTTGACCGCGTAGCTGAGCCCACCGCCGAGGTTGGGTAGGCGCTGAGCGTCCGTACCTTGGATGCGGATGCCGGCCAAAATGCGTTCGAGATCCTGGGCCAGCAGTTGAGGGGAGCGGCGGCCGGCGGTCTCGAGCAACTCCCGCAGCGCCGGCAGGTGGTGCTCGGGCAGGGTTGCGGCCACCTCCGGTCCCGCGGCCCCGCGGGCCAAGGCGACGCCTAGGCCAACCCACGCCAGCAGCGCAGCGCAGGCCCGGCGAGACGGCGGGGCGCGGTGGAAAATCGTCACGGGAAGAAGTGCGGCCAAAGCGCGGGATTTCAGGGGCCTTTGCAACAGGTTTCTCCCGGGCGGGCGCGCACCGGCGTTTCCTCGCCACCGGCGCCAAAAATCGTCCACTCTCCAGCGATGCAAGTGCCCCTCCTGGATCTCAAGCCGCCCACGGCGGAGCTCCGCGCCGGCTTGGACGCCGCTTACCGGCGGGTGCTCGACTCCGGCTGGTTTCTGCTGGGGCGCGAGTTGGAGTCGTTCGAGGCGGAATTCGCCACCAGCGTGGGGGCCCGGCACTGTGTCGGCGTCGCCAATGGCCTGGAGGCGCTGCAACTGGTCCTCCTCGCCCGCGGGATCGGCCCGGGCGACGAAGTGATCGTACCCGCCAACGGCTACATCGCTACTTGGCTGGCGGTTTCCCAAGTCGGAGCCCGGCCGGTGCCGTGCGAGCCCGACCCGCGCACCTACAACCTCGATCCCGCACGCGTCGCCGCCTTGCTGACACCCCGCACGCGCGCAATTTTGCCCATCCACCTTTACGGCCTGCCGGCCGATACCGCGGCGCTGCACGCGCTCGCCGCCCCGCGCAGTCTGCTCGTCCTCGAGGATGCCGCCCAGGCCCACGGGGCCCGGCTCGGCGACCGGGCTGTCGGCGCGCTGGGCCACGCCGCCGCGTTCAGCTTCTATCCCAGCAAGAACCTGGGCGCCCTCGCGGATGCGGGCGCGATCACGACCGACGACGACGCCCTAGCCGAGCGGCTGCGCCACCTGCGCAACTACGGCTCGAAGGTGCGTTACCAGCACGAGTTCCAGGGTCTGAATTCCCGACTGAGCGAGCTGCAGGCCGCGTTCCTGCGGGTGAAACTGCCCCACCTCGCCGAGTGGAACGCCCGGCGCGTCCGCCTCGCCGCACGCTATCAGGAGCAACTCGCCGGGATCTCCGGCCTGACCTTGCCCTGGACCCCGCCCGGCGCCGAACCGGTCTGGCACTTGTTCGTCGTGCGCACCGCGCGGCGCGACGCGTTGCAGCGCCACCTGACGGCGGCGGGCGTCGGCACGCAGATCCACTACCCGGTGCCGCCCCACCTCACGCCGGCCTACGCCGCCGCGGGCTGGCGGTCAGGAGACTTTCCTCTCGCCGAGCAGCTGGCCGCCGAGGTGCTCAGCCTGCCAATCGGCCCGCACCACACGGAGGCGCAGATCGACCACGTGTGCGCCGCGGTGCGGGAGTTCTTCGCGCGATGACGGGTGCGGCGGAGCACGAGTGCCGGGAACTGCCCGCGGATCAATTGCTGCCCGCCGCGTGGCGCGCCCTGCCCGGTCCGGTGCGCGCCTTCAATCCGGGCCTGCTCGCCGACGGCGTGGGCTGGATCCTCGCCTATCGCGTCGTCCTCGGGGACGGCTTGCGCCGTCTTGCCTGTTGCCGGCTCGACGCGGCATTCCAAGTTGTCCCGGGCTCGACGGTGGCGTTCTCGGACGCCGTGGTCTTCCCGGACGACCCCGCGCTCGCCCCCGTGGCCCGAACTTGGCTGGCGGATCCCCGGCTGCACCGCTGGGACGGGCGGATCTACATTTACTGGAACTCAGGCTGGCACGAGCCGCACAACCACCAGTTCTTGCAGGAGGTGAATCCACGCACCCTGCTCCCCGCGGGCCGAGCGCGTGAACTTAAGCTCGCCGGTCCCCGGCGACCGCTGGAAAAAAACTGGTCCGCTTTCGCCACGCCAGAGGGCCAACTCCACGCGGTCTACTCCGTCATCCCGCATCGCGTACTCCGACTCGACCTCGCCAGCGAGGGCCCCGTGGTCTGCGATGACGCCGCGACCACCGCGTGGGCGCTGCCCGGTTATCCCGCGGCGCACGGGGGCCTGCGGGGCGGAGCGCCCCCGGTGTGGCACGCGGGGCGATTCTGGTCGTTCGGCCATTCGGTCCACGATGGCGCGGCGGGCTATTGCTACCGGGTCGGCGTCTACTGCTTCCGCTCCGGCCCGGATTTCGCGCCCGTCGCGGGCCCCGCCGCGCCGCTGGACCTCGCCCACGAGCGGCGTGCGCGGCGCGAGCATCCACGGCTCAACCCCGCCGTAGATGAGGTGATCTATCCCTGCGGCGCGGCGTTCAGCGGGGGGCGCTGGGTCATCAGCCACGGGATTAACGACGAGGCCTGCGCGTTATCCTTCGTGGCGCCCGCGGCGGTTGAAGGTTGCCTCCGCGCGTTGCCCGGCCATCCCCGTTGACCGCGACTATGGCCGGACCTCTGGTGCAGGCACTGATCTTTGAACCCACACGGATGATCGCGGGGTTGTGGGCACGGCGCGGACTGGTCTGGCAGTTCACGCGCCGCAACATTGAGGTGCGACACCGCGGGAGCCGCCTCGGGCCGATCTGGGCGCTACTGACCCCGCTCTCGATGCTGGCGCTGTACTTCGTCGTCTTCGGGCTGATCTACGGGCAGCGGTTCGGGGTGGTCCCGGGGGAGACCCACCTCGACTTCTCCCTCGCTCTCTTCCTCGGGCTGACCCTGTTCCACGCCTTCTCGGAGACCCTCGCTTGGGCGCCGGGCGTGATCGTCGCCAATCCGAACTTTGTGAAGAAGGTCGTCTTCCCGCTGGAGGCGCTGCCGCTGGCCCACCTCGGGGCCACGCTGTTCCACTTGGCGGTCAGCCTGATCCTCGTGCTGGTGGGCGCGATGTTCTCCACGACAGGACTCTCCGCGAGCGTCCTCTGGCTGCCCGTGCTGGTCTTGCCGCTGCTGCTGCTGGCCCTCGGCGTGGCGTGGGCCCTCGCCGCGATCGGCGTCTTTGTCCGCGACTTAGGGCAAGTGACCCCGTTCGCCTCGACGGCGCTGCTGTTCGCTTCCGCCGTGATGTATCCTCCGGCCAAGATCCCGCCGGAACTCGGTTTCCTGCAGCACAATCCCCTGCTGCAGCTAGTCGACCTGAGCCGCCGCGTCGTCCTCTGGCACGAGCCGCTGCCGTGGGAACCGGTCCTGCAGCTTTATGCCGTGGGCCTAGGCGCCTGCGCCCTCGGCGCCGTGCTCTTCTCGCTCTTGCGACGCTCGTTTGCGGAAGTGCTCTGAAGCCCGCGGCGCCGGTCGGCACAAAAAAGCCGCCCCGGGAGAGGGGCGGCTGGAAGGATGAGCGGAGGAACGCTCAGAGGTTGGTCGCGTTCAGGATCGGCTCCCGGAAGGCGTCCTTGTCCGCGGCGCCGGGCTTCAAGCCGCTGGGGCCGGTCTGGAGGTGACCCGCGGCGATGATGGCCGCACGGGCGGCAGCAGCGGTGACGGCGTTCGTCGGCTTGGTCCGGCCCGCGAGGTAAAGGCCGGCCGCGCCCGCGACGTGGGGAGCCGCCATGCTCGTGCCGCT
>CAIOTK010000222.1 GCA_903861185.1 uncultured Opitutia bacterium | reverse complement strand
GCCGCGGCGGCGCGGGCCGCCGCGAGCCGTTCGCGGATGCCCAGTTGCCCCGCGACGTCCGTGTAATTCGGACGGGAGAGGAAACGTTCCAGGTAGGTGGCGGCCTGTTCCCAGTAGGCGACGTCGCGCCGCCGCTGCGCCTCGAGGCGGGCCGCGTACCAGTCGCTGGCAAGCAGGGACTCCCGGGTGAAGAGCGCACGGAACTCGGGGGCGTCCGCGCCGCGGCCTTCCCAGTGACCGTCGCGCATCAGGTGCAGCAGGGCCCGGAGGGGCGGCACCGCCTGCGCGACCGAGCCGTCCGCGAAATAGCTCTCCGCGGCGGCGCGCATCGCTTTTACAATGTTCTCCATCCCGTCGGCGAAGACCGCTGGGTCCTGCCGTTCGGGCCGGAGCAGTTCCTCGTCGAAAAGAGTGCTGGGGTTGCCCAAGACGCGTCCGCAGAAGGTCTGGACGAAGCGCGAGGTGATGCGCCAGCCGAGGCGACTGGCGAGCACCGGTTGGCCGGCGTGCGTCCAGTCCGTGCAGCGCTCGAGAAACCCACCGTCGATCAGGAAGCGAGGCGAACGCTCCTCAGGGCTCATTCGGGCCCAGATTTCGGGGACCAGCAGGCTGATATCGTGGTCGACGCGGAAGTGCGGCCCGATCCAGCCAGCAGCGGAGGAGAAGACCGCGAGGTCGGTAAGAATGTAGCCGACGAGCGCGGCGTTGAGGTCGTGGATCGGCGGGAGCGCGTTGAACGGGCCCTTCGTGAGGGCGCCCTCGGAGCCGGCGCCCGTGGTCGAGGGGGATTTGCCGGTGAGGCTGGCGATGAAATCCATAAACGCCTCGGGCAACTCCTGGTAATGGAGCGGGCCGAAGACGCACATCGGACGGATGCCGGGCTCGGGTGGGTTGAGGCGGCGACCCGCCAGGACGGCGCCGACCGGGAACAGGGCGGGGGTGGAGGGCGGCAGGCGCCGGTAGAGCTGCGCGCCGATCTGGGCGAGATAGGAGGCGCGGGGATCCTCAAGGTCCGGGCGCCGCTGCAGGTAGCGGGGGTTTTTGGTGGGCTTCCCGTCAACGATTCGCGGATGCGCGGGCGAGGCGAGGTAGGCCGGCCGCTCCGCGGCAGCGAAGTTCGCGAGCAGGACCCGGATCGGCTCGGTGAAGGCGTCAAAGCCGATCGCGTCTTCGACGAGGTGACGAACGGCGGCGCGGTCGAGAGGCTCGTAGTTGGAGAGGAAGTTACCCGGGCGGGAGAAATCGCGCTCGGTGGTCCGGTCGTAGCCGCGGTGGATCGCGTCGTCCGGCCGTTGAAAGAGGGCGGACTCGCAGTTGGCGACGAACTTCACGGGGCGTCCCGCGCGGGCGGCGGCGGCGGGCAGGCCGGCGAGCCGGTCGCCGGGGAGAATGATCGCGGCCGAGATGTCGTCCTCGGCCTGAATTTTGAGCGCGGGATGGAAGTCCTTGCGCAGGCTGAAGGTCCGCCAGCCGCCTTCGGGGGTGAAGCCGACGCGGAGGAAGTGCGTCATCGCCTTCTCGCCCCCGAATTTCAGCTCGTTGCCGGGGCGCCCGTTGATCGTGTCGACCGTGAAGTGGCGGCGCCAGTCGTCGCCCCACTCTGGCTTATACACGCGCTTGATGAGGAGCACGAGGTCGAGGATGTGGCGGGGGATTTCCCCGAGCCAGGCGTTGTAGGCTTCGGTGTAGTCCGGGCTGCGGCTGAGGAGCTTGACGACGGAGCCGAGCGAACGCTCCGGGCTCAGCAGCGGGCGCCCGCGGGGCTTGTTGCGGGCGGGGTCGCGGAAGCGCTGGCCGTATTCGTGGCGCAGGAGGGCGTCGATCGCGTCGAAGTCGCGCGCGAGGTCTCCGACAAAGTTGGGGGCGGTGAAGATGGCGTCGGCGATGGATTTGGAGATCTCGGACTTGCCGCCGCCGGAGACGGTGCAGGGCTTGTGGCAGAGGAGGCCCTCGGCGGTCGTGCCGCGCAGGCGCCAGCGGCGCCCGTCCTCGGGCTTCACCATCTCGACCTTGTAGCCGGAGGGGAGGACGTAGGTGTGGCGGGGCAGGAGCTTGAGCATGGCGGTGCCGCCGGTGGCGTCGCGCCAGGTGATCGACTGGGTGCGGAGGTCGAAGGCGGCATCCTCGGGCACGTAGCAGATGTCGGGGTGCTGCCGGTCCCGCGCCCAGCCGCCCGGCTGGAGCTCTGCGCGGTCGCCGAGGGTACGCAGGGCTCCGGCGAAAGTGTGGTCGACGACCGCGAGGTGGCGACTGAGCTGGAAGTCGGCGCCGAGGTCATAGCTGGGGAAGGCGAGGGCGCCGCCGGCGTGTTCCTCCTCGCAACGGCCGAGGAGGTTGGCTGCGAAGCTGATCTGGGCCTTCACCTCCTTTTTGCAGTAACCGAAGTAGTTGTCGGCGATCAGGGTCAACATCACCCCGCGGCGGTCGCGGGCCGTGAGCTTGAACGCGACGCCGTCGTTGTACTTCTCCCCGGGGTCCTTCCAGCACATCCCGTCGCGGCGCTGGCGGGCGGTGGCGTCCGCGAAGGCGGGTAGGCCGAGCTCGCGCTTGGTCAGGCGGGTGAGGTGGGTGGCGAGGATGACGCCGCCCGTGTGTCCGGTCCAGTGTTCCGGATCGAGGGCCGCGTCGTTGGCCGGCAGGTGGGGGTCGCCCGCGTTGCCGAAGATGCGCTCGATAAAGTCGAGGTTGGCCACCAGAGCGCCAGGGACGAAGAAGCGGGTCTCCATCGCGCGGGCCGGGGTGCCGCCGGGCACCGCGGGGCAGACCAGAGGGCGGAGCAACAGGGTGACGAAGCACTCGGCGGCGGTGGGCGCGGCGGCGGTGAACGGCAGTCGGAGGAGCTCTGGGGGCGGCTGGAGGGCGTGGCGCAGCAGGCGGCCGAAGACGGCGGGCGGGACGGCCTTCTTGTCATCGGGCACGGGGAACCCGAGGTCCGCCACGTGGAAGATGCCCTGCGTGGTGCGGCGGTCGCTGCGGGGGTTGTGCAGCACGCCCTGGCTCACCCGATAGGAGGACAGGATGTCGCTGCGGTACTCGTCCGCGCCGGGGGGGAGGGAAAGGACCCGGGCGAGGCCGGCGCGATCGAGGACGAGCGTGGTGTGGGGCAGGCGGGGGACGTCGCCGGCGAGCTCTGGCCCGGCCTCGAGGTGGTCGTAGAGGAAGTTCTGCAGCCGCTGGTCGATCGGGCAGAGGTGGCGGGTCAGCGCCCGGTCCTTTTCGCGGCTGACCGCGAGGAAGTGGTCCACCAGCGGCGCGAGGCCGTCGGCACCCGGCGCGAGGGGCACTCCGGGTTGCCCGATCTCGCGCAGCTTGAGGTTGAGGTAGGTGACGAGCCCGGCGTCCGCACCGGCGGTGGCGGAGGCCGAGAGGGAGGCGAGGGCGGTGTGCGGCATACGGCGGGAGGTCCGCCTAACTGTATGCAGGAATCGGACCAACCCCGCGGCGGATGCCGGGGTGGGCGGATGCGCCTCAGGGGGCGACGGACTCGACGAAGGAGAAGCGTCCTTGCTTCACCGTGATGACGACGGCGGCCTTGGTGGCGTTGCGCTGGGCGTCGAGAGTGGTCTTGCCCGTAGCGCCGGAGACGTCGCGGGTAGCGGCCAGCGCGTCGCGCAGCTTCGGCCCCTCGGTGCCGCCGGCGCGGCGGATGCCGTCGGCGAGGACCAGCACCGCGTCGTGACCGAGGGCGGCCATCGCGTCGGGCGACTCGCCGTTCCAACGGCGCTTGTAGCGTTCGACGAAGCCTTGGACCGCCGGGGAGCGGTCCTCCGAGGAGTAGTGGGTCGAGTAGTAGGTGCCCTCGACCGCGGCGCCGCCGATCTCCATCAGTTGGGGCGCCTCCCAGCCGTCCCCGCCGAAAAGGGGGAGCTTCAGGCCGAGATCGCGGGCTTGTTTGCAGATGAGGGCCGCCTCGGTGTAGTAACCGGGGACGAAGATCCCCTCAACGCCCGCCGCCTTGATCGCGGTGAGCTGCGCCTTAAAATCTTTGTCGCCCTCCGAGTACTTCTGCTCGAGCGCGACGGTACCGCCGGCGGCGGTGAAGTGATCGCGGAAGTACTTCGCGAGGCCGACGCTGTAGGCGGAGGAGACGGAGGTGAGCAGCGCGACTCGCTGCAGCTTGAGGGTCTGGCGCGCGAACTTGGACATCACCACACCCTGAAACGGGTCAATGAAGCAGACGCGGAACACGTAGTTGCCGATCTCGGTGACCTTGGGGTTCGTCGAGGAAGGGGAGATCATCGGCACGCGGCTTTGCTGCGCGATGGGGGCGGCCTCGAGGGAGCGACTCGAGGCGACCTCACCGATCAGGGCGACGACCTTGTCGCGAGCGATCAGCTTCTTCGCGATCGTGGCGGATTCGCCGGCCTTTGACTGGTTGTCCTCGGTGATCAGCTCAAAGCGCCGGCCCAGCACGCCGCCTGCGGCGTTGAGCTCCTCGACCGCCAGTTCGACGCCCTTGCGGGTCGCTTGGCCGAAGGCGGCCTCTTTGCCGGTCAGGGAGGCGAACAGACCGACCTTGATCGGCGCGGGTTCGCCCGCGGCGGCGGTCGAGGCGGTGAGGAGGAGGGCGAGGGCAGCGAGGGCGAGGCGCATAAATGGGAGGTAACGTCGGGCCCGGGCGCATTTCAACCCCGCAGTCGTCGGGCGGCCCGGCTTTAGGCTTCCCGCGGTCCGCGCGCCGCCTACAACTCGGCCCGTGAACACGTTCGACCGCCACCTGCTCCGCGAGTGGCTCCAGATTCTCGGCTTGGTGCTGCTAGCCACCGGCGGGTTGCTGGTGGTCCAAGTGCTGTTCAGCGATCTGCGCGATCTCAACCAGGTGGGCGCGCGCCCGCTGGAGCTGGCGCGGTACGTGGCCGTGCGGCTGCCGAGCTTTTTTTCGGTGGTGCTCCCGCTGTCGCTGCTGGTCTCGCTGCTCTTCGTGCTGGGGAAACTGCACCGGGCCAACGAGCTGACGGCGCTCCGGGCGGCCGGCGTGGGCTTCGCCCGGATGACCGTTCCCATCTGGCTGGTCGGGCTCGCCTGCTGCGGGCTGTCTTGGTGGCTGAACACTGCGGTCGTGCCGTGGTCGGTGGAGGAATCGCGTGCGCTCCGCGAGGAACTGGAGTTCCGGCACCAGACGGCGCGGGCGCTGCCGGCGGACCGGGTGGGGGCGGTTTTCAGTGTGGCCTTCGATCATCCAGAGGCGCGGCGGGTGTGGTTCCTCAACCGCTACAGCAAGGCGCGGGAGCGCGGCTATGGGGTTTCGGTCTCGGAATTGGACCCGGACCGGCGCGAGCGGCGCCGGCTCGTTGCCGCTGAGGCATGGCGCGATCCGCAGGGCGGCGGCTGGGTATTTCGCGACGGGCGTGAGTTGGTCTTCGCCCCGGATACCGGAGAGCTGATGGCGGCCACGCCGTTTCAGCAGCGCCGGGAGCCGGCGTACGACGAGGATCCCGACCTGATGCTCCTCATCGACCGCAAGGCCTCGCGGCTCTCGTTTCACGAGCTGGGGCAGTTGGTCGCGCATCTGGCGCGCGAGGGCAGCCCCAAGCTCCCCGCCTACGCCGTGCGCTATTACGGGCTGTTGGCGGACGTCGTGGGGCCCCTGATCGTCATCGCGATCGCTATTCCCTTCGCCGTCTCCGGCGTCCGGGTGAACCCCGCGGTGGGCGTTTCGAAGTCCATTGGGCTCTTCTTCCTGTACTACGTGCTGACCACGGTCGCTACGACGCTAGCAACCAGAGGGGCGGTGGCGCCGGTGGTCGCGGCGTGGTTGCCCAACGCCGGGATGACGGGGATCGCTGGGTGGCTCTTTTTGCGCCTGCGCTGATTTTTCCCCAGTGGCTGAGGGACGCATCCAGTGGCTCCGGCCCCCGCTTTCGCGCCCCTCGATCTTGGGCGTAAAGTCCACCGCGGTGGGGCTCACGCGCGTAGCGCCTGCAAACTCAAGCCCGGGTCCGCTGGCCCGTCGCTACGGCTGCGGCCAGCGTGCCCGCGCCGCGCAGGGAACCGTCCGCCGCGAGCCACGCTGCGCCGATACCGGGATAGGCCGCGCACACCTCGCGGATTTGTGGTTCTTCCAGCACGAAAAAGGCGGTGGACAACGCATCGGCCTGTGCGGCCGAAGGGGCGAGGGCCCAGGCCCGGGGGCGGACGGCGGCGGGCTGGCCGGTGCGGGGATCCATCAGATGCTCGCCCTGTTCGTCCGTGCCGGAACCGCTGAGCGAGGCGTCCTGCAGGGGCACTGCCACGCGGGTGCCATCGCCGTCCACCAGCCCGGCGGCCCAGCCGGCACCGGCCGCCGATTCGTCGCCGAAGGCGAGAACGCTACTGCTGCCGGCGTTTAGGTGGGCCGTCGTGAAACCCCACTCGCGCAGCAGATCGGCCACACAGTCGAGGGCGTAGCCTTTGCCGACCGCGCCGAGGTCGAGGTCGAGGCGTTCGGCGCGCGAGGTGAGCCGATGGGTTTCGGGGTCGAGGAAGTAGGGCGGCAGCTCCGGCGGCAGCTCCGGCGGCCGCAGGGAGCGGAAGGCCGGATCGAAAGCGCGCTCGGTGGCGACGCTCACCTCAGCGGCGAGGAGCAGGCAGGCGAGGACATCGGGCGGTAGGGTGAGGGTGCCGCCGGGCGGCAAGCGGTTGGCGCGCGAGATCACGCTGTGCTCGATGAAGCGGCTGAGTTCGCCCTCCAGTCGATCGACCTCGCGAAAGGCGGCTTGCGCGGCCTGTCGGGCATACGCCGGATCTGCTCCGGGCAGGGTCAACTCCCAGAACGTGGCCATGGCCTCGTGTTGAAACCGCGGCGCATTCATCGGCGGTGGGCTCGGCGCTGGCGCCACCAGAGTCCGAGCATCGCGAGGGCGGGGCGCAACCAGAGCCGACCAAGGCCGTACTTGGATTCGCCGCGGGTCCGCGCGTGGTGGCGCACCGGCCGCTCCCCGATGCGGAACCCGGCCCCGGCGGCGAGCGCGGGCACGAAACTCTGCATCAGCTCCATCGGACGGAGGGCCGTGAGCACCTCGCGCCGCATCACTCGGAGTTGGCAGCCGGAGTCGTGGACGCCGTCCCGGAGGAGGCGCCCGCGGACGGCGTTCGCCACGCGGGACATCAGCCGGCGCAGGCGAGTATCGTGCCGGTCGGTGCGCCAGCCGCAGGCCAGGTCGACTGTGCCGCCCTCCACCAGCGCAAGCAGCGCGGGCAGGTCGCGGGGATCGTTCTGGCCGTCGCCATCCATCATCGCGAGAAATTCGCCCTGCGCGGCCTGCAGGCCTGCGAGGAGCGCCTCGGCTTGGCCGCGGTTGGGCCGCAGGGGCAGGCCGCGGACGGAGGGCCAGCGGGCGGCAGCGGCGGCGATCTCGTCGGCCGTGCCGTCGTTGCTCCCGTCATCGACCAGCACGATCTCGTATGGCCGCTCGAGTCCCGCCAGCACCGCGGTGGCACTTTCCGCGAGGGGCAGGATGTTGCCTTCCTCGTTATAGAGGGGGATGACAAGGGAGACGACGGGTTTCACGGCTCGGGCGAGAACACCACGCAAAGGAACCCCGGACGCAAACCGACGAAAGACTCGCGGGCCGTTCGGCCGAGGCGGGCGCGGACGGACTCCGCCTGCGCGACCGAGGCGATCACCAGCGCGCCGCCGCAGTCGGCGGGAGCCTCGGTCCAGTAGCCCACGTCCGGTAACCCGCGGAAATACCAAGGCAGCGGCCAGTACTCCTCGCTGATGACGCGGATGGGTTCGCCGGGCCGCGTCGCGCGGGCGGCCTCGGCGAGGGGCCGGAACTTCAGGACGTCGCGCGACGAGTGCACGTAAGCCCAGGGGTTGCGGCCGTCGGCGGGGCGGAGAAACGACGTCAGGCGCGTCTGCTGCCAGAGGGAAAACGCGACGAGCAGCGTGGCGGCCGCGGCCAAGGCCGGGCCCGCGCGCCGGCGGCCGAGGGCATCCAAGGCGGCGCCGGCGAGGAGGGCGGCTGGAGCCACAAAGTGAACCGCGTGCCAGGGGGTTTTGTAGGGGAAGGCCGAGAAGGCGGCGAGGATCAGCAGACCGTAAACGGCGACGCCCCGCAGGAAGGCATCGCGCTGGCGGGTGGCGACCGCCAGTCCGGCCAGCGCGAGGGCGGAGAGGGCGGCCTGATGCCAGAGCAAGCCCCCGGAACGGCTCCAGCCGAGGAGTTGAAGGTAGTAGTCCCAGGGCTTCTCGTGGCCGGTGGGCGGCGCCTCGGCCCCGAAGCGGAGGAGGGCGTGGAGGTAGACGGAGAGGGCGTCGCGCAGCCCCGCCCAGTGGGTGCCGAAGGAGGAGTAGAGGAGCGCGGCGGTGACGGCGGCCGCGCCGAGGCCGGCGAGCAGGTCGCGGCCCGGCCGCGGGCTGGCCGGTCGGGCGGCCGCGCGGGTTAGCAGCACGGCGATGGCCCCCATCGCGACGAAGAGGGGCGTGCTGGCCTTGGTGGCCTGCATCAGGCCCAGACCGGCGCCCGCGGCGAGCGCCCAACGGATGAGGCCGGTACGCCACCAGCAGCGCAGGGCAACGGCGACGGCCAGCGCCCCCGTCGCGAGCAGGGTCTCCTGGATGAAATAACGGCTATAGTAGACCGCGGGCGGGGCGAGGGCGAGAAAGGCACCTGCGGCCAGCGCTGCGGGCCCGCTGAGTCCCGTTCCGCCGGGCTCGCGCCGGCGTGCCAGGAGGACCAGCAGGGGGACGGCCAGCGCTCCAGCGAGCGCGGGGACGAGGCGCAGCGAGGTCTCGTCGAGCGCGGCCAGGGTCGCTTGCCCGCGCAGGGTGGCGACGGCAGCGCCGAGGTAGTAGAGGGTGGGCCCGTGGTGGTCGCGCGGATCGAAAGCGTAGCGCCCCGCCTCCACCAGTTCGCCCGTCTTGACTCCTTGGTTGGCCTCGTCCGCGTGCATCGGCCGTTGGTCGAGGTCGTGGGTGCGGAGCCAGAGCGCCGCGGCGGCCAAGAGGGCCAGCGGGAGGCAGCGCAGGAGGGCGGGGGGCACGCCCCATCGCTGGGCGAGAGCGCTGGACTTGTCAGCACCAACCCGCCGCGCCGCGGGCACAAAAAAGGCCGGCCGCGCGGGGCGGCCGGCCAGAAGGGGGAACGGGATTTACTTGGCGACGCCGAACACCTCGATCTCGCAGTAGTGGTTCAGCTCGTCGGAGGTGTTGCCGTTGCTGTAGAGGCGGACGTAGCGGCCGGTGGCGCCATCAGCCGGCAGCACCCGGCCGTGGTTGGTCTCGACGTAGGACTTCTCCCCGCCCTTGCCGAGCTTGGAGGAATTGTCGTCGTCGTTGTTGAAGATGGTCTTCACGCCCTTCTTGAACTCCGGATCATCCGAGATCTGGACCACGACGTCGTGGTAAACGCGGGCCTGGGAGTGGAAGTGCCACACCGCGACGGCGTCGATCTTCGCGGAGGCGCCGAGGTCGACTTGGACCCATTGCGTGTTGGGCCCGAGCTCCACGTAGGCTCCGTCGATGCCGGTCTTGTCTCCGTCGGTGATGAACGACAGCTCGCCGATGACGGGGAGAGAGTCGCTGCTGGTCACCTTCTTGCCGCGGGAGAGCAGCTTCGACTCGGCCGAGACCATGATGTCCGCGCGCTTGGCGCCGGCGGGCTCCAGGTTGGAGAGCGAAATCGGGCGGGGCGTGCCCGCGAAGAGCGGCTTCGGGTACTCGACGGCGAGGGGAACCTTGCCGGGGGCGCCAGCGAAGGCGGTCGCGCCGAGCAGGGCGGAGAGGAGGAGGGAGAGGTGGCGGGAGTGCATAGGAACGTGGGAAGGAAAGACGCGGGGCGGGGGGCTTGGCTACGGGAAAAAACACCCCCGGGGTCGCGAGACCGCGGGGGTGGGTCACCTCAGGCGATGAAGTCCTGCGGCGTGAAGGTGAGTTCCTTCTTGGCGGCGATGGCTTCGTTCACCTTCAGAACGGTGACCGCCGAGGCAAAGGCCTCGTCGGGCGGGCAGTTCAACGGCGTCCCCTTGCGGATCGCGTCGAAGAAGTTCTCGAGGTGCGGCTGGTGGATCGCCTTGTCGAGGGTGACGGGGATGTCCCAAGCGGAGAGCTGGGCCGTCTCGCGGACGTCGACGGTGGCGCCGCGGGGGGCGGGTCCGGCGAGTTTCTTGACCCCGGGCTTTTCCCAGGGCTTGACCGGGGCGGCGGCGCCCTCGCCGGTCTCGGGCTTCAGGATGTAGCCCTTGGCCACGAACGGCTCCCATTCGGGGGCGCGGGCCTCGCGGTACAACTTGGTGAAGCGCGGGTTCTCGGACATCTTCAGCGCGCCCTCGTCGCCCATGAAATACTCGTGGTAGCCGCCGCCGGCGCTGGTCGTCGTGAGCACCTGGTACTGGGCGCGGACGAGTCCGTCCTTAGTTGGGTACTCGAAGATGATGTACGCGTTGTCGTACCACTCGTGGTTCTTGTAGTAGTCGACGCCACCGGAGGCGATGCAGGAGCGCGGGTTGGATCCGAGCATCCAGTTGTAGATGTCGATCTGGTGCGCGCCGAGGTCGGAGACCGGGCCGCCGGCGTACTTGCGGAACCAGCGCCAGTTGCGGAACTCGTGCATGTTGGCGTAGCCGTACTTCTGCAGCTTCGCCTCCGGGATGGCTTGGCCGTTCGGGTAGCCGTAGTCGTCGGAGACGGCGCGGTGCCACTGGCCGCTGATATTGGTGATCCGGCCGAGGAGTTTGCCCTCGCGGACGATCTTCTCGCGGGCGTGCTGGTAGCGCGGGTTGCTCCGGCGCTGGTGACCGACCTGCATCAGCTTCTTTGCCTCACGGGCGGCCAGTACCATCGAGCGCGCGCCCTCCACCGTGTTGGACATCAGCTTCTCGCAGTAGACGTGCTTGCCGGCCTTGAGGGCGGCGACCGTCTGCTCGGCGTGCATAAAGTCCGGCGTCGCGATGAGCACCGCGTCGAGGTCCTTCGTGTTGGCGAGGAGGTCCTTGTAGTCCTCGAAGGGCTGCGCCGGGTGGTTGAACTTCTTCAGCAGGCGCTCGGTCCGCGTGAGGTTGTACGGCCAGATGTCGCACACCGCGGCGAAGCGGATGCCCGGAATGGGCATCGCGGCGTTGGCGAGGATGCGGCCTTCCTCGCCGCAGCCGATGATGGCCACGTTGAGCGTGTCAGCGCCTTTGGCGCCCACCTCGGCGGCCCGGGAGATGTAGGGGGCGGCCGCGGCCACCGCACCAAGCTTGGCGCTGGTGCTGAGGAAGCTGCGGCGGGTGAAGGGGATCAGGTCGGCCATGGGATCAGGTATTGGCGGTCAGTTACCCTGCTCGGACGAAAGCGCAAACCGGTTGTGCCGCACCAGCACGAGGGCGAAGGCGACCAGCGCGACGTGCACGCCCAGCCAAGCGACGCCCTCGCCTTCCTGCACGACCATCAGGCCGAAGGAGAGCCCGGTATAGAGGAGGCCGGTGAAGAAGAGGGTGCCGCGGGTCTTGAAGCCGGCCAGCAGGCTCAGGCCGAGGAGGACGAGCGCGTAGCCGAGGAAGAACGCGAAGGTCTTGGTGGCCCAGAGCGGGAGGATCGAGGCGCCCGAGATGCCGCCGGCCATCCGCGCCATGTTCTTGTAGTAGTTCTCGAAGGAGAACGAGCCGCCGCTCTCGAATTTCTCGAGGCCCGCGAAGAGGGTCCGCAGGCCCAGCCAGAGGCGGAGGACCAAAAAGGCGGCGGTGTATTCGGGACGGTTGGTTTCGGACGAGGGGGCGTGATGGGCGCTCATGGGTAAAAGGGTGCGGAGGGAAGGGGAGGGGCCGCCGGAAGCGACGACGGAGAACGGTTGTGCACGACCTGCCGGCGGAAAGGCAAGCCGGACCCTTTCGTAGCCCGCGGATTTTCGCGGCGCGCCCCGCCGCCGACTTAGGCCTTGCCGCCCGCGGTCCCCCGGCGGCAGCGTGGCGCGCGATGACCCAGCTGCAACGCACCCCCTTGCGCGACTTTCACGCGGCGCGCGGGGCCCGCCTCGTCGACTTTGCCGGCTGGGAGATGCCCGTGCAGTACCGGAGCATCCTCGAGGAGCACCGCGCCGTCCGTCGCGCAGCGGGGCTCTTCGATGTGAGCCATATGGGCGAGTTCGATGTCCGGGGGCCCGGGGCCGCCGCCTTCCTCAACCGGCTCGTCACCAATGACGTCGCCCGCCTCTTCCCGGGCCGGGTGCTCTACAGCCCGATGTGCTACCCGGACGGTGGGGTGGTCGACGACCTCCTCGTTTACCAGCGGTCGGCGGATGATTTTTTCCTCTGTGTGAACGCGGGGAACCTCGCGCGCGATCTCGAGTGGATCCGCGCACAGGCCGCCGGCCACGACGTGACGGTCACCGATCGCTCGGCGGAGACCGCGCTGCTCGCCCTGCAGGGCCCGCGCGCGGTGGCGATCCTGCAGGGGCTCACCGCGACGAGCCTGGCGGAGATCGGGTACTATCATTTCGCCACGGGCGAGGTCGCCGGCATCCCCTGCGTGCTGAGCCGTACGGGCTACACGGGTGAGGATGGCTTCGAGCTGTACCACGCGGCGGGGGACGCGGTGCGTCTGGCGGAGGCCCTGCTGGCCGCTGGCGCGCCCCTCGGGCTTGAACTCGCGGGACTCGGCGCGCGGGACAGCCTCCGCCTTGAAGCCGGCTACCCGCTTTACGGGCACGAGTTGAGCCCTGCGATCTCCCCGCTGGCGGCCGGCTTGGGCTGGACCGTGAAGCTAGAGAAGGGCTGCGACTTTCTCGGGCGCGAGGCTCTGGTGGCTGAGAAACGCGGCGGCTCTCCGCGCCGGGTGGTTTACTTCCGTACGGGCGACCGCCGCATCCTCCGCCCGGATTCCCCGGTGCTCAACGCGGCCGGCGCCGTCGTCGGCCAGGTCCTCTCCGGCACCCTCTCCCCGATCCTGCAAGAGGCGATCGGTTCCGCGCTGGTCGAGGCGGCGGCCGCGACCTTGCCGCTGGCGGTCGACGTGCGTGGGACCACCGTGCCTTTGCTGCTGGTGCGGCCCCCGTTTGTGCCGCTCGGCCGCACCTGATTTCCCCTCCCTTATGAGCTCCTTGCCCGCTGATCTCCGCTACGCCAAGTCTCACGAGTGGGTCCGCCCCGAGGCTGACGGCACCGTCACCATCGGGATCACGGACTACGCGCAGAACTCGCTCGGCGACATTACCTACGTCCAAGCGCCCAAGGTCGGCGCGGTCCTCGCCGCTGGCGCGGTCTTCGGCGTGGTGGAATCGGTGAAGGCGGCCAGCGACCTCTACGCGCCGGTCGCCGGCACGGTCGTGGCGGTTAACCCGGCCCTCGACGGGGCGCCCGAGACGGTGAACCGCGAGCCCTACGGCGCGGGCTGGATGGTGCGCCTCAAGCCGGCGGATCCCGCGGCGGCGGGGGCGTTGTTGGACGCGGCGGCCTACGGCGCGCTGCTCGGCTGACGGTCCCTGGGCGCGGGGTCAGCTGTTCTTGGGCACCGCGGGCAGGAGGGCCCGGAACTCCGGGTCTTCGCGCAGGGAAGCGAGGTCTGGGTCCTGCCGCATCCAGCGGAAGTCATCGTACCCGAGCGCGAGGGCGCGTCGGAGTTCGCGGAGCGCTTCCGCCCGCCGCCGCGTGAGGGCGAGGCTGCAGGCGAGGTTGTAGTGCGCGGTGGAGTTGTCCGGCTCGAGCCGAACCATCCGGCGATCCATCCGGAGTCCGTCCGGAATGCGCCCGAGACGGGTGTAGAGCGCGCCGAGGATCTCGACCACCCGGGCGTAACCGGGCTCGCGACGGAGGACGGACTCGAAGAAGCGGACCTCGAACTCGGCGTCGGCGGGCGGGCGTTTCATCGGGGTCAGGGGCGGCCGCGCCGCGGGCACTGGCCGGTGTCGCGCAGGGCGTCGCAGCGCGCGCTCACCTGCAGGCGCTGGTTCACCGGCGTTAGGCCGAGCTTCGAGGACACGGTGTTGCCGTACCACGACATAAACGGGGCGCTGATCTCAAAGATCCGGTCGCAGTCCACGCATACGACCTGGGCCACCTGGGTGTCGTCCCCTTCGCGGTGGGTGCGGTAAAATTTCTCCCCGGTGCCGATGTCCACCTCGCGCAGCAGCCCGCACTCAGTCAGGATCGGGAGGGTGCGGTAAACGGTGGCGCGCGAGACGGAGTCGTCGATGTCGCGCGCGTACTCGAGGAGCTGTTCGGCGGTGAAGTGTTCCCGCTGGGCAAGGGCGGCGTCGAGGATGGCCAGCCGCTGGTTGGTCGCGCGCAGGCCTCGCTTGGCGAGGAAGGCCCGGAAGTGTTCGCGCGGTGAAGGTCGGCTCACGCGGCGGACTGTCGGGCGCGCGCGCGGGCCGTGTCAAGGGACGGCTGCCGGTTCGGGGCGGCGGAGAAAGTTGCGCCGCGGGGCTTGAGAAATCCCCCGGTGGCCCCATCACTCTTGGGCGTGGCGCGCGTCTTGCCCCGTGGCTGCTCGTCGCGCCGCCCTCCTCCCGTGAAGTTTCCTCCGCTCGCCCCCGTCGTTCCGGCCGCCCCGGTCCGGCCGACCTTCCTCCGGCGGACGGGCTGGTTGCTCGGTCTCTTTGCGGTGCTCGCGACCGTCCAGGGCGCCGATCTGGCCGGCGCTCGGGAGCGGCTTCTGGTCGGTGGTTACGCCGAGGTAATCCGCGAGGCCCAGTCTGAGTTGCGCGAGGGGGCCGGCAATACCGAGTGGTCGCTGTTGCTCATCCGTGCGCTTCTGACCACGGGCCGGGTGGCGGAGGCGGACGCCGTGCTGCAGGAGGCCCTCGGGCGCGATGCCCGCAGCCTCCGGCTCCGCTGGCTGGGTCGCGACGTCGCCTTCGCCAACGGCCGGCCCGAGGAAGCCCAAGCCCGTCTCGAGGAGGTGCGCCAGGCCGTGCGCAACAGCCCCTGGATGTACCGCTCGCCGCCCGACCTCGTGGTCTTCGGCCGCGCGGCGCTCTTGTTGGGCGCCGATCCGAAGGAGGTGCTCGAAAAGGTTTACGCCACTGCCCAGAAGGCCGACCCGCGGCTCCGCGAGGTCTACCTTGCTCGCGGCGAGCTCGCCCTCGAGAAGCACGATTACGCCCTCGCCGCCCGCGCCTTCGAGGAGGGGTTAAAGCAGCTGCCGGACGACGCTGACCTCCACGCCGGCCGCGCCCGGGCCTACGCCGAGAGCGACCGCAAGGTGGCGCAGGCCGCCCTCGCCGCCGCCCTGGAGCGCAACCCGCGGCACGTGCCCGCGCTCCTGCAGACAGTGGATAATTACCTTTCCGCCGAAGCCTATGCGGAAGCGGAGAAAGGGATCGCCGCGGTGCTCGACATTCATCCGGGGCACCCGGAGGCGTGGGCCTACCGGGCGGTGCTCGCCCACCTCCGCCACGACCAGGTCGCCGAGCAGTTTGCGCGCGCCAAAGCCCTCGCCGCTTGGCCGGGCAACCCGCGGGTCGACTCGCTCATTGGCGAGGAGTTGTCCGCCAAGTACCGGTTCGCCGAGGGCGCGGCCTACCAGCGGAAGGCCCTCGCCGCGGACCCCGAACACCTGCCGGCCAAGGCGCGCCTCGCCAGCGATCTGCTCCGTCTAGGCGAGCACGCCGAGGGCTGGGCCCTCGCGCAGGTCGTGCACGAGCGGGATCAGTAT
>CAIOTK010000221.1 GCA_903861185.1 uncultured Opitutia bacterium | reverse complement strand
CCGCCCCGCGTGGAACCCTTCGCGGAGGGCTACGTGGTGCGGGGCTGGTCCGTGCCCTTGCTGGGGGTGCCGTTCCCGACGTCCGCGTTCTTCGCGGAGGAGGACCTGGCCGGGGTGCGGTGGATCGCCTGCCTCTCGGCCGCGGAACCCGAGCGCCGTTACGCGGCGCCGGCCGGGATCGGCTGGCTGGAGCGCCGGAAGTTCGGGGGCCCGGAATCCGCCGGGCCGGCGGAGTGGGCCGAGTTCGCGCGCGTCGCGGCGGCCGTGCGGGCGCGGCTGCGGGCCGGGGAGGGCGTCTTGGTGCACTGCGACCAGGGGCTGGCGCGGACGGGTACCATCGTCGGCACGGTGCTCGCGCTGGAGGGCTTCGCGCCGGCGCGGGCGGCCGCAGCCATCGCGACCGTCGCGGAGGCGCAGCAGCCCGGCTGGGTCGAGGCGGAGCGGTTCGCGGCCGAACTCACCGCGTGGATCGGGCGCGCGGTCACCTCTGCGAGCCGGCCGAAGGGTTGAGGGTTCAGGTCAGGGCGCTGTCGTCCGCGACCCAGCAATCCGTCGCTTCCCAAACCTCTCCGGCAAAAAGCCCCATTTTCCGCGCTGCTTGCGCCTCAACCAAGGGCACGAGTGGGACCAAGGGCTTACCGGCCTTGGCCAGCAACCCCTCTTCGACGTCCACGACGTCATCAACACGTCGGGACCGCGGTGTCTTCGCGGATTGGATCCTGAATCCCCTCATCGTTAGGGAGTTAAGACCAAGTCTGTTACGGCATCAATCTCTTCCTGAAATGCAGGTGATAGAAACAATGGCCGAGTGCTGGTAAGGGCTCCGGTTCGCAGTCCTCCGGGCGCGGCTCAGCGCCGGGTTTTCCCCTGCACGTAGAGCGCCTCTACCTTGGCGCGCGCCCAGGGGGTCTTCCGGAGGAAGACGAGGCTGGAATTGAGGCTCGGGTCGAAGCGGAAGCAGCGGATATCCACCCGCTCGGCGAGTCCGGCCCAGCCGTACTCGGCGACGAGCTCGGTCAGGAGCTGCTTGAGCGTCACGCCGTGGAGCGGGTCCTTGGAAGCGGGGGAATCCACGGCAGCAAACCTCGGGCGCCCGCGGGGCGAGGCAAGCGCGGACGCGGACCGGGGCCATCCCCCGAGCCTACCCGCCGGAACGCGGTCAGCGCGGCAAGGCGAAGGCCACGTAGGCGTCGCCCGGGCCGGAGGGCCCGCCCACGCGGCCACCGCCCGTCGCGGTGATTACCACATATTGGCGGCCATCGATCGCGTACACCGCCGGCGCGGCCGTGCCCGCGTGCGGCAGCTGCGCGGACCACAGCTCCTCCCCGGTGTCCGCATCAAAGGCCCGCAGCTTCTCGTCCTCCGTGCCCGCCACAAACACCAGCCCACCCGCGGTCACGGTCGCCCCGCCCAAGTTGTGCGTCCCGGTCTTAGGCACGCCCGCCTGCTTCAGCGCTGGCAACTCGCCCAAGGGTACCCGCCAGAGGATCCGCCCCGTGCTCAGGTCGTAACAGTTCAGCAGCCCCCAGGGCGGCTTGATGCCCGGGTAGCCCTCGTGATCGGTCAGGAACTGGAAGCTGTCGAAACTGTACGCCGGCCGCGCTGGATCCTCGTCCGGTCGCGCCCCGCGGCTCGGCGGCTGGTTCCGGCGGAACAGGTAATCGAGTAACTCCCGTTGGGCGGCCTCCGCCATTGGTGGCGCCGGCGGCATCGCCCCGCGCCCCGTGCGCAGGAGCTCCAGCACCTGTGCGTCGTCCATCCGCCGCCCCAACCCATACAGCGGTGGCGCCACGCCGATCCCGCCTCGGTTCGGACCGTGGCACGACGCGCAATGGGCTTGGTAATGCCGCTCCCCGGCCGAAGGCGGCTGCCGCGGATCTCGTTCGCGGTCCTCGTTCGCCAACACGGTGATCTTCGAGACCCAACGATTGGAGGTTACATACAGCCGCCCGGTCGGCACATCCACGGCCGCCCCGGACCATTCCGCTCCGCCCCGCGAACCAATGAACAGGTTCGGCTTCCCCTCGGTGAACGGCTCGAAGAACCCATAGCTGGACCGGGCTACAATCTGCTCCACCCAGGCCCGCGCCTCGGGGGTCCGGTCGGTGATCATCCCCGGCGTAAATTCCATCCGCGACAACGGCTCTGGGAGCTCCGGATCCGGCTGGTACGGCGAGGTCCGCTCTCCCGGCAACCGAGACACGGGCGCGCGCCGCAGCCGCCACGGGAACAGGGGTTGGCCGCTCAGCCGATCGAGCAAGGTGACGTGCCCCGACTTGGCCAGGCCCACGACCGCGTCCACCGGGCGGCCGTCGCGGTTCACGGTTACGAGGTTCGGCGGCGCGCAGACGTCGAGGTCCCAGATGTCGTGGCGCACGTCCTGGAAGTGCCAGCGCCGTTCCCCGGTGAGGGCGTCGAGCGCCACCACGCAGTTGCTGAACAGGTTATCGCCCCAGCGGCCTACCCCGACCATATCGGGCCGCGGTGCGCCGAAGGCCACAAAGGCGAGGCCGCGCCCGGCATCGAGGGAGAGGCCGCTCCAGCCGTTGGCGCCCTGCTGGGGACCATCCCACGTCTCCGCGCCCAATTCGCCCGCGGCCGGAATCGAACGGAAGCGCCAGAGCAACCGGCCGTCGCGGACATCGTAGCCGAAGGCGTCCCCGAGCACCCCGCAGGTGATGAACACGTGCCGGTAAACGACGCCCGCCGCGGTCGAGCCGGTGGGGATGGCGGTGCGCCCGCCCTCGCCGAAGCCCGGCACGGGTTCCCCGGTGCGCGGATCGAGGGCGTAGTACCAATCGCCGACCCCCGCCAGCAACCGAGCCGGGTGGGTCGCGTCGCCTGGCCAGTACACCAAGCCGCGGCGCGCGGGCAGGTCCTGGAGCCGCTTGCCTTGGTTCTCCGGAAACGTGCGGCGCCAGCGCTCCGCACCGGTGGCGGCGTCGACCGCCACGATCGCGCGCCCGGGGGTGGGCGCATAGAGTACCCCATCGACGATGACCGGGGTCGCCTGCACGTTCGAACGGCCATCCCCGGAGCGATACGTCCACGCCACCTCCAACTGGCGGACATTGGCGCGGTTAATCTGGCGCAGGGACGAGTACCGCCGCGAACCGGCGTCCCCTTGCGAACGATCCCAGCGGGCAAACGGGGCGGGATCCACCGGCGCGGCGGGCGTGAGGTCTTCGGTGCGCGCCGCCGGGATCACGACGTACTCCGGCAGGGCCGCCCGCGTGGCGGGATCCTCGACCGGCGCGGCGACCGCCGAAGACAGGAGCAGAAGCAGCCTCGGGGTAAATCGAGTCAGGGGCATCGGGGTGTTGCCGGAGCGGCGCCCGCACCCAAAGGCCCGCAACGGCCGGCGTCGAGCCTGCGTCGACGCCGGCCGTCCTCGGACTCAGTACTCGAAGGTCAGCTGCACGCCGTAACGGCGCGGCGCGCCGGGGCTGCCGGCGAAGATCTCCGGGTTGATGAACTGATCGTACTGGCGGTCGGTGAGGTTGTGGCCGTAGACGGCCACGGTCCAACCCTGCACCCGGTAGCGCAGCTGGGCGTTCACCAGCCCGTAGGCCTTCTGCTGGAACGTCGCCGTGTTGCGCTCATCGTAGGACGTCCGGCCGGTGGCTTGGTAGCTGCCGTTGACCGACCAGCCGCGGCCGAGGTCGAGCGTCAAACCGGTGCGCAGGGTGTAGCGGGGCACGAACGGCACCTGCTTGTCCCAGATCTTAGCGCCGCGCGCGTCGCGGTGGTCCTCGAAGGTGGTCATCGCGTAGCCGAGCTGCAGGTCCCACCAGACGCGTTCGATCGGGCTCCACATCGCCTTAGCCTCGAGGCCGCGGGAGAGCACCTCGGGGGCGTTCACGACCACGTAGTCGGTGGAGTTCGGGACGGTACGTTCGAACTGGTAGTCGCGGATGACCGACCAGTAGGCGAGGACGCTGCCGCCAAAGCGGCTACGCTGGTCGCCAAAGGTCAGCCCGGCCTCGTGGGCCCACTGGCGCTCTTGGCCGAAGCGGGCCAGCGCCGGGTTCGCGGTGAACCCGCTGTAGCCCTGCGGCTTGTGAGCCACCGCGGTGCGGGCGACCAAGTTCAGGGTGGGGGAGAGCCGGTGCTGCAGGCCCGCGCTGGCCGAGACGAGGGTCTCGCTCTGGTCGCGCACCAGGCGCGGCTCCGGCGGGGTGGGGAAGCGGAAGTTGTTCGAACTGACCTTGGTACGGTCGATCGAGGTGGCGTCATCCTCGAGGCGCGCGCCGAGGCGCAGCAGGGTGGCGGCGGTCAGGGGCTGGTCCCAGCCGGCGAAGGCAGCCCAAGTGCGTTGGCCGAGGTCGAAGCGGGTGCGCTCGCTCTGGATGAAGCCCGGCGGCACGAACTGGCTGGGGGGAACGAGGAACTCGCGCTGCGCGTCGCTCGCGGTGTCCTGATCGGAATAGTACATCCCTGCGCGCCAACGGGCCTGCGTGGCCGGGGCGTTGGACTCGAGGCGCACCTCGTGGGTCCAGAGCTGCTCTTCCTGCACCACGCGGGACGAGCCGAGCGACAGGGGGGAGAGGTCGAGGTCGGTCAGGGAGGGATCGAGCTTCCACTCTTGGCGGGCCGAGGTGGCGACCAGGGAGCCCCAAGCGAAGCGGCGGCGGAGCTGGGCGGAGAACTGGGTCCGCTCAACGCTGGTTTCGCCGTTAATATTGGCGGCCGTCGTGCGCCGGTCGGGGCTGAAGAGGGAGCTCAGCCGGGTGGCGTCGTCGCTGGAGGTCTCGTGGCGGAAGGCGAGGCGGACGCGGGTGGCGGCGTCCGGGCGCCAGAAGAGGGCGCCGCGGGCGGAAATGGCGCGGCGGTCGTCGGCGGTGCGCTTGAGCAGGGAGTTGGTGAGGTAGCCCTCACGGTCGGAGAGGCCGAGGCCGACGCTGTAGCCGGTGGTGGCGGAGAGCGGACCCTCGAAGGCGGCCTGGGCGGAGGAGTAGTTGAAGGAGCCGTAGTCGAGCTGGAGCTTACCTTGGTGGCGATTGCCGGGCTCGCGGGTGCGGACCTCGATGACGCCGCCGGCAGCATTGCGGCCGTAATCGGCGATCTGCGGGCCGGCCTTCACGCTGAGGCTGTCGACGTTAAGCAGGCTGCTCGGGTAGGCCGAGACGGAGCCACTCGGGACATCGTCAATGTAGAGGGCCACGCCCGGGCTGCTGAAGAAGATCGAATTAGTGACGCCGCGCAGGGCGATGATATCGCCGAAGCCGCGGGTGTCGCTGTTGCTCAGGAACAGGTTGGGGGCGGCGCCGGAGAGGTCCTGCAGCTGCTGGATGCCGTGCTGCTCAAGGAGATAGGGGTTGAGCAGGGCGGCGGAGGGCTGGATGCGGACGCCGTCCACGCCGGTTTCGGCCTCGACGCGGAAGGGCGACATCACGGTGGTGGCCGGGGCCGCGCCGTGGAGTCCGGCGAGGGGCAACAGGACCAGCGCGGCGAGCGCGCGGGGGTGCAGCAGGGTCTGGGAACGCATGGGTTAGGAAAAAGGGGGGGCCGGTTTTGCGCCGGCGCAAACGGGTTGTTTTCCTCCGGCTGGGGGGCGGCGGGCAAGCCGTTTGTGGGGGAGGCTGGAGGTTCGGTGGGTTAGCGGGCAGCGACGGCCACCGGCGGGAGCGAGTCCGGCGGTTCGTCGTTCGCGGGCGCGTACCACGTGCCGTTGGGGGCGGGATGGGCGCGGGCCTGTTCCCACCAGGGTTCGGGTGGGGTGGGGCGAGTGGAGGCGGGGCGGCGGGCGAGTTGGAGGAACCAGCGAAGGGCGAGGCGGGCCTCGGGCCGGGCGATGGCGAGGGGGACGGTGGCGAGGTAATCGCGGGCGTGGGCGCGGGAGGGCGGGACTTGGAGGATCTCGCAGTAGCGGAGGAAGCGGTGGATCTCGGTGGCGAAGCGCCAACGCCGGTCCGAGGGGAGCCGAGTTTGGCGGAGCGCTTGGCGCCAGCGGGCGGTGCCGGGGGTGGAGGGGAGCAGTGGGGAGGTCATCACCGCGGGAGGCGAAGGGCTGGGCGGCGGGGCGTCAGGCGTCGCGAATGCTGAAATCGCGGGGTTGTGCGGGGGGCTGGGGAGGTTCGGGGGAGGTTGGTCAAGCGCGGCCGGGCCCTTTTCCGCGGGGTTATAACGGGTTCGGAGGCCGCCCCCAGGCGTCACGCCGCAGATCAAGCGTAACGCCTGCGCTGGCCCGCTGTCGCCGGGGTATCCTTCCCCGGTCGGTAGGGGCCGAGGCGCAGCCCTTTTCGGGATTGGGGTTGATCCGCCCCGGCACGCGCTCGGAAGCTGCCGGCGCTACGGAGGCCCCTTATGCGCAAACCCTTTCCTCGCTGCAGTCTAATCCTTGGCGTCCTAGGCTATGGCGTCCTGCCGGCGACTGAGGCGAGTCGGGAGGCCGCGCCCCCGGCCCCGGCGGTGCCCGCTTCCAGTCAGGCGGAGTTACAGGAGACCCCGGTCCCCGCGGAGCAGTGGGAGCGCTACCAGAAGCTGCGCGTGGGCGCGTTCGCGGAGTACGCCCTGCCGGGTGGGATTCAGGTCCGCTACGAGGTCGAGGCGGTGACGGCGGAGGCGGTTGTGGTGCGGAGCATTTCCGCGGGCACGCGGCTCCGGTCCCGCGTCGTGCCCCGGCGGGCTGCGGGCGGTGCGGCGGTGAAGGAAACGCTGACGGTGGCGGGCAAGCCAGTAGTCGCCGAGCGGACCGAGACGAAGGTCGAGGGGGTGGTGCGCGGAAGGCTGTGGACGAGCCCGGAAATCCCGGTGCTGGGCGGCGGTGTGGTGCGGAATGAGGTGGGCGGCTCGGTGATCGTAGAGCTCACGGATTTCGCCTTCAGCGGCCCCCCGCCGGTAGCCGCTGCGGCGGCGCTCGATTCGGGCAAGACCGTGGATACGACCGTTCCCCGCGAGCAGTGGCAGCAGTACCGGAAGTTGCAGGTCGGGGCCTTTGCGGAGTACCGGGCGTTTGGTACCGTGACGCGCCACGAGGTGCTGCAGGCGGAGCCGGAGGCCGTGGTGTTTCAGACCACCTCGGCGGGTACGACGACGCGGTCCCGGGCGATGCCCCCCCCAGAGGAGGTGACCACGCGGCGGACGGAGACCGTGACGGTGGCGGGTAAGCCGGTGGTGACGGAGCGGGCGGAGACGACTTCCAAGGGGGTGGTGGTGGCGCGGGTTTGGACGAGTCGCGAGGTGCTGATTCTGGGCGGCGGGGTGGTGCGGCAGGAGGCCTTTGGCGAGGCCACGCTGGAGTTGCGGGATTTCGGTTTCGGCAAGTAGCGGGGGCGTCCGCGATCGAGCCGCCGGAGGATGGCCTGCCCCGCCGTTTGGTCCGCCGTCTAGTCCGCCGTAGGCTCGGCGAAGGTGGAAGGCTCGGCGCAGGTGGAAGGCTCGGCGAAGGTGGAAGGCTCGGCGAAGGCGGGCCGCAAAAGGCGCAAAGGGCTCGAGGGTGGGGACGGGCCGTGCGTCGCGCCCATAGGCGCCGCGGGGCCGGATGGGGGCTCGGTGTAGCCGGGGCGCGTCGCCCCGGTCATAGGCGGGAACGAGTCCGCGGCGGCGGAGCGATCTGGGTGGGCTCGGGGAAGGATCGGAGATGGGGTTCAGTCTGCGCGGACCGGGGCGGCCCACCTTCGCCAAGGCTACGGCGGACAGGCGCGCCCCGGCTACACCAAACCGATTCGTACTGGGTCGCGACTGGCCGAACCGGAACTAACTCCCCGCTCGGACCGACGGAGGGACGTGGACCCCTTAGGCCACGGGGACCCTTTAGGCCGCGGGGCTACCCTCTGCGGGGCGCGAGGGCGGCGGATGGAAGGACAATCGAACCAGAATCGAAGGAGAATCGAAGGAGAGCGCCGGGAAAGGGCCCGTGGGGCGCAAATCGAAGGAAATGGGAGCCGAATCGAACCGGGGGCGTCGGGCCACAAAAGGCGCAAAGGGCTCGAGGGCGGGGACGGGCCGTGCGTGGCGCCCATAGGCGCCGCGGAGGCCGGATGGGGGCTCGGTGTAGCTGGGGCGCGTCGCCCCGGGCATAGGGCTAAACGAGTCCGCTGCGGCGGAGCGATCTGAGGTGGGCTCGGGGAAGGATCGGAGATGGGGTTCAGTCTGCGCGGACCGGGGCGACCCACCTTCGCCAAGGCT
>CAIOTK010000220.1 GCA_903861185.1 uncultured Opitutia bacterium | reverse complement strand
TTGCTGTAGCCGCCGTTCGACTGCATAAAATTGCCGTAGGCGTTCGGCTCCGGGTACTTCGCGGTGCCGAGGAAGAGCATATGCTCGAGGAAGTGGGCCATCCCCTCGCGCGCGGCCGGGTCGTCGATCTGGCCCACGGGCATCATCAGCGCGGCGCCCGACTTGTTGAACTTCGGGTCCGAGACCAAGAGCACCTTCAGGCCGTTGGGCAGGACGAGGCGGCGGAACTGCGCTTGGTCCGAGGGCGCACGCAGCCGCGGCGGCAACTCGGGGAGCGGGGCCGGGGCGGCGCCGGGCAGGGGCAGGGCGGCGGCCAGCAGGAGCAGGAGGGCGGGGAACAGGCGGCGGCGGACATTCATTGTGGCGGCGACAGTACGGCTTCGGGCCCGCCCGCCAAGCCGGATGGCGAGTTTCCCGTAGCCAAGCGCGGCGGCCCCCCCGTAGCCTCGCGCGATGTCTCCCGGAAAGGCCGGCCAAAGGTGCCTCAGCGAGCGTGAACCCGAGCTTGGGCTCGGCGTGGTCGCGTCCGTCGACCCCGCCGCCCGCCGCGTTGCGGTCGAGTTCCCCGGGACCGGCGAGAAGCGCCTCTACGCCCTCGGCACCGCCGTCCTGCGCCGCGTCCTCTTCCGCCCTGGCGAGACCGTGGCCGACCGCGCCGGCCGCCGCCTCGTCATCACCGCCGTCGAGGAGACTGAAGGCCTCGCGACCTACGTGGGCGCAGACCGGCGGTTGCGGGAGGACGAGATCGCGGACGCGACGAGCGTGAGCCGGCCGCACGAGCGGCTGCTCGCGGGCGAGGCCGACGAGACGGGGACTTTCGACCTGCGGCGGCGGGCGCTGGAGGCGCGGGCGCGGTTCCGGCAGTCGGAGGTGCGGGGCTTCCTCGGCGGGCGCATCGACCTCATCCCGCACCAGTTCCACATTTTGGCCGAGGTGGCCGGGCGGCAGGCGCCGCGCGTGCTGCTGGCGGACGAGGTGGGCCTCGGTAAGACCATCGAGGCCTGTCTTATCTTGCAGCGGCTGCTGGCGACGGGCCGGGCGCGGCGCGTGTTGATCCTCGTGCCCGAGGCGCTCACCCACCAGTGGTTCGTCGAGCTGCTGCGGCGCTTCAACCTCTGGTTCAGCATCCTCGACGAGACGCGCTGCCAGGCCGCGGGCGCGAGCGATCCCGGCCGCAACCCGTTCCTCGGCGCGCAGCTCGTGCTGTGCAGCGTCAGTTTCCTCGCGGGCCTGCCCGGGCGGCGGGCGGAGGCGGTGGCGGCGGGCTGGGATGTGGTGGTTGTCGACGAGGCGCACCACCTCGCGTGGTCCCCGGAGGCGGTGAGCCCGGAGTACGCGCTGGTCGAGGAGCTCGCGGCGGCGGCGCCCGGCCTGCTGCTGCTGACGGCGACCCCGACGCAGTTGGGTGTGGCGGGGCACTTCGCGCGCCTGCGGCTGCTGGACCCGCAGCGGTTCGCGGATTTCGCGCGCTTCGAGGCCGAGGCCGAGGGCTACGCGCGCGTGGCCGACGTGGCGGGCAAGGTGATCGAGGGCCGCCCGCTCACCGCCGCGGACCGGGCCGCGCTGCGCCAGATCTTCGACCGCGATCCGGAGACTCTGGCCACCCACTTGGAACACCTCGCGGCGGGCCGGCCCGGGGCGCGCGAGGCGCTGCTGCGGACCCTGCTCGACCAGCACGGCACCGGCCGCGTCGTGTTCCGCAACACCCGCGCCGCGATGACCGGTTTCCCGCGGCGCCGCTACTGCCCGGCCCCGCTCGAGGGCGCGCCGGTGGTGGTGCACGCGCGCCTCGCCCGCGAGCTGCGGGCGGAGGCGGCGGGGGAGGACGCAGACCTGCGCCCGAATTTCCGCGACGACCCGCGGGTCGCGTGGCTGGCGGCCTTTCTCCGGCGCGAGCGCGGCGCCAAGGCGCTCCTCATCTGCCGTTCCCAGCGCAAGGTACTCGCGCTCGCTGCCGCCCTGCAGGAGGTGATCAGCGCCAAGGTTGCCCTTTTCCACGAGGGCCTGCCGCTCGTGCAGCGCGACCGCAACGCGGCTTGGTTTGCCGAGCCGGACGGCGCGCAGCTGCTGCTCAGTTCCGAGATCGGCAGCGAGGGCCGTAACTTCCAGTTCGCCCACCACCTGATCCTCCTCGACCTGCCGCTCAACCCGGCGCTCCTCGAGCAGCGCATCGGGCGCCTCGACCGCATTGGCCAGGGCGCGGACGTGCACATCCACGTCCCGTACCTCGCGGGCGGCGCGGGCGAGGTCCTCGCCACTTGGTACGACCAGGGCCTCGACGCTTTTGCCGCGCCCGTGCACGGCGGACACGAGTACGAGGCGGCGTTTCGGGAACGCCTCGTTACCCTCGCCACCACGTATGCCCCAGACGGTGAACCCGGTCCGCGGGAGCTCGCTGCGCTGGTCGCCGAGACGGCGGCCTTCCGCGCCACGCTGCGGGACCGCCTCCAGCGCGGGCGGGACCGCCTGCTCGAGCTAAACTCGTTTGACCGTGCGGCGGCCGCGGCCGTGGTCGCCAAGGTGCAGGCCGCCGACGCCGACCCGTTTCCGCGGCGCTTCCTCGTGGAACTGCTCGACCACTTCGGCGTGCGCATCCGCGACCACGAGGAGGGCGATCTCTTCCTCGACCCCAGTCACGCGTACGTCGAGGGCTTCCCCTCGCTCCCCGCGGACGGGATGCTCGCCACCTTCGACCGCCGCCGTGCCCTCGCGCGCGAGGACATCCGCTTCCTCACCGCCGATCATCCGCTGGTGGCGGACGCGATCGACCTCCTCCTCGAGTCGCCCGCTGGCACCGCCGCCTGCGCCCGCCTGTCCGGCGACGCGCCGGACCTGCTGCTGGAGGTGCTGTTCGTGCTGGAGACCGTCGCCGACGCGCGGTGGCACGTGGACGAATTCCTTCCGCCCGCGCCCGTGCGCGTGGTCGTCGACCTTCGCGGTCGCGACCGCACCGCGGAACACCCCGCGGCGGCGATCGCGGCGGAGGCGGTGGACCGCGCGCTGCGGCCGCTGCTGGAACGGCCCGGCTTCAACGGCGATTTGCTGAGGGCGATGCTGGAAGCGGCGGAGGCGCGGGCCGACGCGGCGGCGGCGGGTCTGCGGGCGGCGGCCGCGGCGCGGGCGGATACCGTGCTCGCCGAGGGGGTGGCCCGCCTCGAGAGCCTGCGGCGGATCAATGACACCGTGCGCCCCGCCGAGATCGAACTCGCGGCGGAGCAGCGGCGGCGAATTGGCGAGGCGATCGGCCAAGCGCGGCTGCGGCTCGACGCGGTGCGCCTGCTTGTCGTCGGTGATCCAGACGACGAGTGAGCCCCGGCCGACGGCTCAGGGCCGCGGCGGGGTGACGAGGATCGTCGTGCCGCTGGGTGGAGCGGGAGCGTTGGGCGCGGGCGGCGCGCCGGAGGTCGAGAAGTTGAGCACGCGCACCTCCATCCGGTTGCCGCCGGCCGCGCCGTCGTTGGTCGCCTCGATGACCGCTTGGCGGACTGCGCCGGCCGCGTTGGCCCCGGCGGGCAGCACGGGAAAGACGCTCATCCCCTGGGCCCGCACGGGCAGGTCGGCGGGCGGCGTGAGGCTAAAGGCGAGCCCGCCTTGGAGCATCGTGACCCAGGGTGATTGACGGGCGTAGGCCTCGGCGGCTTCGGCGCCGAGCGTCTGGGCGAGAGCCGTGCGAGCCTCGGTGGCGAGCGCCTGCACGCGCGTGCGGCGCTGGTCGGGCGGCAGGTTGGGGTCGGCTTGCACCTGCTGCGAGGCGGCCGCGAAGGCCTCGCGCGCGGCGGCGAGGCGGGTGGTCGTGTCGGCGGGCAGGTTGAGGCGGGTAGCGAGGCCCTCGAGGTTGCGGAGGTCGGCGTCCTGGGCGCGGCGGACGCGGGCGTAGGCGGCATCGCCGAGGGCGGTGCGGACCTCGTTTTCGAGCTGGCGCTGGGCGTCGGCGAACTGCTGCCGCCCCGCGGGG
>CAIOTK010000219.1 GCA_903861185.1 uncultured Opitutia bacterium | reverse complement strand
TGGGATGAACCTACTCGGGGTCGATCCAGTACGTTTCTTCGATGAGTGGCGCGAGGGGCGCGTGGCGGAACCGCGGGACTTCCTCGCGCGCCTGCCGGCCGCGGTGCGCTTTCGCGTGGGTGCGTTCCGTCGGCCGGATTTCGTCGAACGCTATCCGGCGCTCGTCCGCCAGCCGCTGCCCCTCGGGCCGGTGGCCGGCTGGGAAATCCGGTGCCATTGGACCGGGCTGCCTTTTGCGTGGACGCCCTTGACCGCTGCGGAGGCAACGGGTCTCCCGGCCAAGCAGCCTGTATTCCTAGACGTCGATCCCGCGCTCGGCCGCGAACAGCGCAGCCGGATCCTCGCGGTCCCTTGGCGCGGCGGCTGGAAGGCGGGCAAGGACCTCGAGACCGTGCTGCAACAGCTCTTCGCCTGGGGCTGACCCGGGCTTGGCTGTTACTTGGCCTTCTTGCCGCCCGGGGCGGCGAGCGCCGGGCGGGCCTCCGGATGCCGGGCGAGGATCGCCCTCATCCGCGCGACCACCTCTGGTTGCGTCGCCGCGAGATTGCGCCGCTCCGCAGGATCGGCTGCGTAGTCGTACAATTCGAACTCCGCGCTCTCGGGCGCCGCACCGGGGCGCTTCCATTCCACGAGGCGATGTTGCTCGGTCCGAACCGCCCGCCCCATCCGTCCGTCGCGCGGGTAACAGTGGTAAGCGTGGTCGCGGACCCGCGCGGCCGGATCCCGCAACACCGGGACGAGGCTCACGCCGTCAAGGGGCTGGGGTCCTTCCGGCCGGGGCAGGCCCGCGAGTTCAGCGAGGGTCGGAAATACATCCACGGTCTCCGCCGGCTGGCGGGTGAAAGTGCCGGGCCGGGTAACGCCGGGGGCGACAATCACGAGCGGGATCCGGTTCGCCTGCTCGTAATTCGTGTGTTTGGTCCAGTACCCGTGGTCGCCCAGATGCCAGCCGTGGTCGCCCCAGAGGACAACCAAGGTGTTGCGCGCTAGATCCAGCCGGTCCAGCTCCGCCAGCACGCGCCCGATTTGCGCATCAACGTAGCTCACGCAGGCATAGTAGGCGTGGAGCAGGGTCCGTTGCAGCGCCTCGCCGCGCAGGTTTTCCACCTCAAGGGGACTGTAGTTGACGATCTCTCCGCCCACTTTGCCGGCATAGGCGGGCGCTCCGTCCGGGTGGGTGGTGAATTCCGGGAGCGAAAACTGCGCCGGATCGTGCAGATCCCAGTAGCGGCTCGGCGCGGTGAAGGGTAAGTGCGGCTTCACAAAACCCAGGGCGAGGAAGAAGGGCGTGTCCGGCCGGGACGCGGCACCCTGGAGGCGGCGGATGCCCTCCTCAGCGATTCGCCCGTCAGCATAAGCGGAGTCGGGGACATCGAGCCGCTCCCACGCGGCGCCCCGGGGGAGCGAACGAATCTCGGTGAGGCGCTGATTGGTAAAGTAGGCTTCCTCGCGGGTCAGTTGGCCATTGGCCGAGTTCGCCGGGTCGAGGTACTCGACTACCTTTTCCACCACCGTGGGCACGCTCCAGGAGGCGGCATCGTCGCGGTTGCCGTGTCCGGTGTGGAGGATTTTGCCCACGGCTTCGGCCCGCCAGCCGTGCCGCATGAAGTGCTGGGTGAGGGTGACTGCGCCCGGCACCGCTTGGCGGAAGTTCTGCGCGAGGCCGTAGATGCCGAGGGAGGTCGAGCGGGAGCCCAGCAGCAGGTTGTTGCGCGAGGGGGAGCAAACGGACTGGTTGCAGAAGGCGAGGTCGAACCGCATCCCGCGGCCGGCGAGGCGGTCAAGGTGCGGCGTCCGCGCCAGCGAGTCGCCATAGCAACCCAGATTCGGCTTCAGGTCGTCGACACACAAGAGCAGCACGTTGGGCCGCGGGCCGGCGAGGGCGCTCGCGCCGAGGAACAGGGGAAGCAAGAGCAGGCTTGGGGCGAGGAGCTTCATCGCCCCGACACGATTAGCTTCGGGCCTCGCGTGGCAACGCCATTGCCCGCGGGGGCAGGCGCTTCCGGCTCGCGTCGACGGCTCGCCTCCGCCCACCCTCCAGCGTCGCCTATGAAGATTGTCATCACGGGAGTCACCCGGGGGTTGGGACGCGCGCTGGTGGGGGAGTTTGTCGCGGCAGGCCACACGGTCATCGGCTGCGGCCGCACGGGCACGGCCATCTTCGACCTGCGGATAAGCCACGGGGCACCGCACGACTTCGCCTGCGTCGATGTGGGTTCGGACTCCAAGGTGGCCCTGTGGGCCGCCAAAGTCCTCGAGCACGACCAGGCGCCGGATCTGCTGATCAACAATGCCGCCGTGATGAACCGGCTGGCGCCATTATGGGAACAGGACGACCGCGAGTTCACCCGTTTGGTGGACGCGAACATTCGCGGCGTGCAGAACGTGATCCGGCATTTCGTGCCCGCGATGGTCGCGCGGGGCCGTGGCGTCATTGTGAACCTTAGCTCGGGTTGGGGGCGCAGCGTCGCTCCCGAGGTCGCTTCCTACTGTATGTCCAAATGGGC
>CAIOTK010000218.1 GCA_903861185.1 uncultured Opitutia bacterium | reverse complement strand
GGCTGTTAATCGCTCTAAACGCCCTGGCGCGCGGCGGAAATCACGCCGGCAATCGGTGTCGCCCGCGATGCCTCGCGGCAGGAGGCCGCCGCCGGAATCTAACGTGAATCGAAGGAGAATCGAACCAGAACCGAAGGAGAAGGCTGGGGAGGGTTGGGAGCGGAGAAAATCGAGGGGCCCGCGCGATTCGCGGGGTCAGGCCGTGAATTGCTAGAAGCGCGCTGGCGCGCGGACCAGCGCCCACGAAAACTAACGATTAACGGCCTGACCCCATGCCTGAGACCCGAATTTAAGGGCCTGGGAAGGCTGGGTCTCCGCTGCTGCTCCCGGTTTGACTCCGGTGTCAGTCATTCTTGTCTGACAGCAATGAAAACGACGATCCGAGCCTTCCAGCGTGACTTTCCCCGGATGCGCCGGCTCGCGGCGGCCGGCACGGTGATCGTGGTCGAGTGCGACGGGCAGTCGTTTGAGTTTCGCCGGCGACGCGCCGGCACCGGCGTGCTGGGCTGCCTAGCCGGCCGGGCCAAGCTCGGGAAACTGCGCGACGGCCCAGCCATCGCGCTCGAGGAATGGGGCGACCTGACCCGATGAAGTTCCTCCTGGATACCCACGCGGTGTTGTGGATCGCTGAGTCGTCCTCGCGGCTCTCCCCCAAGGTCCGCGCGCTGGCGGGCAAAGGCGCGGCGGACGATTTCGCCGTGGCTGCGATCAGCCTGCTGGAGATCGCCCGCAAGGCGCGGAGCGGGGAGATCGACCTGGCCCCCGATCCGCCCGCGTGGCTCGAGGATCTCGGCTACCGGTTCCGGATTTTGCCGCTCACGCCCCGGATCGCGTGGCGAGCGGTGGACTTAGATTGGGCGCACCGGGATCCGGCCGATCGGCTCATCTGCGCCACCGCGCTGGAGCACAAAATTCCTCTCGTCACCCACGATCTGGAAATTACCCGCTGGGGTGGTGTGCCGGTGGTGTGGTGAAGAGTTTGGGCGCCTGCCCCGTGCGGGTGGCGGCGGTCCAGGCGCGCGCACGCCCAATTCGCGGCCAGGGCGACCGAACGTGGATCGAAGGAGAATCGAACGAGAATCGAAGGAGAAGGCCAGGGAGTGGCTCGGGGCGGTGGATGCCGCGGATCGATGTAGCTGGGGCGCGTCGCCCCGGTCAGCGGGAACGAAATACCTTCCGCCTTCCGGCCTGTCGGCGCACCTGCCCGTCCTCGCTTCGCGGCTGGTGATTCGGTCGGGTCCGACCGGGGCAGGATGCCCCGGCTACACCAGACGGGTCGTGCCGCGCCGCGGGCGCAAGATGCCCCGGCTACACTAGGCCGTTTTCCGTCAGGGAGACCGTCTTTCCCGCGTTGGCTTATGGACGCGAGGTTCGGGCTCGCGTGCGCCGCGTGACGTCCGGGCTAAGGCCGGCACCCCGATGACCCCTCCCCCCGCCCCCGGCCGGTTTGCCTTGGCTTGGCGCGGCCCGGTGGGTTCGCTCCGGGGGATGTCTTCCCCTTCGACCTCGTCCCGCCGCACGTTCCTCGCCTCCGGCGCCGCCACGCTCGCCCTCGCCAGTACCACCCGCCTCGCCGCCGGCACCCCCCCGGAACGCGATCCCGCCGCCGTGGAACTGGTTCGCGGACTCGTTGCGGCCAACGACGACCGCATCGCCGGCCTCTTGGCCCGCCAGGAACGCCGCGCCGGCCACCGCTGGCTCGGCGGGATGGTCAACGAATACGGCCTCCATACCCCCCACGGCGCCCAAGGCCTGATTATCCCCCTCGTCGCTGCCGCCTGCGCCCCCGGCGGCCGTTACTTCGGCTCCGCGGAACTGGTCGAACCCCTCCGCCTCGCCATCCGCGCCCTCCTCTCCGCCCAGTACGAGGACGGCACGGTCGACCTCTACGCCACCAACTTCCGCTCCCCGCCCGACACCGCCTTCTTCCTCGAGGGCATCTGCCCCGCCACCGCCCTCCTGCGCGCCAGCCCGTCCCCCGCGTATCGCGCCCTCGCCGAGGAACTCGGCCGCTTCGTCGTCCGCGGCGCCGATGGCCTCGTCACCGGCGGCGTCCACACGCCCAACCACCGCTGGGTGGTCTGCGCCGCCCTCGCGCTGGCGAATTCCCTGTACCCCAACCCGCGCTACATCGCCCGCATCGATGCGTGGCTGGCCGAGGGCATCGACCTCGACCCGGACGGCCAGTACACCGAGAAGAGCACGACGGTTTACTCGCCGATCGTCGACCGGGCCCTAGTCATCGTGGCGCGCCTCCTGAATCGGCCCGCGCTGCTCGAGCCGGTGCGCAAGAACCTCGAGATGACCCTCTTCTACATCCATCCGGACGGCGAGGTGGTCACGGAAGCCTCGCGGCGCCAGGACCGTTACCAGCGCGGCAGCATGGCCCGTTACTATTACTCGTATCGCCACCTCGCGCGGATCGACGGCAACGGCCGCTTCGCCGCGATGACGCGGCAGATCGAGCGGACCGCTGCCGGCCAGATCAGCGAACTACTCTCCTTCCTCAATGAGCCGGAACTTTGGCTCCCCCTGCCGCCGTCGGCGCCGCTGCCGACGGATTACGCGCGCGAGTTCGCGTTCTCGCAGCTCGCCCGCATTCGCCGCGGCGCCGCCAGCGGGACGATCCTCGCGGGCAACACCACGCTGTTCTCGTTCCGCCGGGGCGAGGCCGCCCTCGAGGCCGTGCGCCTCAGCAGCGCCTTCTTCGGCAAGGGCCAGTTCACCGCGGATTCGCTCACGGTGAAGGATGGCCGTTACATCCTCCGGCAGGAATTGGAGGGGCCGTACTTCCAGCCGCTGTCCCCCGCGCAGATCGCGGACGGCGAGCACACCAAGATGGCGCCCAATGGCACGCTCGCCAACACCGGTCGCGCCATCCGCACCCGCAGCAATATCTGCCGCCTCGAGGCGGTCGTGACCATCACGGAGCAGGCCGGCCGGTTCGAGCTGGAGTTCAGCCTCACCGGCACCGAGGCCGTACCGGTCGCGATCGAACTCGCCTTCCGGCGCGGCGGGGCGCTGGAGGGCGTCGAGGCGGTAGCAGGGGTCGCTGACGCTCACCTGCTGCGCGCCGGCACCGGCCGTTACCGCCTGGGGAACGACGTGATCGAATTCGGCCCCGGCCAAGTGGAGCATACCTATACCCAGATCCGCGGCGCCCTGCCCAAGTGGGACGGTCAGAGCGTGTACCTCACCGGCCTCACGCCCTTCCGCACCCGGGTTAAAATCAGCTGAAGCGGCCCCGCCCGATGACCGCCCGCCTGCGCCTCGCCGCCCTCGTCCTCCTTGCCGGCTTGGCCGGGCTGCGGTCGGCCGCGGCCGCGGCGCCGGAACGGCCCAACGTCCTGCTCGTCCTCGCGGACGATATGGGGCTTGGGGACGTCTCGCACCTCAACCCCGCCAGCCTCTGGCGTACCCCGCACCTCGATCGGCTGGCGCGGGAAGGGATGGTGTTCTCGGATGCGCATTCGTCCTCGGGCGTCTGCACGCCCACGCGGTACACGCTGCTCACCGGCCGCTATTCCTGGCGCGGCCGCCTCAAGCGCGGGGTGCTGCAGGGCTACAGTCCGCCCCTGATTGAGCCCGGCCGCCAGACCCTCGCTGGCTTCCTCCAGGCGCAGAGGTACACTACGGCGTTGTTCGGCAAATGGCACCTCGGGCTCGACTGGGCCCGTTCCGGCCCCGCGCCGGAGGACGTCGATTGGACGCGCCCTTTCGGCGGCGGGCCCCGCGCCCACGGATTCGACCGCTTCCTCGGCATCAGCGCCTCGCTCGATATGCCGCCCTACGTGTGGCTGCGCGACGACCGCGTGACCGCCGCGCCGGCCGGCCGGGTGGGGGACAGTCCCGCGCCGCGGCTCTGGCGGGCGGGGCCGATCGGGGCGGATTTCAAGATGGAGGACGTGCAGCCGCGGCTCACGGCGGAGACCCTCGCGTTCCTCGGCGAACGGGCGGCGGCGCGCGATGGGCGGCCGTTCTTCGTGATGGTGTCCCTCGCGAGCCCGCACACGCCCACCTTGGCGACGGGCGAGTTCGCGGGGTCGACGCCCACGCCCTACGGCGACTTCGTCCGGCAGGTAGATGCCGACTTCGGCCGCATTCTGGCGGAACTCGACCGCCTCGGGCTGGCGCGCAACACCCTCGTCGTGTTCACGACCGACAATGGCTATGCGCCGGCGGGGGATATCCCGTCGCATCGGGCGCTCGGGCACGATTCGTCGGGCGGGTTCCGGGGCGCGAAGTCCGACTCCTACGAGGGCGGCCATCGGGTGCCGTTTCTGGCGCGCTGGCCGGGCGTGACGCCTCCCGGGGGGCGCTCGGGGGCGGTCATCGGGCACTTGGACCTGTTCGCGACGCTGGCGGAGGTGCTGGGGGTGCCGCTGCCGGTGGACGTGGCGGAGGACAGCGCGAGTTTCCTGCCCTTGCTGCGGGGCAGCCCGTTGGCGCCAGGTGGGCGCGAGGGCCTCGTCCACCATTCGTCCGAGGGAGAGTTCTCGATCCGGGCGGGCCGCTGGAAACTCATTTTGGCGCCCGGTTCGGGCGGCTGGGGCCGGCCGACGCGCTCGCCTTCGCCGTGGACCCAGCCGAAGCCCGACAGCTTTGAGGGCCTGCCGGCGTTTCAATTGTACGACCTTGAGGCGGATCCGCGGGAGACGACCAACCTGGAGGCGCGGCACCCGGAGGTGGTCGCGCGGCTGGGGCGGCTGTTGCGCGGGTACATCGAGCGCGGGCGCAGCACGCCGGGGCCGGCGCAGCCTTATGTGCGGGAAGGCTGGCCGCAGGTGGCGTGGATGGAGCGTTTCGCGCCCTGAGACTGCGCCGCGGGTCCGGCCCGGTTGCCCGGTCTCAGCCGGTCTTCCCGGCGAGCGCGTGGAGGTAGAAGGCGCGGGCGGTGCGGTTATGGGCGCGCAGGCTCTGTTCGAGCGCCCCGGACGCCCTGCGCGCGATGGCCTGTACCATCTCACGGTGCTCACGCTGGGCTTCGCCTAGGCGCAACCCGCCCACCTCCCGGAAGAAGTGCCGGCGCACCCGGTCCCAGTGGTCGAATGCCAGCCGCAGCTGGTCCTCGACGCGGGGCAGGCGGGCCGCCCCGGCCAGTCGCAGGTGGAAGGCCGCGTTGGCGCGACCCCAGCCGTCCGTGTCGCCGGCGGCGACCGCGGCATCGAGCGCCCCGAGGAGCCCTTCCAGCGCCGCCACGTCCTCCGGACCCGCCAGCTCGATCACCCGTGGGGCGGAGGCGGATTCGAGGCCCTCGAGCAGCGCGAAGATGTCGTGCACCGAGTTTTCATCCAGTTCCGCGACTTGGGCGCCGTGGTGCGGGCGGATCACCAGCAGCCGTTCCGCCGTCAGCCGGGCCACCGCTTCCCGCACCGGGATCGGGCTCACCCCGTGGCGCTTAGCGAGCTCGTCGAGGTTCAAGGCCTCGCCTGGTCGGAGCGCGTGCGTGAGGATCGCCTCCCGCAGCCAGCCGTGCACCTGTTCCGTCTTCGTCAGGGGGCGTTCCGGAATCGAGGGCAGGCCGGCGCTCATCG
>CAIOTK010000217.1 GCA_903861185.1 uncultured Opitutia bacterium | reverse complement strand
GCCCCGCCCGCTCACGCGCCCGCTCCTCCGCCCGCGGCGGGCGCCCGGGCCAGACCGCGCGCCGCCAGCGCGCCTAGGGTCCACGCGTACTCGCGCGCCAGCTGTTCCCCGAGGGGCAGGCGTAGCGCGGGCGGCAGCACCTCCCAGGTGTAGGTCTCCATCTCAAGGTGCGTGCAGGCAGCAGGATGCGCGCCGAGCCAGTCGAGCGCCCCAAGCAGATGGTCACGGGTATCGGCGAACGGCGCGCCGGGCGCCGCGTGCAGCGGCACGTGGAAATGCACCCGCCACTCTTCGCCCGGTTCCGCCGGCCGCGCGTCCGCGAGCGCATCCGGCAGGTCCACATACCGCCGGCGCACCGCACCGTCCTCCGGCCGACCGACGACGACCTGGTGCAGGTAGACCGGCTCGACGAACGCCGCCAGCGCGGCCCGTCCCTCCGGCGTGGCCGGCACGCGCAGCGCGGAACTCAGGTGCAATTTGCTCAGCCGCAACCCCGCCGCCTGCAACCGTCCCAGCGCCGCGGCCGGTTCCTCGAACTCCACCGCGAGGTGGCAGCAGTCGTAATTCACGCCCACGAACCGCAGTAGGCCCTCGCGGTCCACCGCCGGCTCCCGCTCCCGCCACTCGGCGAAGAAGGCGACGGTCTCCGCTGTCGTCTCGAGCAAGCACAGCGGCTCGGGCTCCAGCCCTAGATGCAGGTCGCGCCCCGTCCGCCCCGCCAAGTCCGCGAGGAACCGCGCCACCGCAGTGAGCTCGCGGAAGAGCGCCGGCCGCCGCCCGGGATCCGCCGCGATGAAGCCCTTGAACGAAGCCGGCACGGTGCTGACGCTCCCCTCGCCCCCCGCGGGCACCAACTCCGCCAGAAGACGGAACAGCCCCTCGGTGTACACGCGCCGCTCTGGCGTAGCCCAATCCGGGGCGTACACTTGCTCCTTCACTCGGGTCCCGTGGAAGCTGCCGTAGGGAAAACCGTTGATCGTGAAAACGTAGCAGTCGTGCACGTCGAGCCAGCGGCGGAACGCCGCGAGTTCCGCAGGTACCACCAACTCCGCCGCGGCGCGCGCGCCCAGCCGCAGGCCGATCGCGTAGGGCTGCCCGGGCGCCACGCGGCGCCGCAGCGGCAGGACGTGCGTCTCGAGCGCGGCAAAGGTCTCCGCCCACGTCTCCCCCCGATGGACGTTGGTGCAGTAGGCGAGGTGCTGACCCTGCGGCAGTCGCATCGCGGCGAAGGTCTGCTCAGCCCGCCGACTCCGCCCGGAGGGCGAACTTGGGGCACTGCGACAGGAACCGCACCGGATTCCGGAATAGCACCGCGTCGACGAAATCCTCGCTGTGCCCGCGCCGCCGCATCTCGAGCGCGGTCTTCGGCACGGCGAGGGGAACGCTCACGCCCCAGTCGCACGCCGAGTTGAGCCAGATGCGCTCGCGGCCGCAGATCTCCAGCATATCGACGGCGCGCGGCGGCGAGGACTTGGAGTCCGGGTACAGCGTGATCCCGGCCCAGAACCCCGCGTCGAGCACCTGCTGGATGGTGTGCTCCTCCACGTGGTCGATAATCACCCGCCCCGGGCGCACGCCCGGGTGTCCACGCAGGAGGTCGAGGATGAGGCGCGTGCCCTTCAGCTTGTCCTCCAAGTGCGGGGTATGGACGAGGATCAACTGGTCGTGGCGGACGGCCAGCGCCACGTGTTCCTCGAGGATGCGGAGCTCGTTGCGAGTGTTCCGGTTGAGGCCGATCTCACCGATGCCGAGGACGTTCGGCCGGCCGAGGAACTCCGGAATGAGGGCGAGTACCTCCCGCGCGAGGCCGAGGTCCTCGGACTCCTTCGGGTTGAGGCAGAGCCAGCTGTAATGCGGCAGGAGGAACTTCGCCGCCCGCGCCGGCTCGTACTCGGTCAACTGGCGGAAGTAATCGCGGAAGCCAGCGGCCGAACCGCGGTCGAAGCCGGCCCAGAAGGCCGGCTCGCAGACGGCCTGGCAACCCGCGGTCACCATCGCCTGATAGTCGTCAGTCGTCCGGCTCACCATATGGCCGTGGGGCTCGATGTAGCGCATCGTCGTCAGGCTTTCCGTTTGGCGGACGGGGGTTGGCCAGCCCAGGCGCCTAGGGCCGCCTTGCCGCTGGAGACGGCATCGGGCCGGGTGGTCGGGTCGCTCAGCTGTTCGAGGATCCGCCGGGCGCGCGCCGGCCGGCCGTCCACCAGCAGGGCCGCCGCCCGCCGCAGCGCCGCGCAGCGGAAGTCATCCGCCACCGCGTACCGTTCAACGCGATCGAGGAAGGCGGCGACCTCGATGAGCTTAGCGCGCACCGGGACGAACCCGTGGTCGACCACGGCACGCCCAGAGCGGGGTAGGGAACGGAGGGAGGGACGGCGGGACGAGGCCAAGGGCGAAAAGGGGACCGCCACAGGAAGCGCCGCGCGCCCGCCCGTGGCAAACCCAGAGCGCGTTATGACTCAGGCGGGGCCCGGCTGAGGCGCGAGGGTGTCCGGCGGCCGCGGCGTGCGCGCCAGCAGTAGCGCCTCCCCCACCAGCCACAGCGCCATCCCGGCGAGCAGCATCACTACGGTGAACTCCACGTGGTGCACCATCACAGCCGTGCCCGCGGCCAGCCGGCCGAGGTGCACCTGCACCGCGATCACCAAGCTCCACATCGTCATCGCCAGCATAAAGAGCGTCGGTCCGAGGGTGTACCAAACCGAGCGGCCGCGCCGCCCGAGCCACACCGTCACCCCCAACAAGGCGAGGGCCGCGAGGAGCTGGTTAGAGGTGCCGAACAGGTTCCAGAAGGCCCGCCAGACCGGGATCGGCTGTCCGCCCACCATCGCGGGCGGGAGGGCGACGACGACCGCGGGCCCCGCGAGGGTCAGCAGGGTCGCCGTCACATTCCCGACTTTACCCGTCCAGCCGGTCAGCTCCAGCAGCACATAGCGGGCGAGCCGCGTGCAGGCGTCGAGGGTGTCGAACACGAAGGTCGCGAAGCAGAGCAGGCCGAACTGGCGCGCCAGCTCGACGGGCACGAGGCCGAAAGTCGCCTGGTTCATAAACACCGCCACGCCGTCCGCGTAGGTCAGGTCCGGGCGCCCGGTGGGTTTCGCGAGGATCATCACCGTCACTAGGCTGATGCACGCGAGGAACGACTCGAGGAGCATGCCGCCGTAGGCGACCGGCTTGGCGTCGGTTTCCCGGTCGAGCTGCTTCGAGGTCGTGCCGCTGGCGACGATTGAGTGGAAGCCCGAGCAGGCTCCGCAGGCGATGGTGATGAACAGCACGGGCATCAGCGGCGGGATCGTGCCGTTGAACTCGAACAGGTGCGCGGTCGAGACCGCCGGGGCCACGATGGTCAGCTGGCCCGAGAGGCCGCCGATGACGGTGCCGAGGACGCCGACGATCACGATCACGTAGAGGAAGTAACCGCCGAGGGCGCCGCGGGGCTGCATCAGCAACCACACGGGAGACAACGCGGCAAAGAAGCAGTAACCCAGCAGCACGTGGTCCCAGAGCACCTGCGGGCGGCTACTACCGGTGAGGGCCCCGAGATCGAATGGCAGGTACGGGCCGACCAAAATCGCGACGACCACGAGCGGCAGGAAGATCAGCTGCGCCTTCCCCTCACCGAGGCCAAACTTGCGCATGCATAGGCCCATCACGACGGACAGGATGAGGTAAAGGATCGAGGACGTCGCCACCGCCGGCCCCGGCGCGGCCGCGTCCGCTACAGAGGCCTTCTGCACGAAGGTCCCCGCGGTTACGTCCGCGAACGCGATGATCACGTAGACGAGCGAGATCCAGATGAAGGCGAGGAACAGCAGGTACGAGCGCCGGTTCATATACCGGCGCACCACCTCGGCGATCGACTTGGCGTCGTGGCGCACGGAGGCGACGAGGGTCGTCAGGTCGTGTACGCCCCCGATGAAGATCGCGCCGAGCAGGATCCAGATCCACGCCGGCAACCACCCGAAGTAGGTCGCCGCCAAAATCGGCCCCACGATCGGGCCCGCCGCCGCGATCGCGGAGAAATGCTGGGGCAACAGCCAGTTGCGACTCGCCGGCTCGTGGTCGAGCCCATCCCGGAACCGGTGCGCCGGCGTCGTGACGGACGCGTCGAGTTGGAGGAAGCGAGCCAAAATCCGGCCGTAGATCCGGTAGGCGAGGAGGAGGACGGCCGCGGAGACGGCCAGAAACAGGATGAGGGACATCGGCGAAAGGGGCGCGGCCCCGCGGGGAGGACGGGCCGCCCCCACCGTGGGTGGCGCACGCGGGGCTGGCTAACAAAAAAAGCGCCGCTCGGGCTCGACGCGCCGCGCCGGCCCGGCCATCCCGGGACCGTGATTCCCGCCGCGCCCCCGTCCGCCTGGCCCACCTTCGCCGCCCGCGTCGTCCCGGGCCACCGCGTTGCCTCCGGGCTTAACGGCGACCCGCGGTTCCCCGGCGGCACGGTGGCAATGCAACGACCGCACTTCCTCGCGCGCGGCCTCGATCTCGCCGGCTGCCACCCGGGCACGGTCAACGTCAGCGTCGCTCCCGGCCGCTGGCGCCTCGAACGGCCGCGCCACACGTTCCGCGGCGTCCGTTGGCACCCGGTCGAGCCGGCGGAGGACTTCTCGTTCGCCGAGGTGCAGCTCCTCCGCCCGGGAGCACCCGCGATCGCCGGCTGGATCTACCACCCGCACCCCGAGACCAAGCCCGAGCACTTCCAGACGCCGGACATCCTCGAGCTGCTGCTGCCCCTCGTGCCCGGGCTGGCCTACGGCGACGAGCTGCTGCTCGCGGCGCCGGCGGACCAAGTGGTGGTGACGTGAGCGACCGGCAGGCGGCTCAGAAGGTGACCTTCAGCCCGGTGGCGTAGAGCGTGCCCTGTTTCTGGCTGTTGTACTTGAGGCCACCCTCGCGGACGAAGGTCTGGTTGAACTCATCGGTGAGGTTCATCGCCTCGAGATAGAGTTCCGTCCGGCGGTTAAGCCGATACTGGGCCTTGAGGTCGAGGAACAGCCGGGGGTCGCTGTAGACGGCCGCGTTGCCGTCGCCACTCCGGTAGTAGCGATCGTTCCAGTTCGCGAGGAGGCGGACCTGGGCACCGAAGCCAACGTAGGAGAGGCCAGCGTTGCCCGCGCGCGGCCGCTGGTTGGCGAGGCGGCGCTGGTAGGTGGTGCCCCCGAAACTGCCCTCGGCCTGCGTGTAGGTGAAGTTGGCGAAGGCCCCGAGCCCGCGCCACGGGCCCGGGAGAAAGGTGAACTGCTGCTGCCAGCCGAGCTCGATCCCGCGGATGCGCGCCGCACCCACGTTGCGCGTCTGGCGGAACGTGTAGCCCGCGAACTGCCCCTCGAAGCCGTTGTCCGCCCCCGCCGCCACCACGGTGTCGAAGGAGCGCGTGTAATTGGAGATCTCCTTCAGGAAGGCGCTGGCCTCGAGCAGGCCCACCGGCTCGAAGTAACGCTGCACCGCGACCTCGAAGTTGTCTGCGGTGTACGGCCGCAGGTCCGGGTTACCCGCCGTGATGAGGCGAGTGTCGTCATTGACGTTTGTCGTCGGCAGCAGGCTCGCCACCGGCGGGCGGGTGATCGAGGAGTGGTAGCTCGCGCGGAACTGGACCCGCCGCCACGGCTCCGCGGTGAAATGCACGCCGGGGAACACGTTGACGTAGTCACCGCCGGAGGTTTCCCGCCCGCCCGCGAACTGCGCGAGGGCCCGCGCCGCGTTTTGGGCCGGGGGCAGCGAGGTGACGGAGGTGGTGCCCGCCGCCGCCGAGGTCTTCCGCCGATACGCGGTCCCCTCGTTGGCGGTGCGCTCCACACGGAGGCCACCCGCCACGCGCAGCCAGCCCGCCCGGAAGCCTCCCATCCCGTAACCGGCCTCCACTCGCTCGCGGAACCGCGCATCGCCCTGCAGGGTACTGGTCACGCTGTTGTACGCGTCGGCCGCCGTCTGGGTCCACAGCTCCGGCCGCGCCGCGAGGTCGCGCTCCCCGCCCGAACCGGGCGCGAGGAGGAACGGGTACGGGCCATAATTTCCCGCCGCCTGCAGGAACTGCACGCCGAGGAACGGGCCGATGCCCCGCGGACCGGCGTAGGTGTAGTTCTGCAAATCGGTGTCCTGCTCGCGGCGGTCCTCCTCGAGGCGCGCGCCAAACTTCAAGTAGGCCGGCACGACCGTCGCGATCTCTCGCCGCACGTCGGCCCGCAGGCCCAGACGTTCGGCGGGCGCCCGGTAGGTCCGCCGGATGTAGGTGCGGGGCGTGTAGTTGGCCGGATCATAGATCGAGGGCCCCGCCGTCTGCGTGAACGCGGGGTACCACGCAGGCCGGCCCCGGCGGTCCACCTGCCAGCCGATGCCCGTCACGTCCGCGGTGAGGTCCGCGTGGATCGGGTACCAGGTGGTCGCGCGCGAGAAGCTCGCGTCCACGGTGAGACGGCCCGCCCCGGCGGCGAAGGGGAGCTCGAGGCCGGTCGAGCCCGCGTAGGTCACGGCCTTCTTGCGCGTCTGGCCGGAAAACACCTCGGAACGGGAGCCCGCCAGCGGCAGCGCGCGCTGGAACTCGTAGGTGCTGCCCGGCTCGAAACTCGCCACCGCCGCCGCCGTCGAGGTGGACTGCCGATAAACGGTCGATTGGTCCGGCGTAACGTTCAGGTTTAAGGTTTGGCGCAGGTACACGACGGCGCCGCCGGCCAGCTTGTAATCGAGGTTGAGGCCGACGCCCTGCTTGCGCGTCGGCGCGTGGGTTTCGCCGGAGCCGAAGGCGCGCAGCAACGGCGAGCTCAGCCCGTTGGTCGCGGTGGGGAGGACGTGCCCCGCCCCGGCCGCCGCCGCCCCGATGCCGCCCACGGCATCGGTCAGCGTCGGCGCAGAGCGGTGGTTCACGTTGAAGGCCACCCCGAGGTTCCGTTGGCCGCCGAAGACGTCGAGGACGTCCGCGTACGAGAAGGCCACTTGGTCCAGCCCGGCCCGGTCCCGGTGCGGGCTGCGGCCGGCGTGGAAATCGGTCCAGCGCGTCCCCACGGTCAGCTCCACCCGGCGGCCGCGGCGGTCGAAGCCGCGGCGCGTCACGAAGTTCAGGTAGCCGGCGATGGCGTTGGCCGGGAGGTCCGGGGTTGGCGCGCGCACAATCTCCGCCGACTCGATGTTGCCGGTATCGAGCGCGGTGAGCTGGAAATCGCGGCTGGAGGACGTGCCAACCGAGGAGGCGAGCGCGTTGCCGTCGCTCATCAGCGCAATGAAGCTGGTGCCCATCCCGCGCAGGAACAGCTCGACCGCCTCGCCGGAGACGGTGTTCACCGCCACGCCGGGCAGGCGCATCAGGAGCTCGCCGGGGTTGGCCGCCGGATTGCCGAAGGAGTCCGCCGCCGCCACGGACTTCAGGTTCTCCGCTTGGCTCTGGCGCTGGAGCGCAAGGGCTTGGCCCTCCCGCAGGCCGCTCACCGTGACGCGCTCGAGCCGGTAGACGGCGGCGGTCAGGGCAGCCTCCACCCGGACCTCGCCCCCCGCGGGCACTTCGACCGTGCGGCGCAAGGTCTCAAGCCCCGCAAAGGAAACCAACACGACTACCGGTCCCGCCGGCGCGGCCACCGCAAAGGCCCCGTCGCGGTCGCTCTCGGCCTCGGTGACCAACCCTTCGAGCTGCACGCGCGCCCCCGTGAGGAGATCGCCGGTGGCCTGGTTAGTGACCGTGCCGGCGATACGCCCGGAGGGCGCGGCGGCGAAGGCAGAGACGAAGAGCAACAGGGCGCACAGGGCCCGGAACGGGACGGCGAGGGAGCGGGGCATCGGGGGGGAAGGGAACGAACCCAGCTGACGCCGGCGCGACCGTGGGCGACAATCCCAAACGCGGCGACCTTGCCCGACCCCGCGCCGCGGCCCACGCTACGCGCCGTAGCCTTATGCCCCGCGCCGCCACCCCCGCCCTAGTCTTCGTCAACGGCACCGTAATTTTGCCCGACCGATTGGTG
>CAIOTK010000216.1 GCA_903861185.1 uncultured Opitutia bacterium | reverse complement strand
TCGTGGCGTCTCCCCTCGGGCCGCTTCGCCGCTGATGGCAAGATCGTGCAGGGAGACACCGATCCGGTCCCGGGCTGGCTGGAGCGGATGTTTTTCCCCGGCCAGTTCACCCGCGGGCGCCGCGCTGAGGTGATCGAGCTGACGGTGAGCGATGACGGTGCCTGCACCGCCCGGGCGTGGAAAGCCGGCCAGATCGCCGCCGAGCTCAGCCTACCGGGCCGCATCGATCCCCAGACGGGCTGGGTGGAGCTCTCGGGCGTCCCGGTGAAGGACAACACTAAGTTCGGGACGTCTGTGGGGACGCAGTCGATTCGGTTCGGCCTCGGCGCGGATGGCGCCCTCTACGTGCGGGCGCACGCTTATGGGGCGGGCGTGGTCCTGTTTCTCCCCGCCGCGGGTTCTTCGGTCGTCTGGGGCCGCTGGGAACCGGCGCCGCGCTGAGCCGTGAGTGGCTGGCGGCGGGGCCTGCCCGCACGCGCCCCGCTCGCCCCGGCGGCCGCGACTCACCGCTTCTTGTTGAGCGCGGCGCTGAACCAGTCGTTGTTCACCGCGGCCGGCGGCTTGGGGGCCGGAGCCGGCGCGGACCGTCCGGGACCGCCCGGCCCGCGTGGCCCGGAAGCGGGGGCGGCCGACTTGGGCCCGATCACGGGATTGCTCCGCAGCGAGAGCGCGATTCGCCCGCGCGCGAGGTCCACTTCCGTCACCGTCACCCGCACCCGCTGCTGCGGTCGCACCACCGCCGCCGGATCCTTCACGAAGGTGTCCGCCAGCTGGCTCACGTGGACGAGGCCGTCCTGGTGCACGCCGATGTCCACAAAGGCCCCGAACGCGGTCACGTTGGTCACGATTCCCGGCAGCTTCATCCCCGGGCGCAGGTCCTCGGGGCGGTTCACACCCTCGGTGAAGCTAAACGCCTCGAACTGCCGCCGCGGGTCACGGCCCGGCTTCGCCAGCTCGGCGAGAATGTCCTGGAGCGTCGGCAACCCGACCTCCGCGGTGACGTACCGCTCCGGCTGGATGCGGGCGCGCAGGTCCGCGTCGCGGAGCAAGTCCGCCACGGTGGCGCCGAGGTCCGCGGCCATCCGCTCGACCAGCGGGTAGCGCTCGGGGTGGACCGCGCTCGCATCGAGAGGGTGCGCCCCGTCGCGCAGACGGAGGAAGCCCGCGGCCTGCTCGAAGGCCTTCGGCCCCAGCCGCGGCACCTCGCGCAGCTCCGTCCGCGAGCGGAACGGCCCCTGCGCGTCGCGCCGGGCGACGATCGCGGCCGCAGTCGCCTCACTCAGACCCGAGACGTGGCGCAGCAACTGCTTCGAGGCGGTGTTGAGCTCGACTCCGACCCCGTTCACCGCGCTCACCACGGTGTCGTCGAGCGAGCGCCGCAGCGCCGTCTGGTCCACGTCGTGCTGGTACTGACCCACGCCGATCGACTTTGGGTCGAGCTTCACCAGTTCCGCGAGCGGATCCATCAGCCGGCGGCCAATGGAGACGGCGCCACGCACGGTCAGGTCGTGATCGGGGAACTCCTCCCGCGCCACCTCGCTGGCCGAGTAGATCGACGCCCCCGACTCATTCACCATTACGATCGGGATGGTGGCCGCCAGCCCCAGCGCCCGCACGAACGCCTCCGTCTCGCGGCCGGCGGTCCCGTTGCCGATGGCCACGGCCTCGACCTGGAAGAACTTCACGAAGCCGAGCAGCTTCTCCTTCGCCTCCGCCGCGTGACGATCTGGGTAGACGACGTCGTGGTGCAGCAGCTTGCCCTGCCGGTCGAGGAGCACGGTCTTACAGCCGGTGCGGAAGCCCGGGTCGATCGCCAGCACCGCCTTCTGGCCCAGCGGCGCCGCCAGCAGCAGCTCGCGTAGGTTGTCGGTGAAGACGCGGATCGCCGCCTCGTCGGCCCGCTTCTTCGAATCGAGGCGCATCTCCGTCTCCATCGCCGGCGCGAGCAGCCGCCGGCAGGCATCCTGCACCGCCAGCACCACGTGGTCCGCGCCGGTCGCAGGGGCGGCGGCCCCGGTGGTGCGGCCGCGCACGAACAGGCCTTGGACGGCCGCAAAGGCCGCGGCCTCCTCGGGCAGCTGGACGCGCAGCATCAGGCAGAGCTCCTTCTCGCCGCGGCGCATCGCGAGGATGCGGTGCGAGGGCGCCTTCGCGAGGGGCTCGCTCCACTCAAAGTAGTCCTTGAACTTGGCCGCCTCGGGGTCGGTGTCCTTGCCCGGCACGACCTTGGTCGAAATCACCGCGTCCTTCTGGAATAGGCTCCGCAGGCGCGCCCGAGCGGCCTGGTCGTCCGCCGCGCGTTCCGCGATGATATCCCGCGCTCCGGCCAGGGCCTCCTCCGCGGAGGCGATCCGCGCAGGCTGGTTCTTGCCGTCATCGGGGGTGTACTCGCGACCGGCATAGGCCTGCGCGGCCGCCTGCGGATCGGAGGCCGGGTCCTGCGCCAGCAGGAGCTCCGCCAGCGGCTCTAGGCCCTTCTCCCGGGCGATCGTGGCGCGCGTCCGGCGCTTGGGGCGGAACGGCAGGTAAATGTCCTCCAGGGCCGCCAGCGTGTCCGCCGCCGCCAGGGCTTGCTCGAGCGCCGGCGTGGCTAGGCCGCGCTCCCGCAGGGAGGCGAGGATCGCGGCCCGACGCTCGTCCACGGCCCGCCACTGTTCCAGCCGGTCGCGCACCGCCAGCACCTGCACTTCGTCGAGCTCGCCGGTCGCCTCCTTCCGGTAACGCGCAATGAACGGCACGGTCGCGCCCTCCGCCAGCAATTGCGCGGTCGCCGCCACCTGGAAGACCTTCACGTTCAGCTCGGCTGCGAGCCGGAGCACGTGGTCCGGATTGGGAACGGAAGCGGGGGCAGCGGGGGCCGGGGTGGCGGACATCGGGAAAAGCCGCCGAGCACACTCGCCCCACGCCCGCGGGCAACCTCCAAAAAACACCATCGTCGCCTCCGCCTCCGCCGCTCCGACGGTCCGGCGCGGATCCGCCCAGCGCAGCCTTGTCAGGCCCCGGCGATTGTGCGCGACTCCCGCGGTCCCGCGCATGTCCGCCATTAACCGCTTCCTCCTCGCGCACCAGCTCCGGATCGCGACCAACCCCTGCGTCAGCCCGGACTTCTGCCTCGATTGGCCCAGCCTCCGCGCGCGCCTCGCCGGCGGGGCTCCGGTGCGGGAGTACCCGAAGAGTCGCTTCGCCACCGCCGACGGCACCTGGACCCTCCTTGAGGACGAGCACGGCGACTGCGCGTGGCGGCTCGCCGGGAACGGCGGCGACGGCGGCCTCGAGGACGGGATCACGCTCCCCGGTGGCGACCGCGCCTTTCCCGCCACCTTCGCCAACCTCCTCCGCCTCAAGAACCGCGTCCAAGAGCACGACCCCGCGTCCACCCTCTTCCCCTCCGCCGCCGGCCAGCTCGGGCGCAGCACGCTCGGGGTCGGCGCCCGCTTCACCACGCTGCACTGGCCCGCGGTCGACTGGGCGATGAGCGCCCTCGGCCTCGGCGTTACCGCCAACCAGAACTCCATCCCGCGCGAGCTGGTTTACGATGTGGACGTGATGCTCGCCGGCCGGCTCGACCGCGTGCCATTCCCTTTCATCGGCACCCAAGTGCCCGAAGGCCACCAAGGGCAGAGCGTCGAGGGGATGAGCCACGGCTGCGTGTTGGCCAAGCTCAAGTCCGGCTTCCACCGCCGCCGGATCGCCTGGAGCTTCAACGCGGACCACCAGCCGATCGGGGGTAAGTTCGACGACCGCGAAGACGCCCTCGTGGCCGGCTGTGTCCTCGCCAGCTACATCACCTTCGACCTCTCCCCCGAACTGGCGGTAACGCCCGTCCCCGCCGATCCCGCCGCCTGGGTCGCGGCCGAGGTCCCCGCGGAACTCGTTGCCACCGTGCGCGGCCGGGTCGCCGCGGCCGGGCTGCCGCTGGAGGACGCCGCCTTCCACCGTCTGCTCGCTACCGTCTGGCCCGCCCTGCGGAAGATGAAGCGGCGCGATGAGAAATACGCCGCCGCCCGCGCCCGGCTCTTTACGACTGCGGCCGGCCGCGACTACCTGCGCGAACTCTCGATCGACGAACTCCCCGGCCTCACGACCCCGGAGACGACGGCCGTGATGCTCGCCCTCTGCGAGGCCCTCGGGATGCGGATCCACTTCGTGGCGCCCGCCTTCGGCTTTCAGAAGAATATGCCCTACCCGGACGATACCGCGCTGCGCGGGCTCATCGAACGGCAATGGGCGGTCTGCCGCGCGTTCGACGCCAGCATCGGCTTCCACTCGGGCTCCGGCAAATCCGCGAGCAACTACCGCGTGATGGGCGAAGTCACCGGCGGCCGCCTCGAAATCAAGACCAGCGGCCGCTACACCTACGAGATGGGCCGCGCCCTCCACGCGTCCCCCGACCCGGAGGACCAGGCCCTCTGGCGCGACTGGCACCGCTTCACGCTCGAGCTGGCCCTCACCGGCGCCTTCAGCCCCGACGAGACCGAGCGGCGGATGGCGCGGGTCTTCATCACGGACGCGCTCGCCCGCGCCCGCCACGGCACCGAGGTCTTCGCCAACCCCACGGTCACCCGCGCCGCGCTCGAATCCCTCCCGCCCAGCCCGGAGGATATGTTTTGGTTCGAGTATAACTTCCTCTTCGTCCTCGCCGCGGGCGGCCGCGCGGACAAGGCCTCCCTCGGCGACCATACGGCCGCCGGCTACACCCAACGCGCCCGCTTCTACGGGATCAGCCCGGCTGGCCGCCTCCTCTTCGCCCGCCACGTCGCCTCGTACCTGATCTTCCTCGCCGAGGAAACCGGCCTCGCCGCCCCCGCCACCTGCACCGCTGCGCGCACGCTCCTCGCCCGCTACCGCACCCTCGAGGAGATGCTCGAGGACATCTCCCGCTGACCCCCTTTCCGTATGCCCACCCGGCCCTTCATCCACGACGATTTCCTCCTCGGCTCCCGCCAGGCGCGCGAGCTCTACCACCGGTTCGCCGCGGACGCCCCGATCTACGATTACCACTGCCACCTCCCGCCGGACCTGATCGCCCGCAACCACCAGTTCGCGGACCTCACGGAGCTCTGGCTCGGCGGGGACCACTACAAGTGGCGGGCGATGCGCACCAACGGCGTCCCCGAGCGCTGCATCACCGGCGCGGCCTCCCCGCGCGAGAAGTTCCAAGCCTGGGCCGAGACCGTCCCCCAGACCCTCCGCAACCCCCTCCACCACTGGTCCGCCCTCGAGCTTAAGCGCTACTTCGGGGTCAACGATCTC
>CAIOTK010000215.1 GCA_903861185.1 uncultured Opitutia bacterium | reverse complement strand
CATCCCCCGCGACCTCCGCCCCGGGATCGGCGACCGCGTCTACGGCTGCGACACCTGCCTGGAGGTCTGCCCTTGGAACCGCTTCGCCCAGGCCGGCCGCGCCCTCCTGCTCTCGGCTCGGCACGACCTCGCCGGCCTGACCCTCCCCGCGCTCCTCGACCTCACGCCCGAAACCTTCGCGGCGGTGTTCCGCAAGACCGCCGTTAAACGCCTCAAGCTGACCGGCCTGCTCCGCAACGCCTGCGTCGTCGCGGGCAACTCCGGCGATCGCTCCCTTCTACCCCAATTACTCCGGCTCGCCCACGCCCACCCCGCCCCCCTTGTCCGGGCCCACGCGGTCTGGGCCGTCCGCCAGCTTGACCCTACCGCGCTCCCGCCCACCGCGCCCGCGGAGGAAACCGACCCCGCGGTCCGGGCGGAATACGCCTAGCCCGCCGACCCAAACGCCGCCGCGAATAGCGCCACCACGGCCGCCGGCGGACGCACCGGCCGGCCCTGCAGGTCGATGAACGCGTGCACGCTGTGCCCGGTCGCGAGCAGTTCCTCCCCCCGCCGCACCTCGTATTCCAAGCGAATCCGCAACAGCGGCCGCTCCGTCAGCCGCGTCACCACGGTCACAAGGTCATCGTACCGCGCCGGGCGCAGGTACTTTAGGCTGACCTCCAGCACCGGCAGCCGGAATCCGGATTCCTCCAACTGTCGGTAAGGCAAACCCAGCTCCTTCAACAGCTGCGTGCGCCCGACCTCGAGCCAGGGAATGTAACTGCCGTGGTACACCACCCCCATCATATCCGTCTCGGCGTACCGGACGGTCAGCTGCGTGGTCGAGGTGATCATAAGTGGGTTGCCGGGCCGGGTCCGAATAGGGTCGTCGCCGCCGCCGCCCAGGACGTGCGCCCGGCCCAGCGCCGACCTTCGGCGCCCAACCGCTCCCGCAGCGCCCCATCCGTCAACAAGCGCGCAAAGGCGGCAGTAAGGTCTTCCGGCCGATCCGGCGGCACCAACAGGCCCGTCCGGTCGTGCGCCACCGCCTCAGCCACCCCCCCCACCGCGTGGGCCACCACCGGCAGCCCCTGCGCCGAAGCCTCGAGGTACACGAGGCCGAAGCCCTCGACGCTGTGCCCGTGTTGGATGCTGTTCAGGGCGAAGACGTCCGCCCCCGCATACACCGCCGGGAGCTCCGCGTCCGGCACATCCCCCAAAAACGTCACCCGCAGCCCGGACCGCGCCGCCTCCGCCCGTAAAGCCCGCGCGTAGGCCGCATCCGCCTCCGTCCCCGCCACGCGGTACTCCAACCCCGCCCGCAGGCCCTCCGGCAGGCGCTGCAGGGCCTGCAGCGTCAGCAACTGCCCCTTCCGCGGGTGTAAGCGCCCCACGGTCAGGACCACCCGGCCGGCCCCGGCCCGCGGGACCGCCGGCGGCACGACCGCGAAATCCGAACGCAATGCCCCCGGCGTTAGCACCAGCTTCCCCGCCGCGGCCGGGAAATGCTGCCGCACCAAGTCCGCCGTGTAAGCCGTCAGCGTGCTGATCCGGTCCACGCGCGAGAACAACCGCGCCGCCGGCCGCCGCCGCCACCGGTGGTGGGCAAACCGCAGCACCTCGGAACCGTGCAGGGTCAGCACCAGCCGCCGCGGCCGCAGGGCGCCAGCTAATTGCATCAGCATCCAAACCATGATCGGTCCCGGCTCCGCGAGGTACACCGTCGACTGCCGCAGCCGCCGTCGCTCGCGCAGGAGTTCCCGGGCGAGGCGAATTTGGCACCCCCAATTGTGAGTACCCGCGAGGTCCAGGTGCCGCACCGGAAAGGGCCAGTCGGGTTTGGTCACCCCGGCCTGCGGGGCCCAGACCTCCACCGCGTGGCCCGCGCGGGCGGCCGCCCGGGCCATTTCCTCGGCAAACGTCGCGATGCCCCCCCGTTGCGGGAAGAACTCGTGCGTCAGCAGGCAAAGGGGCTGGGAACCGGTGGGCGGGGCGCGCATGCGCAAAGGAGGAGACCGGGGCCGCGCGGCGACCCCGGCGACTTATCGGAAGGGGTCAGGACGAAACTTGCAACCAGCCGTTGGTTCCCCGGCGACGGCTCTCGCGGGGTCGCAGCAACGCGTTGCCAGTTTCGCCCTGACCCTTTCGACTGGGCGCGCCAAAACGGCACCCCAAGTGACGAATCCGTGAGAATAATGGGGTTTACTTTCGTGCCCCCCGCGACATACATCCTTTGGACGATGTCAGAAGCCGCCGCCACGCCAACGCCGCCGAACAAGCCGGTCGCCCCAGCGCCCAAGCCGTTCGCGCCGGAGGACGAGGTGACGCTCCGGGAATCGCTAAAACGCTGCTCCCCTTCTACCTTCGAAGCGGCCATCCAGTTTCGGAAGACGGGGAACGCCGACCACGTCCCGGCGGTGGTGATCGGGGTTATTGAGCGCTTCGTCGAACCGGACCTGCGGGTGAAGCTGAAGGACGCGGACGACGACCTGCGCCTGATTGAGGACCTAGGGATCGATTCGCTGACGATGATGGAGATCGTGATCCTCGTGGAGGACGTGCTCCAGATGTCGATCAACAACGAGGAGTTGCGTAATCTTCGGACGGTCGGCGACGTGAAGACGTTCATCGACTGCAAGGTCCGCGGGCTACCCCTGCCGAAGCCGACTAAGTTCCTCCCGATCGAGCACATCGGCACGGTGATGCCGATCCAGCCGCCCTTCCTCTTCCTCAACGAGGCCTCGGTCAGCTCCACCTCGGCCAGCGGCAAGTACAAGATCTCGGGCCAAGAATTCTTCCTGCAGGGCCACTTTAAGGACAACCCGGTGATGCCCGCCTCGATCATGCTCGAGGCGCTGGGCCAACTCGCGGTCCTCTACCTGCTCGAAGGCGCCCCGGCGGAACCCGGCAAGCGGGTCAGCCCCCAAACGATTTTCTTCACCGGCTGCGAGGGCGTCCGCGCCCATCGCCTCTGCAAGCCGGGTGACATCCTGTCCCTCTCCGTGAAGCCGAAGCGGATGAAGATGCCGCTGGCCACCTTCGAGGGCTCCATCCGCGTGGGCGCGGATAAGGCGGTTATCGCCGAGGAGATCACCCTGACCTTCGGCTTTGTGGACATCGTCGAGGCCCCGGCACCGGTCGCCGCGGCCGCCGCCCCGCTGCGCGCGGCCGTTAACGCCTGAAGCCGGGCCCGCCGGCCGGCACCCGCCTAGGCCCTATGCCGAGAGTCTTCATCACCGGCCTCGGGTTCGTCACCAGCATCGGCAACGACGCCGCCACGGTCGTTGACCACCTGCGCACCCTCCGCCACGGGCTGGAACTCTACCCGCCCTTCCAGCAACCCGACATCCCCTGCAAGGTCACGGGCACGATTAAGGGGTTCACCACCGACTCGACCGACCCCGAGGACTGGACGTTCCCCGCCGCCTACTCGATCAAGCGGGAACTCCTGCGCTCGATGGCGCCCAGCGGGCTCTATGCCCATTGCGCGATGCTGCAGGCGATCGCGGACGCGCGCCTCGCGCCCCCAGACCTTTCCAACCCGGACACCGGCCTCTACGCCGCCTCCGGTGGCTCCCCGTTCCTGACCCACTACCACCACGAACGCCTGCAGAAATTCGGGGTCACGCGCTGCTCCCCGCTCGGCATCGTCGCCTCCATTGTGGGCACGCTGAACTTCAACCTTGTGGCGGCCTTCCGCATCCAGGGCGCCTCCTGCGGTTTCTCTTCCGCCTGCGCCTCCTCGGCCCACGCCCTCGGCTTCGCCCACGACGAACTCGTGCTGGGACGCCAGAAGCGGATGCTCATCGTTGGGGCCGAGGACGGTAACCGCGACGCGATCTTGCCCTTCGCCGGGATGCGTACGCTTTCCCTGCAAAAGGACCCGGCCCTCGCCTCGCGCCCCTTTGACGCGGCGCGGGACGGCTTTGTCGGCACCGGCGGCGCTACCGTGATGGTGCTGGAGACCGAGGACGAGGTCGCCCGCCGCGGGGTCACCCCCTACGCGGAGGTGCTCGGCTGGGGCCAAGCTTCGGACGGGCACAACGTCGCGATCTCGCATCCCGAGGGCCTCGGTTCGGCGGCCGCGATGCGGCTCGCGCTCCGGGCTTCCCGGGTGGAACCCAACGAAGTGGACTACGTGAACGCCCACGCCACCTCCACGCTCATTGGCGATATCTCCGAGGCGCGCGCGTTGCGGGCCGTGTTCGGCGCAGCCTTGCCGCAGGTGGCCGTCAGCAGCACCAAGGCCCTCACCGGCCACGGGCTCTCCCTCGCCGGAGTGATGGAGAGCGCCTTCTGCGCCCTCGCCCTACGCCACGGGTTCGTTCCGGGCTGCGCGAACCTCGCGACGGTGGACCCGGAATGCGCCGGGCTGAACCTGCCGCGGACGACCGAGGCGCGGCCCGTGCGCACGGTGCTCAAGAATAGCAGCGGATTCGGCGGCGCGAACGTGGCGGTCCTCTTCCGGCGAGCCGCCTGAGCTGACCCGTGGGCCGCGTCTCCGACCTTTACCGCACGGCCTTCGTCACCGGGGCCTCCACCGGCCTCGGCCGGGAGTTCGCCCGGATGCTGCTCGCCGAAGGCGTGACCGTCTGGGGCACCTCCCGCGATCCCGCCCGCCTCACCGACCTTGCCCACGAATACCCCGGCCGCTTCCACCCGGTCGCGCTCGACCTGCGGAATGCAGCGGAGGCTCTAGCGACGTTCCAGCGGGTGGACGCCGCAGCGGGCGGCTGCGACCTCCTCGTGAACAATGCCGGTTTCGGGGTTTTCGGGGAATTCACCGCCGCGGACTTCACGGTCTGGCGCGAGCAGTTGGAGGTGATGCTGGTGCTGCCCGCGGCCCTCGCCCACGCCGCGCTCCCGGGGATGCGCGCGCGCGGCCGCGGCGCGGTGGTCAACATTTCCTCCCTCGCGGCCGAATTCCCCCTCCCCTTTCAAGCCACCTACAATGTCACCAAGGCGGGCCTGACCGCCCTCAGCGAAAGCCTGATGCTCGAGACGGCGGGCAGCGGGGTGGTGATCCTCGATGTGCGGCCGGGCGATTATCGCACCGACTTCGAGACCTCCCTGCGCCGCCTGCCCGGATCCGAGTCGCCGCGCTTGGACCGAGTCTGGCGGGCGTTCGCGGCCATGATGCGCTCGGGGCCCGTGCCGGCCGCCGCCGCGGCCGATCTGCGCCGCGCCCTCCGCCGGGGCCGTAGCGGCACGCTGCGTACCGGCCGGTTCTTCCAGGCCGTCGCCGGGCCCCTCCTCGCCCGCCTCGGCTCCCTTCCCCTCCGCCGCCGCCTGCAGGCGGCGTACTACGACCTCCGCTGAACGATGTCGCGCCTGCGGATCCTCGTCCTCACCTCCAGCACCGGCGGCGGCCACGATGCCCGCGCCGAGGCCTTCGCCGAATGGTGCTTCCAGCTCTACCGGCACGACGTCGACGTCCGGATCGAGCATATGCTCGAACGCTCCTCGGTCGTCCACCGCTCGGGCGTCTGGTTCTACAATACCATCCAGCGCATCGCCCCCTGGGTGCACACCCTCTTCTATGCGGCAGTTGAGCTGCTCAGCCTGCTCAACCGTCGTTCGGTGAGCTTGGGCGCGGGCTACTACCGCCGGGTGCTGGAAGAGTACCAGCCGCACCTCATTCTCAGCGTCCACGACTGCCTCAATCGCGGTTACTTCCCCTTCGCCCGCCGCGTGCTGGGGGCGGAGCGCGTCCGGTGTGCCACCTATTGCGGGGAGTT
>CAIOTK010000214.1 GCA_903861185.1 uncultured Opitutia bacterium | reverse complement strand
GCAGCCCGCGCGGGAAAGGCTAGCCGGATGCGGGTGTCGTTGACGCAGAAGGCGAAGCAGCTTGGCTCCGGCGATGCCGCGCCTCCCCGCCCTTCCGCTGCTTCTGACGCTGGTGTCCATCGGCGCCCCGCTCTGCGCGGCTGGCGGGGCGGGCGAAGCCACGGGCGGCGGGTTGCCCACGCCCCTCAGCGCCTATCCCACCCCGGCGGGCGCGAGCCTGTTCGAAGTCCTCCGCGCGCGGGCGGCGTTTGATCCCTTTAATCTCGTGGCGCTGGCCATCTTCGTCACTGCGATCCTCCACACGTTCCTCGCGGCGAAGATCCGCCATTGGGCGCACGTCGTGGAGGAGCGTCACGCGGCGCGAAGAGGGCGCAAGGGCCCGGCGACGGACGTGGATGGCGACGGCCAACCGGACGAGGTCAGCTTTGGCGGCCAGATCCTCCACTTCCTCGGGGAAGTGGAGATCGTGTTCGGCTTCTGGGTGGTGGCGCTCGCGGGAGCAATCACCGCGTTCAAGGGCTGGCCCGAGGTCGTGGCGTACGTCGGCGGCAAGGTGAGCTATATCGAACCGCTCTTTGTGGTCGTGATTATGGCCTTGGCGGCGACGCGGCCGGTGCTCGATTTGTCCGAGCGCGCCCTACGGGCGGTCGCGGGGCTGGGCGGCGGGACGCCCGGCGCGTGGTGGCTTTCGATCCTGATCCTCGCGCCCCTGCTCGGCTCCTTCATCACTGAGCCAGCGGCGATGACCATCGCGGCGCTGCTCCTCGCGCGGCAATTCTACGCGCTCCAGCCGAGCCCACGGCTGGCCTATGCGACCCTTGGACTGCTGTTCGTGAACATCTCGGTCGGGGGCACCCTCACCCACTTCGCGGCGCCGCCGGTGATTATGGTTGCCGGACCTTGGAACTGGGACCTGTGGTTTATGTTCAAGACCTTTGGTGACCGGGCTATTCTCGGCGTCGTCGTCGCGACTCTGATCTACTACTTCATTTTCCGGAAGGAACTGGCGGCGCTGCGCCCGGTGCCCGAGGCCAAGCCGATGGCGCCGCGGCCGCCGGTGCCAGGATGGATCACCGCCGTGCACCTCGGCTTCCTCGGCTTCGTGGTGTGGCAGGCGCATCAGCCTGTCCTGTGCATCGGGGCGCTCCTGTTCTTCCTCGCCTTCACCCAGGCGACGGCGCACCACCAGACCCCGATCGACCTGAAGCCACCGGTCCTCGTCGGGTTTTTCCTCGCCGGGCTGGTCATCCACGGCGGTCTGCAATCGTGGTGGATCGAGCCGGTCCTGACGCGGCTCGGCGAGGTGCCCCTCTTCACCGGCGCGACGATCCTGACCGCCTTTAACGACAATGCAGCCATCACCTACCTCGCGTCGCTGGTGCCCGGCTTCACCGACGAGCTGAAGTACGCGGTGGTGGCGGGGGCGGTGACCGGCGGCGGCCTCACCGTGATCGCCAATGCCCCCAATCCGGCGGGCCAAGCCATCCTTGCCCGTTTCTTCCCGGGCGGCGTGTCCCCGGGAGCGCTCTTTCTCGCGGCGCTGCCCCCGACGTTAGTGATGAGCGCCGCGTTTATGCTGACCCGCTGACCGGGTCGGCCCGCGGCAAGGCCGGGCCCGCCCGGAGCTCAGCTAAGGCGGGGTGCAGGAGAGCCTGCCCTCCGAAGCCCTGGCGTAGGAGGGAGCCTGCCGTAAGTTCAGCGAAGGATGGGCCTGGCCGCCGAAGCCTTGGCGAAGGAGGCGCCTGCCCTCCGTAGCCTCGGCGTAGGAGGAGGGCCTGCCCGCCGTAGCCTTGGCTTGGGAGGGGCCTGCCCGCCGTAGGCTCGGCGAAGGAGGGCATCCGCTGCTCTGCCGGAGCCGTACCTATAGGATGACGCCGCGCTTCCTGCTCGCCCTCCTGCCGGCCTTGCTGCCTCTTGCCGCAATGGCCGCCGAGGAAGCCTTCCCCCCCACCCCGAACGGTGCGAACGAGGTGAAGGTTCTCCCCGCGGGCATTTTGCTCCGCTCGACAGGACGGGGCGAATACTTCGACGGGGCCAACGACCTGTTTATGCCGCTCTTCCGCTACATCTCGCGCCACGACATCGCGATGACGGTGCCCGTCGAGGCCCGCGTGCGCGACGCGGCGATGTACTTCTGGGTGTCCGAAAGCCAGCACGCGAAGGTCGCGGGGGACGAGGGCGCGGTCGTCGTGGAGAGGAAGTCCGCGAGGCGGGTGGCCAGCCGAGGCGCGCGCGGGTCCTATTCGCGAAAGAATTACGAGCGGACCCGCGACGAGCTGCTGGCCTGGGTCGCGACGCAGCCGGGGCTCGCGGCCGACGGAGAGCCTTACGCCGTGTTCTGGAGCGGTCCCTTCACCCCGGGCTTTATCAAGAAATACGAAGTCCACGTGCCCCTGCGGCCGGCCGGCGGCAACTGACCGCGGGCGGCGGCGCGCGTTCGAGCTGCCCCGCTGACTTGTCAGCCCCCTCCAGGGCGAGACCCGTGCGCCGAAGCCTGCGCCGTCGTAGGGGTGTGCAAAGGCGGGCCTGCCCGCCGTAGCCTCGGCGAAGGCGGGCCAACCCCTTAAAGTGTAAGCTTTGCACTAAAGGCTGTCTGCCTGCCTTACAGTTTTTGCCTCCGTAATGCCACGTAAGCAGAAGCACGGACGCGCTCAGGAGCACTTGTTGAGCAACGGGTTGCGTTATCGCAAAAGTCTTTGGATTAGGTTGGCACGGGGAACGCTAAGAGGAGGCAGAACCG
>CAIOTK010000213.1 GCA_903861185.1 uncultured Opitutia bacterium | reverse complement strand
CAGCGTCACGGTCCTCGACGCCCCCGCGCTCGCCGCCAGCGCGACCCGCCACTTCGGCGACCTCGTGGACCAAATCCCCGGCCTGACCTGGACCGGCGGCTCCTCCCGCCCGCGCTACCTCCAACTCCGCGGCGTCGGCGAAAACTCCCAATACGAGGGCGAGACGCCCGACTCCGCCGTCCGCTTTCTGGTCGATGACTTCGACTTCACCGGCCTCGGCGGGCTCGCCGGCACCTTCGACGTGGACCAAGTGGAGGTGCTCCGGGGACCACAGGCCGGCGCCTTCGGGGCCAACGCCGCCGGCGGGCTCGTCCGCCTCGTGACGACCGCCCCCTCCACCCGCTGGTCCGGCCGCCTCGAGGCCACCGCCGGCGGCGACGGGTTGTCCGCCGCCGGACTCGCCTTCGGGGGCGCCCTCGTCCCGGGCCAAGACCCGGGCCGCCCCGCCTTCCGCCTCAGCCTCCAGCGCCACACGGACGACGGCTTCCGCCGCAACGTCACGCTCGGCCGCGCCACCAACGCCCGCACCGAGACCACGGGTCGCCTCCGCCTCGCCACCACGCTGCCCTCGGGCTGGCGGCTCGAGAGCGGCCTCCTCCACGCCCGCCTCCGCAATGGCTTCGATGAGTTCGCCTTGGACAACAACGGCGAGCGCACCTTCAGCGACCAGCCCGGCCGCGATGACCAGGACTCCCGCGGCGCCAGCCTCCGCGCGGTCTCCCCCGGCCCCGGCCTCCGCCTCACGACGGTCACCCAAGTCACCCGCACCACCTCCCGCTACAGCTACGACGATGACTGGACGCCCGCCTCCTACGCGGGCTTCAGCGACCTCGGCCGCCGCCGCACTGCCTTCAGCCAAGAACTGCGGCTCGACACCCCCGCCGCCCCCGCCCCCGACGCGCCCCGCTGGACCCTCGGCGCCTGGGCCGGCCGCACCGACGAGACCTCCGCCTACACCAACGAGGACCCAGAGAACCTCCGCGGCCTGCGGACCACCTACCGCGGCGATAACGGCGCGCTCTTCGGGCAGGCCGGCTGGGCCCTCGCCCCCGGCACCCGCCTCACGGCCGGCCTTCGCGCCGAACGCATCGAGACCACCGGCCGCGGCGTCCGCACCCGCTTCCGCAAGGTCCGCGGCTCCAACGATCCCATCGTGACCTTCGCCCCCGCCTTCGCCGATTCCCTCGCCGGCGGCCGCCTAGTCCTCGAACACGACCTCGGCGCCGGGCGCCTGGCCTGGGTCTCGCTCACCCGCGGGTACAAGGCCGGCGGAATCAACGTGGACGCTCGCATCTCCCCGCCCACGGATCCCCTAACCTACGGCACGGAGGACCTCTGGAACTGGGAGGCCGGCCTACGCGGCCAGGCCTTCGCCGGGCGCCTGCGGGGCGAGGCGACCGCGTTTTTCCTCGATCGCCGCCAAGTCCAGGTGCGCGACTCCGCGGGCTTCGGCGGGAATTACCGCTTCTTCACCGCCAACGGCAACACCGCCCGCGGCGCCGGCCTCGAGGCGGCCGCGACCTGGGTCCTCGCCCGCGCTTGGTCCGTCCAGGCCTCCGGCTTCCTGCAGGACTCCGACCTCGCGCCCTTCCGCCTCGCGAGCGGCCTGCCCGCCGGGGGCCGCCGCCTCGCCAACACCCCCCGCCACGGGCACACGGTCGCCCTGCGCCACGGCGCCGGCCCCGGCTGGTTCGGCCGCCTCGAACACACCGGCCGCGCCGCCCAATTCGATTCGAATAACCACGACGAGGCCCGCCGCTCCTTCGGGGTCTGGAACGCCACCCTCGGCTACGCCACCCCCGATTGGACGCTCACCCTCTGGGCCCGCAACCTCACGGACGCCGCCTACGACAAACGGGTGTTCTTCTTCGGTAACGAGGACCCGGATTACGAGCCCCGCCGCTACACCTCCCGCGCCGATCCGCGGCAGGCCGGCGTCACCCTCAGCCGCTCGTTCTGAGCCAGCTCCCGCCGCCGGCCCGGCTTCCGCTTGCCGGCCCGGCGCCCGGGCGCTTTGGTCCCCGCGATGATTTCGCTCCACGAAGGCAAGGGTGCCCGGACGAAGCGGTCCCGCGACCGCGCGCTCCTGCTGCACCTGGAGCTGACGGGCGCCCAACCCCGCGTCTGGCGCCGGCTCCTCGTGCGCGAGTCGATGTGGCTCTCCCGCTTTCACGAAGCCATTCAGGTCGCCTTCGACTGGTTCGATTACCAGACGCATTCCTTCCAGTTCGATGACCTCCGCTACGGCAACCCGCTCCAACGGGAAGACCTGATGGTCGAGGACGACCGGGACGTGACCCTCGCGACCGTGGACCTCGAGCACCGGCAGCGCGGGGTGTACCAGTACTATTTCGGCCCCGGTTGGCAGGTGGAACTGCGGCTGGAGGGCATCCAACCCCTCGGCAAGGGCAAGGTCTACCCCGTCTGCGTGGGCGGCGAACGCGCGGCGCCGCCCGAGGACTGCGGCGGGTTGGACGCCTTCCACGATATGTTGGCCTGCATTCAGGAGCCGCACACCGAGCTCGGCCGCGAATGGCTCGAATGGCTCGGACCGGAGTACGATCCCGCCGTCTGCAACGTCGAAGGGATCAACAAGGGCCTCCGCAAGGTCGGCCGCTAAGCCGCCCCCCCAAGCGGACCCCGTCCGCCTCAGGTGGTCAGCCCCAGCTCGCCGCGCGTCAGCTGAAAGTCGATATTGCCCTGCGAGTTGGCCACGGGCACCAGCTCCCGCCCGGCCACCCGCGCCACCCGCGCCAGCAACGCGTCCGCATCGGCCGCCGGCTCGCCCCCTAAGACCGCATCGATCTCCGCCACCGCCGCCGCCGGCAGCACCCCCGGCCCCGCCACCTGCAACACGGGCATCAAGGGATGCCCCTGCCGCGCGTGCTCCTGCACCACGGTCAGCGCCAGATGCGCCCCACAGCCCCCGAGCCCCGTCAGGTTCTCGGTCCAGTGACTGGATTCGGTCGCGACCACGTGCAACCCCTCCCGGACGAGGGGTTCCCCATAGGCGAGGGTCGGGCGCGGCTCGACCGTCCCCAGCACCAGCGTGCGGAAGACGCCCGGCGCGAGCAGGGGGTCCGACGCCGGCAACAGCACGGAGCCCCCGGCCGCCAGCACGGTCGCCGCCACCGCCGCGAGCGCCTGCGCCGTCGCGGGATCCGCCGGGCCCGCCGACTGCAGGGCTAGCCGCAGGCAACCGGGGCCGCCCGTCACCGGCGCCGCCGGCGGCAGCGCGGCCAGGCGCTCGTCGAACCAAGTGTCGATCCGCCCGAGCACCCGCTCGATACCCCCGTCCAACTGCACGCTAGCCCAGCCGAAGCCCGCCGGATCGACGCCCGCCGCCGCCAAATGGTGGCGCATCACGTCATTCGGGACCTTCTCGCAGCCGTGTTCCAACAGCAGCGCCACGGCCACGTTCGGGTGCGTCAAGTAACCCCGGTAGGTGCGGTGCAGGAGCTCGTACATCGTCTCGCCGCCAAAGCCGCACCCCTCGGTGTGGGTGAAGCCCAAGAAGCGATTCACCCCCGCCGCCCGCCCCGCCCCGCGGGCATTGAGGCGCTCCGCCGCCAGCCGCGCGATCTGGGTGGAACAGAGGCTGGTGGGCAGCACGAGGCCCACCCGCTCGGTCGCGTGGCGTCCGTCCGCGCGCCGGAAGACCGCCCAAGCCGGCGGCGCCGGCCGCGGCGCGATCCCCGGCGCCACCGCGAGGGGTTGCCCATCGGGCGGGGTCCGCGCCCGCAACGCCGCCAGACGCGACGTGTCGGTCTGCCGCCAATTGCGCCACAGGGAAACCTGCGCGTGCCCGGCCCGCTCACCTTGGGTCCGCGCCCCGCCCGCCGTCGCCAGCAGCAGCTCGAAACCGTCCGCCACCACCGCTGCCATCGGCTCACCGTCCAGATAACGCCCAGCGTTCAGGTCCATCTCGTTCCGCAGCAACTCGTGGCGCCGACTCGTGGTGGTGATCTTGAGGGTCGGGACGAACGGGAAGTTGGTGATCGAGCCGTTGCCGGTGACGAACAGGATCAGGTTGCAGCCGGCCCCCACCTGCCCCGCGATCCCCTCCAAGTCATTGCCCGGCCCGTTCATAAACGTGAACCCCGGCGCCGACAGGTCACGCAGCGGCTGCGCGTACTCGATCAAGGTGTCCAGCCGGCTGCGCGGGTCCTTCTTGTGCACCGCCCCGAGCGATTTGAGCGCGATGTTGTACAACCCACGGAACCGGTTGCCCGCCGAAGGATTGCTCTCCGCGGTGAGGCCGTGCCACGCCATCTTGTCGCGGAACCGGTCCAGCATCGCGAGGAAGGCCCGCGCCGTCGCCGCATCGCGCACGTTCCCCAACAGGTGCGATTCCCCGCCCATCGTCTCGTCGGTCTCAGTCAGGACGCCCGTGGCCCCGTGGCGGATCGCCTCGTGCACGAGCGCCCCCGCCAGCGGGTTCCCCGAGACCCCCGAAAATGCATCCGAACCGCCGCATTGCAGGGCGATGCGGAGGCCACTCAGGGGCTCGGGCGTCCGCCGCTCCGCCGCCACCGCGGGGAGCCACTCGCGGATCCGCCGCTCCCCCTCCGCCAAATCCGCCATCAACCCCCGGCCCAAGGTCAGGAAACCGTGGCGGACGTCATCCAACGGGTAACCTTCCGCCCGCGCAAACCGCTCCAGCCGGGCATTGTTCACCGGTTCGACCCCGAGGTCGACCGCCAGCACGGCCCCCACGTTGGGATGCACCAAAAACCCGGCGAGCGCGCGGAGGATCTCGGGCGCGTTGTTGGGCTCCTCCCGATCCCCGCCCTCGGTGTGCGCAATGGGCACGAT
>CAIOTK010000212.1 GCA_903861185.1 uncultured Opitutia bacterium | reverse complement strand
GCCCCCAGACCGAGGCCGACTGGAAGTGCCTGCCCACCGTGGTGAAGCGCGGGGCCTCGATCGGCTCCAATGCCACCCTGCTTTGCGGCATCACCATCGGCGAAGGTGCTCTGGTGGGCGCCGGCAGCGTGGTGACCAAGGACGTCCCCGCCGGGGCCGTCGTCGCCGGCAACCCCGCGCGCCTGCGCACCCCCAAGACCAAAACCTGAATGCCAGCGCAGGCCTGAGCGAAGTCGAAGGCATCCGTCCCGCCACCTCCCTAACATAGATTATAGCCCTCTCTCCCTCCACCGTTATGAACCGTCCCGCCATCCCGTTCCTCAACCTGCGCGCTGCCCACGACCCGATCCGCGCTGAGCTGCTGCAGGCCATCGGCGAAGTGATTGACAGCAACGCCTTCGCGGGCGGGCCGTACGTCGCCAAGTTCGAGACTGAGTTCGCCGCTTTCTGCGGTTCCAGCCACTGCGTCGCGTCCGGCAACGGCACCGATGCCCTCTGGCTGCCGCTGCTGGCCCTCGGGGTCGGCCCCGGTGACGAGGTCATCACCGTCTCCCACACCTTCATCGCCTCCGCCGAGGCGATCAGCTACTGCGGCGCCAAGCCGGTCTTCATCGATATCGATGAGACGACCTTTACGATGGACCCGGCCAAGCTCGAGGCGGCCATCACCCCGCGTACCAAGGCCATTATCCCTGTGCACCTGTACGGGCAGATGGCGGATATGGACGCGATCCTGGCGATCGCCAACCGCCACGGCATCCCGGTCATCGAAGACGCCTGCCAAGCGCACGGCGCGACCTACAAGGGCCGCAAGGCCGGTACCCTCGGGATCGCCGGCGCCTTCAGCTTCTACCCGGGCAAGAACCTCGGCGCCCTCGGTGAAGCGGGCGGGACCACTACCAACGATCCGGAGCTGGCCCGCAAGATGGCCACCCTGCGCGACCACGGTCAGCGCACCAAGTACTTCCATTCGATGGTGGGTTGGAACGCGCGGATGGATGGTATCCAGGCCGCCGCGCTGAGCATCAAGCTGCGCACGCTCGCGCAGGGCAACCAGGCCCGCCGCCAGCACGCCCGCCTGTACAGCGAGTTGCTCCATTGCACCTCGGGTGTCGCCACGCCGCAGGTCGCGACGTACGGCAACCCCGTCTTCCACCTCTACGTGATCCGCGTCGCCGACCGCGATGGCCTGCTCAAGACCCTCGGCGAGCGCGGCGTCCACTGTGGCATCCATTATCCCCGGCCAGTTCACTTGCAGGAGGCGTATGCGTTCCTCGGGTATCAACCCGGTTCGCTGCCCGTCACCGAGCGCGTCGCCCGCGAGATCCTCTCGCTGCCGATGTTCCCGGAGCTGACCCCGGAGCAGATTACCGTGGTCGTCCGCGAGTTGAAGGCCCTCCTCGCCACCGCGACCCCAGTCGCGGCCTGAAGCCGCGGGGCGCGCCTTGGGTACTTATCCACCCCTCAGGGGGTGGGTAGAACCACGTACGTGCGCTCCGCAACCCTCGCCCCGCCGGCCGCTTGTCCGCGACTCCCCTCCTTGAGCACCCTCGTTTGCATCGTCGCACCTAGTCTTCCCGACCGGGCCGCGGCTCTTCCCTCGCCTGCCACGCTGGCGCCGACTTCCGGCACCGGAATGGCGGCAGCTTGCCCGGCCTAACCTCCGCGGCCCGCTTCACCTTCCGGCCCCTCCTCCTATGGCTCCTCCTCCTTCGTCCGACTCTCCCCGGCCGCTCAAGCCGGTGCAGGACACCCGTCTGGCCGAGCCGCGTTTCAAGGCGTCCATCCCCGCCGCCAACACCGCTGCCACGCTGGGGGTGGATGATGTGCTCTTCACGCTCTTCCGGCATAAAAAGAAGATCATCGCGTTCGCGCTCTTGGGCTTCGCCGCCGCGGCCGTTCTTCATTTTAAACCGAAGCCCGAATCTTACACCGCCTCGGCGAAGCTCTACATCCGCTACGTGGTAATGGAGGGCAAGGGTGGCCCGGCCGACGGCACCATCACCAAGTCCCCGGACCGCGGCGGGGAGACGATCCTGTCGAACGAATTGGAAATTCTGCGCAGCTTGGATCTCGCCACGAAGGTCGCCCAGACCATCGGTCCGGCCAAGGTCTTGGAGAAGCTGGAGGGCGGCGACCTGCTCTCGAAGGCGTCGATGGCGGTGAGCGAGCGCCTCAGCGTCTCCACCGCGCCGTGGAGCAGCGTGGTCAATATTGTGTTCAAACATCCCGACCCCGAGATCACCGCCCAAGTGGTCCGACTCGTCGTCGAGCAATACCTGAAGACCCACGTCGAGATCCACCGCTCGAACGGAATGGTCGGCGAGTTCCTCGCCCAGGAGACGGACCAGCTGCGTTCCCGCCTCGCCCAGACCGAAGAGGAGCTGCGGCGGGCCCGGGCCAAGGCCGGGGTGCTTTCGGTGGAAGACGCCCGGAAGGCGATTATGGATCAGGTGAACGGCATGCGGCAGCAGATCTTCGGCCTCCGGGCGGAACAGGCCGCTCGGGAGATGACGCTGAAGCAATTGGCGGAGCGCCGCGCCAAGCTGGAGCCCAAGGCTCCGGCGCCCGCGGAAGCCGCCGTCCCCGGTTCCCCCGCTCCGGCCGCCGCAACCGCCACCGCTGCAACCCCGGCCGCCTCGACGGAGGCCTCGACGCCCGCTGCGGCACCCGCCGCCGCGGAGGAGCCCGCGGCCCTGACGCCCGCGATCGTGGAGGAATACCGGCTCGCCTCAATGTTGCTGGAAACCCACCGCCAGCGGGAACAGCAACTCCTGCTCACCTTCACCCCCGAGAACAGCCGCGTCCAGGGCGCGCGCGCCCAGCGTGAGACGGCCGAGCGCACCAAGCGGGACTTGGAGGCACGCTATCCCGCCTTGATCCAGACGGCGCCGGTAAAATCCGCCGCGAGCCCGACCGGCGTGGCCGCCAATCCCGCGCGCACCCTCGTTGAGGAGTACGCCCGGGCGATGGATCAGGAGCTCTACGCGCTCAACACGATGGAGGCTAAGGTGAAGATGCTGACCTCCCAGATCGATACCCTCCGCGCCGAGGCGGTCGCCCTCGACCAGACGGAGGGCACCATCCAACAGCTCCTGCGCAAACGGGAGCTGGAGGAGTCCAACTACCGCCGCTACGCCGCCAGCCTAGAGCAATCCCGCATCAACGAGGCCCTCGGCTCCGGCAAGGTCTCCAACATCAGCATCATCCAGGCCCCCACCCCCGCCTTCATCGATCCCGCCAAGGAAGACTCGAAGCTGGTCAAGATGCTCGCCGCCGGCGGCCTTGGCCTCGGCCTCGCTTGGGCCTTCTTGGTCGACTTCTTCCTCGACCGCTCCGTCCGCCGTCCGGCGGACATCGAGCGCGGCGTCCGCGCCCCCCTCTTCCTCACCATCCCCCGCCAGGCCCGGCCGAAGACGCCCAAGCGCCGGAAAAAGAAGGACGCGGACACGATCATCGGCGAATCCGCCCTGCAGGTCGCCGGCACGGCTAACCGTGACACCGCCCTCGACGAGAGCCTAGCTCCCTACTGCGAGACGCTCCGCGACCGGCTCATCGGCTACTTCGAGAGCGTCAACCTCACCCACAAGCCCAAGCTCATCGGCCTCACGGGCATCGGCAAGGACACCGGCGTGACCACCCTCGCCACCGGCCTCGCGCGCACGCTGTCCGAGACCGGCGACGGCAATGTGCTGCTGGTCGATCTAACGCCGGGGCAAGGTTCCTCGCAGTACTTCCACCGCGGCTCCGCCAGCTGTGGCTTGGAGGACTTGCTCGCCACCCGCGACGACCAGGCCCAGGTGCAGGACCGGCTCTACGTGGTCTCGGAGGACGCCCGCGGCGACAAGCTCTCCCGGATGCTCCCGCAGCGCTTCGCCAAGCTGCTGCCGCAGCTCAAGTCCGGGGACTTCGACTACATCATCTTTGAT
>CAIOTK010000211.1 GCA_903861185.1 uncultured Opitutia bacterium | reverse complement strand
TCCGCCGCGGCGATCGCGCGCTGCGTCGAGCGCTCGCTGCGCGAGTTGCGCACGGACCGGATCGACCTGCTCCTGATCCACCGGCCGGACTGGCTGACTAGTGCGGAGGAGACGGCGCAAGGGCTCGCGGCGGTAATTGCCGCGGGCAAGGTTCGGGCGGTCGGAGTTTCAAATTATAGTGTGCACCAAGCCGGGTTGCTCGCCCATTTCCTCGGCCGCGCGCCGGCGACCAACCAGGTGGAAGTGAGCCTGCTGCAAATGGGTGCGATCACGGACGGTACGCTGGACCAGTGCCAGGCCGCGGGTTCGCGCCCGATGGCGTGGTCGCCGCTGGCCGGCGGCCGCCTCCTGTCGGGCGAAGACGCCACCGCCGTCCGAACGCGGGCGGAATTGGCGCGTATCGGCGCGGACTACGGCGTGAGCGCAGAGCAGATCGCCCTCGCCTGGGTGGCGGCGCTGCCGAGCGGTCCTCAAGTTGTGATCGGGACCAACCAGCTGGGGCGAATTCGTGCGGCGGCGGCGAGCGCCGGATTGCGGCTGGAACGGCAGCATTGGTACGAGCTATGGACCGCGGCGCAGGGTCGATCGGTGCCCTGAGTTGGCCTATGTTTCCCCCTGGCTCCCGCCCCCCGGCCGCCCCGGCGATCCGCACCCCGGAGCGCCGCGCCGAGATCGCTTGGTTCTCCGCCCTCTGCAACGAGGATATGGAGTACCTTGGCGTGCCCGACGGAGCGCGGCGCAGTAGCTTCGCGCACTGCGCGGGGCTGGTGCGGACGGCAGACCGACTCGGCTACCAGAACATCCTGCTGCCCTCGGGTTGGGTGCCTGGCCAGGACGCGCTGACCTTCGCCGCCGCGCTCGCCCCGCAGACGGAGCAGATCAATCAATTGGTGGCGCTGCGGATGGGCGAAGTTTGGCCCCCGATGCTCGCGCGCGCCATCGCTACGGTCGACCACCTTTCCCAGGGCCGGCTTGTGCTGAACATCATCTCCTCCGACCTGCCCGGCCGGCAGGAGCCGAACGAGGTGCGCTACGAGCGGAGCAGCGAGATCATTCGGATCCTGCAGCGGCTCTGGACCACGGACGGACCGATCGAATGGGACGGCAAGTACTACCAGTTCCGACTGCCGGATTGCGAGGCGGCCAAACCCTATCAGCAGAACGGCGGACCGTTGCTCTACTTCGGCGGGATCTCCCCGCTCGCGCAGGAGCTGTGCGCGCGGCACTGCGATGTTTTCCTGATGTGGCCGGAGACCGAGGAGCAGCTGGCGGCGACGATGCGCCGGATGAGCGAGCTCGCCGCGGGGCACGGTCGCCAGATCGATTTCGGCCTGCGCATCCACGTGATCGTGCGGGAAACGGAGGCGGCGGCCCGGGCGGCTGCGGACCGGCTCATCTCTCGGTTGGACCTGGCGCACGGGCAGGCGATGAAGGCCCGCTCGCTCGACGCCAAGAGCGCCGGGGTACTGCGGCAGGATGAGCTGCGCGCGCGCCTCGGGCCCGACTTGCTCCTCGAGCCGCACGTCTGGTCGGGCATCGGCCTCGCTCGCAGCGGCTGCGGCAGCGCGCTCGTCGGCGATCCCGACCAGATCGTCGCCAAGTTGAATCGCTACCTCGAAATGGGCTTTCGCGCCTTTATCCTGAGTGGCTACCCCCACCGGGAGGAGGCCGAGCTGTTCGCCCGCCACGTGCTGCCGCGCCTGCCGACCTGTCGCCTTAACGAAGTGCAGGGCCGGCGCGTGCCTGATCCGGTCACCCCGCTGACCACGGCCCCGCGCCGCTGAACCTTTCAATGTCCACTTCCCCATCCCCGGTTCGTTTCGGTCTCGTCGGCTTCGGCGCCTGGGGGCAGTTGCACGCCCAGTCCATCGCGCGATTGCCCGACGCCCGCCTCGCGGGCATCGCGGCGCCGTCCGCCGCGTCCCGCGCTGCTGCGGCGGCCGCTCATCCCGGGGTCCCGGTCTATCCCGATCACCAGTCGCTCCTCGCGGCGGGCGGACTGGACATCGTGGACGTGGTGACACCGAGCCACACGCATCTCGAGGTAGCCTCGGCCGCACTCGAAGCGGGCTGCGACGTGCTGCTCGAAAAGCCGATGGCCCTGACGGTGGCCGACTGTCGCGCGCTGGTCGTCAAGGCACGCACCCTTGGTCGGAAGCTGGCGGTGGGACACGAGTTGCGGCTTTCTTCCCAGTGGGGCGAGATCCGGCGCCTCATCGACCGCGGTGTGATTGGCGAGCCACAGTACGTCCTAGTGGAATTGTCGCGGAAGCCCTACCGGCAGGGTGCTTCGGGCTGGCGTTACGATCCCGCGCGGGTCGGCAGCTGGGTGCTGGAGGAGCCGATCCACTTTTTCGACCTTGCGCGCTGGTACCTAGAGTCGGCTGGCAACCCGGTGGAGCTCTACGCGCTCGGCAATTCGCGGGATCCCTCGCGCCCTGGGCTCTATGACAACTTCAGCGCGACCTTCCGCTATGCGAATGGCGCCTATGCGGTGGTCTCGCAGACCCTCGCCGCGTTCGAGCACCACCAGACGGTCAAGATCACGGGCCGGCGTGGCGCGATCTGGGCCGGTTGGAGCGGCGCCCTGGACCGAACGCTGGAGCCGAGCTTTTTCCTGAAGGTTTTTGACGGGGAGCGGCTGGAGAATGTCGCGCTCGCGCGCCACAGCGGGGAAGTTTTCGAACTGCGGGAGCAGATCGCCCGCTGCGTGCGGATGGTTCGCGGGGAGTGCCCGCCGGCGGCCACCGGGGAAGACGGCCTCTGGTCGACCGCCCTCTGTCTCATCGCGGAGGAGTCGATCCGTCAGGGTCGGCCGCTGGCGGTCGGGGATCCGTTGGCGGCGGGTTGACGGGTGCCAGCGGGAGCCGGGCCTCGAACTCCGTCCAGTCGGGCTCCGAACGGAGCAGGCGGACCTACGAAGGTGCAGCACGTGCGCGCCGCGTTACTCACGCAGGAGACGGACGCGGTGCGCAACCGCGGGGTCGCGCACACCGACACCATCGCGCCGAAGGCGGCGCCTTGACGCTTACGCGGGCGACTCAGAACGAACTTTCACGGTGCTGAAACCGCACGCGCGCAAGGGCCGTCTTCCCGCCGCCGATGGCTTTCCCTTTCGCACTGACGTTCGCCCGTGTTTTGCCCGCTCTACGTTACCTCGCGCTCGCTGCGCTGATCGTGACAGGCGGTGCGGCGCCGGTCCCGGCGGAGTCGGGTAACGCGGGACGCCTGAACGCGCGGCCGCTGTTCCTCGAGGCGGCGGACGCGCTGCTCGAGCTGGCCGTCAAGCCGGACCAGGCGCCGGTCTGGCGTTTCCCCGGCCTGGTGCCCGACGAGGTCGAGGCGCGTCTCCGTCGGGCGGGGGTGGAGGAGGCGCAGCTTTCCGTGCTCCGGCGTCCCGAGGTCCGCCGGGTGGGTTCGGACGGCGTGGCCCTGCTGCCGCCCGTGGCCGTGCTGCTGGAGTTCCGCCCGGAGGTCCGGGCCGCCGTGTACGCGGAGCTCGCCCGCTCGCCGCTGAATCCCGATCACTTTGGCCCCCTCTTCCTCTTCGGTGAACCAGACTCGTGGCTGGTGGGCTCCGATCTCAGCGCGACGCAGCAGGATCTCGTCAAACGGCTGCGCTGGCAGCGGGGCGGGCACTGGCGTTTCAGTGATGTCTCGGCGCTCATCCAGGCTGCCCGGTCCGCGCCGGAGATCCTGGCGGCGCGCCGGTTCATGACGCGGCGGCAGGCGTGGCGACTCTGGCTGGAACCGCCCGCGCCGGCGCAGCAGGAAGCGTTCCTGCGCCACTGGACCGCCGACGAGCGCCACTTGGAAACGCAGCCGTTGCTGACGGCTCTGGCGGCCGGCCGGGCGGGGGATTCACTGGAGTTAGCGCTCCTGCTGCCGCCGCTCGCGCGCGAGCGCGTCTACACCTACCCCTCGCTGCGCGACGCCGTCGCCGGGCGTTTGCCGGACTGCAACTGGACGGCCCTGAACTTTTTCGCCGCCCGACCTGAGACGTACTACCTCGACCCGCAGCCGGCCTACCTCGAGCTGACGCAGAACTACCGCGAGGTGGCGGCGCCGGGAACCTTCGGGGATCTCGCGTGCTTCATTTCTTCCGAGGGTCTCGTTTTCCATTCCTGCGTGGTCCTCGGGGACGGCTTTGTCTTTACCAAGAACGGCGAGGGGCTGTTCGCCCCGTGGCTGATTATGCCGCTCCGGGATCTTGAGGCCGTCTACGGCGACGAGGGTCGGCGGTCGGTGCGCTACTTTCGACTCAAGCCCTAGGGGATGACATTCTGTTAATCGGCGCTCCCCCAGTGGTGTCATCCGCTAGCGGTTCAATCGGGGATGATCGCTGCGCGCAGTTTCCCGTTCCGGGTCGGGCCTTTTTTGCACGACAGCCGGCGTCAGCGAGACCACTTGGGAGGAGGCGCTCGCTCGGGCCGCTACCCTTAATACCGGGGGCAATTCAGACTGGCGCCGACCGATCCCGATGGAGCTCCTCAGCAGGATGAACCTCAGCGAGAGCATTCCCGCGATTAACCCTATCTTCCTCCCACCGCGCTCGTGCGGGTCGGCGGCGTACGGGTGGACTCGCGACAGCTGCGAGCCGGCCGCGGCGTGCCCGCGTAATGGCTATCACGACATCAACAATCTGGACGGCGTCCTCGCTGATCTGGACACGAGGCTGATGTGGACGCAGGTCCCAGCCCCCGAACTTGAACGGGCCGCGCTCGTCATTCGAGCCCGGGCCGGAGATTCGCCGGCCCAGGCCGAGCTGGTGCGGCTTTATCGCCGGCGGCTGCGCGGCTTCCTTCGGGGCCTCGTGGCCGACCCTTGGGCGGCCGAGGACGTGCTACAGGTGGTCTGGGTCAAGATGGTCACCCAGATCCGGTTATTGCGCGAGGTCACGCGATTCGAGCCCTGGCTTTTCACGCTGGCGCGCAACTGCGCCCTCGACCACCGTCGTCGCCTCCGTTGCCAGCCCGCGAGCCTCGTTGAGGAGGGCTTTTGGGCTGGCCTTACGGATCCCTCCGGGGAGGACCGCGTGCACGAGATTCGGGAGGCCCTGGAAATTGCCCTTCGGGGCTGTAGTTGCCGCGATCGTAGGCTGATCGATCAGGTGATTGAGGGTACCACCTATCAGGTGATGGCCGACGAGGCCGGCTTCACCCTCAACGCCCTCAAGGTCCGCCTGCACCGCCTCCGGCTCCACCTTCGCCGCGAGGTGCGTGCGCTGTGCGACTCGCCCGCAGCCTGACTCTTCCCGTCCGATGTCCCACCTGTAATGCCTGAGTAGCCGCTCAAGCTGGTGACTTTGGCTAGGAACCACGCCGCCTTTTCACTGGGACTCGAGGTCGCCGCCGTGGGCGAGGCACCGTGGTGAGGTTGGCCGAGATCTGCCCCCTGCGGTGAGGCGAATCAGCTGACGCCCAGAATCCAGCCTTCCACGCGGGCCGCGGCCCGTTCCGCCGTCGACAGTTCGGGATCCAGCCAACGCTCCAGCTCGCCCGAGTGATCCGCGGCCGCGAGGGCGGCGGCCGTAGCGAAGGCATCCTGCTGGTCCGGCGTGCGCTGCCCCCTAGGCCACCGTCCGCTCCACCGGGAGGGATAGATCTCCGCGAGCACGTGGGCGCCGGGCGGAGGGTGCCAGCCGTCGAACGGCCAACAGTGCAGGCGCGGGCCGAGCTCTTCCCGCAGTCGTTGCACCCAAGCGAGCCCGGCGTGGGTGGAGGTCGCGACGCTGCCCGGCACATCGAAATGAAAGACGGATTTGGCCCCGGTGCGGCGTTCGCAGGGGCGACGCCAGCGTGGGTCTCCGGAGCGCGGGTTGCTCGCCCGGAGCGAGCGGACCGTGACGCCCGGCGTGTGCGCGGGCCAATGGCGCGTGAAGTCGACGAGGAACCGATCCCAGTCCGCGCGCAGGGCGTGGCGCTCGAAGTAGGGCAGGGGACAGGAGAGGCCGTGGTCGATGCCGACGAGCGTGGGCGGACCCGCGGCCAGCGTATCGGTAAGCCAACGGGCTAGTTCGCGCCGAGTCCAGCGGCCGCCCGCTGAAGGACCGGGGATCTCGCGCGGGGCCGCCGCCGGCTCCTCGGCCGCGTAAACCCTCAGACCCGGCAATCGCGAATCGGGAGTGGCCGCGCCGGAATAATCGATTCCGAGGTGGCGGAGGAAGCGGGGGCGGCCTGGCACTCGGGAATTGGTGTCCGGGCACGCCTTGAGGCAAGCGCGACTTCGCGTTGCCCCTTGTGGCAGCCGGCGTTTGCCTCGCCGGCGTTATGTCCCTCGTCCGCTCCCTCGCGCGCCTCTTTATCGTCGCCTGCCTGGCCGCCGCCGGCCCGCTCGCCGCCGCGGAGCGGATCGGCGTGGCCCTCTACGGCGGCAACGGGCACCAACTCCGCTTCGAGAAGTTCCGCGACCATCCCCACGCCCGCCTGATCGCGGTCTCCGGGGTGCGCCAGACCAACCCACCGGACGGCGTCAACGTCGTTGCCGGGCTGGACGCGTTGTTGGCGGATCCCGCGGTCGGACTGGTCGTACTCTGCTCGCCCCGCCGGGCGGACCAGGCGCGCGACGCCATCCGCTGCCTCGAGGCGGGCCGGCACGTGTACGCGGAGAAGCCCTCCGCGCTGACCGAGGCCGAACTGGATGCCATTCTCGCTGCCGCCCGACGCTCAGGCCGTCAGTTCCGTGAGATGGCGGGCACCGTCTTCGCGGCCCCCTACGCTGCCATCCGCCGGCACGTGCAGGCGGGCGAGATCGGCGAGATCGTCCAAGTGCTCGTGCAGAAGTCCTACCGCTACGGCGCCGCGCGCCCGCAGGATGAGGCGCTAGACGGCGGCCTGTTCCTGCAGGCGGGCATCCACGGGGCGAGGATGGTCGAGCACGCGGGCGGCGTGCGGATGAGCGCATTGACGGCGGACGAGACGGGTTTCGGCAAACCGTCCGCCGAGCAGGGCGAGGGCAAGCTGGCCGCGATCGCCCAAGGCCGCCTCGAGAATGGCGGCCTAGTCACGCTCGTGATCAACTACCTGAACCCGGGCGCTCCCGGCCTGCCGCACGGTAACGAGACCCTGCGGATCTTCGGCACGCGGGGGTTCATCGAGTCCGTCGATGGCGGGGCCCGCACGCGGCTGGTGCGGAAGGAGGGCGTGACGGAGCCCCTCGACCGCACGCCTGGCCCCGACTATTTCGACGCCTTCGCTGCCCAACTCGTCACCGGCGCGCCGATGCCGCTCTCCTCGGAGGATGAGCTGCACCCGTTGCGCGTGATGCTGCGCGCCAAGGAGCGCCTCCGGGCCGCGGCGCCGCGCTGAGTTCAACGGAGGGGCGGCGTTTGACTCGCCCGCGGCGCGGCGCACGCTCGGCGGATGGTTTTCCCAGTGCGTCGCTCCCTGCTGGTTGGTCTGGCTTGCATCCTTTTGGCTCCCGCTGGCGCCCGCGGCGGTTCCGCTCCGGTGTGGGCCCGTGAAGGGATGGTGGTCTCGCAGGAAGGGCACGCCTCCCGTATCGGGCACCAGGTGCTGCGGGACGGCGGGAGCGCGATTGACGCCGCAGTGGCCACCGCGTTCGCCCTTGCCGTGACCCACCCCACAGCCGGCAACATCGGCGGTGGCGGATTCATCGTCTACCGCCCTGCCTCGGGTTCCCCGCAGGCTTTCGACTTTCGCGAGACCGCGCCCGCAGGAGCTTCGCCGGAGATGTGGCTGCGGGACGGTAAGTACGACTTCGACCGCCACCATCTGAGCCATCGCGCGGTGGGTGTGCCGGGGACCGTCGCGGGCCTCCATTTGGCGTGGCGCGAGCACGGGCGGCGACCGTGGAAGGAACTGGTCCTTCCGGCCGTGCGCTTGGCGCGGGAGGGCTTCGAGGTTACGCACGGCCTTGCGCGCTCGCTTAAGGGCGTTCTGCCCCAGTTCGAGCGGTACCCGGCCTCGCGGGCGCAGTTCACCAAGGATGGCGTGCCCTACGAGGCGGGTGACATCTTGCGGCAACCGGATCTCGCGCGCACCTTGGATCGGATCGCGGAGCAGGGGCCGGATGGTTTCTACACCGGAGAGACGGCCGAGCTGATCGAACGAGAGATGCAGGCCAACGACGGGCTGATCACGCGGGCTGACCTCCGCGCGTACCAAGCCCGCAAACGGGAAGTCGTCCGGGGGAGCTACCGCGGTCACGAGATCATCGGGATGCCCCCGCCCAGCTCTGGCGGCATCGCGGTCATCCAGATGCTGAACATCCTCGAGGGCTACGATCTGCGGAGCTTGGGCCACGGGTCCGCGGCCGTCGTGCACCGGATGGCGGAGGCGATGCGCCGCGCCTTTGCCGACCGCGCGCGACACATCGGTGATCCGGACTTTGTCCGGGAAATCCCGGTGGCGCGTCTGATTTCCAAGGAGTACGCCGCCGAGCTGCGCCGGACGATTAACGTCCAGCGGGCCTCCGTTTCCTCACCGGCCTCGTTTGTCTGGCCGGAGGAATCGCCTGAGACCACCCACCTCTCGGTGGTCGACCGGGATCGTAACGCGGTCGCGCTGACCTATACGCTCGAGTACGCCTACGGCTCGTTCATCGTGGTGCCCGGCGCAGGCTTCCTGCTGAACAACGAAATGGGTGACTTCAACGCTGCGCCAGGGCTCACCGACGACAAAGGCCTCATTGGCACGCCACCCAACCTTGCCCAACCCGGCAAGCGGATGCTCTCCAGTATGTCGCCCACCATCGTCGCGAAGGACGGCCAGTTGCTCCTCGTGACGGGTTCGCCCGGCGGGCGGACGATCATCAACACGGTCCTCGGCACGGTCCTCAACGTTGTCGATTGGGGAATGAATGCGCAGGAGGCGGTCGACGCCGGACGGATCCATCACCAGTGGCTGCCGAATCGAATCGTGCACGAGCGGCACGCGCTTTCGGCCGACACCCTCGCGCTGCTGCGGGGGATGGGACACACCGTGGTGGAGGCTCCGGCCAATCAAGGCGCCGCGGAGCTCATCCTGCATCGGGCCGCGGAGGGGCTCCTCGAGGGCGGCTTCGACCGCCGGCCCCCCGACGGCGCCGCGATTGGCCGTTAGGCGGGGCGGGATCCGCGGGGCCGGAGCAGTGCAGCGACTCCGACCGTGACCAGAAAGCCGATCAGGGTGAACCAAGGCCAGAACACCTCGCCCCCAAAGGTGCGTAGCCACCATTCGCGCGTCGCCGGGGCGGTGGCGGGCCAGTAGATCAGGTTCATCGCGGCGAAGGAGGCCAGCATCCCCACGACCGCCGCCCGCGGACCGACGCTGCGGCCGAACATCGCCAGCGCGAGCCCTCCCAGCAGGGCGCCGCTGGTGAGTCCGCGCAGGGAAAACGCCGCGTTGAGGACGAACGTCACCTCGCGTGTTAGCCACGCGACGAAGACCAGCACGCCCGCCCAGACCAGCGTGGAGTGGCGACTGAAGCGGAGGAAGAACTCGTCGCTTCGTCCGGGCAGCGCCGGCTTGAGAAAGTCCATCGTCGAGACGGAGGCGAGGGCCGAGACTGCGGAGCTGATGGAGGACATCGCCGCCGCGAGAATGGCGACAATCAGGAAGCCCTTCATCAGATGCGGCATCTCGGTCACGATGTAGATCGGGAAGATGAAGTCGTTCGACTTGATCCCCGGCCGGCTCTCCGGGAGCGGGATCTGGAAGGGGTGACTCTGGTAGTAGACCCAGAGCAGGGTGCCTACGAGGAGGAACAGGAGGAATAACGGGAAGATAAGGACCGCGCTGAAAACTAGGGCCCGTCGCCCCTCGGCCACGTTCCGGCACGCGAGCACCCGCTGCACGATCAGTTGGTCCGCCCCGTGGGAGGACAGCACGAGGAAGGTGCCGCCGATCAGGCCCATCCAGAGGTTGAACGGCGCCCCTAGTGTGAAGTCGGTGCGGAGCCATTCCGTTTTCCCTGCCGCCGCCGCCTTGGCGAGGCCCCCAGCGAGGCCGCCCTCGACCATTCCCGCGAGGTGCACCAGGGCGAAGAGTCCGCCCGCGATGAATAGCACCATCTGCACCGCGTCCGTCCAGACCACGGCTTTCATCCCGCCGATATAGGTGTAGACGACCGACAGAACGACGAAGAGGAGAATGGCGCCGAAGATCGGATCCGTCAGGCCGCCGAGACTGCAGATGTGATCCCCGAGCATCAGGCGAATGGGGATGCAGGCGACGTAGACGCGCACGCCGGCGGAAAGAGGTTCAAGGAATAGGAAGAGGGCGCCCGCCAGCCGGCGGGGGCCGCGCCCGAGGTGCTGCTCTAGCAACTGGTAGGGGGAGAAGATCTCGCCGCGCAGGTAGTGCGGCACCATCACCACCGCGAGGATCACCCGCGCGATTACGTACCCGAGGATCATCTGCAGGAACCCGAGGTTGCCCGCATAAGCGATCGCGGGAACGCCGATGATGGTGAGCGCGCTCGTCTCGGTCGCGATGATCGAGGCGCCGATGCCCCACCACGGAATATCCCGACTCCCGAGGAAGTAATCCCGGGTCGTGCGCTGATCCTTGCCGAACCAAGCGCCCAAGGCGATCATCGCGACCAAGTAGCCGACAATGATGACCCAGTCGCCGACGCTAAAGTAGGAATTCATTGGGTGCCCGGAGCTAGCCGCGCCCGCGGGGGGCAGGCGAGGAATTTCCCGGGGCGGGCGGGAAGTGCGTTGCGGCGTGGCGGGATCCCGCCCAGCCTGCCGGGCGTGACCCCGCGCCTGCTCCGCGTTCTTCTCCTGCTTTTCCTCGGGTTTGGTGGCCCGCTGCGCGCCGCGGAGGCGGCCGCCCCGGCCACCCTCGCCGAGCTACAGGAACGGCTCGACCAGCGCCTACGCAGCGAGCGCTTCCGAGGGGGGCTGTGGGGCGTGCAGGTCGTTTCCCTCGCTTCCGGCCGCGTCTGGTTCGAGCACGAGCCCCGCCGGCTGATGAGCCCGGCCTCCAACAGCAAACTCTTCGCCGGGGCACTCGCGCTGGATGTGCTCGGCCCGGAGTACTGTATCCGCACGCCGGTGCTCGGCAGCGCGGCGCCGAAGGCCGACGGGACCTTGCCCGGCGACCTGTTCATCGCCGGTCGGGGCGATCCGACCTGGCGTGTCCGCGGCACGAGCCGCCCCTTCGCCTCGATCTTCACTCCGGTCGTGGAGGTCCTGCGGCGCGCGGGCGTGCGACGCATCGCGGGGGACGTCGTCGCCGACGCCACGTGGTTCCACCAGCCCCCCCAAGGCTCGGGCTGGACGGTCGACGATCTGAACGATTGGTACGGCGCCGAGCTTTCCGGGGTCAGCCTCGAGCAGAACTACGCGGAGCTGAGCCTGATGCCGGCGCCGGTCCCCGGCGGCGAGGTCTCGCTCGCGTGGCGCCAGCCGGACGCCGGATTGGAAGTGCTCGCCCGGCTGCAGACGGTGGCCGCCGACGCACCTGCGCAGGTGGTGGTGCGCCGGCTCGTGGGGGAGTCGCGGGTGCACCTCTGGGGTTCGGTACCCGCCGGGGGCCGGCCCGAGTTGGTCAATGTCACCGTGCCCCGCCCGGCGGAGTGGTACGCGGCCGCGCTGCGGTCCGCCTTGGCGCGGGAGGGGATTGCGGTGGCAGGACGGGCCCGCGCCGCGCGCTGGCCGGATCCGAGCCCGGTGCCCGCGGGTGCGGTCGCGCTGGGGGAACTAACGTCACCGCCGCTGCGCGAGCTGGTGGCTGATTTTATGAAGCCGTCCCAGAACCTAGAGACGGACCTCATCTTCGGGCATCTGGGCGAAACGCGGCGCGGTGTCGGGACGCCAGCCTACGGTACAGGCGAGGCGCTGGCCCTCGAGGCGCTGCGGGAGTTTCTGGGCCGCGCCGGGGTGGATCCGGCGGAGGTGCGGTTCGAGGAGGGTTCTGGACTCTCGCGAAACAATCTCCTCACCGCGCGCGCCACGGTCGGCCTGCTCGCGGCGATGGCCCGGCATCCGGCGGCCAAGGACTTTGAGGCGTCCCTGCCGATCGCTGGACGGGACGGGACCCTACGCACCCGCCTGCGCGGCACGGCTGCCGAGGGCAACGTGAAGGCGAAGACGGGAACCTTGCGGTGGGCCAACGCGGTCTCTGGCTATGTCACCACCGCCGGCGGCGAGCGGCTCGCCTTCGCCCTTCTGCTAAACCGGCACGCGACGGAAGCCGGAGCCCCGAGCGCGCGCGCAGAATTGGACGAGATCGTCGCGATGCTCGCTGCCTATGCCGGTCCCGGTTGACGTCCGCGGGCACCGCGCGCGAGGGCGCGCTCACTTCTCGCGGAAGAGGCGGCTCTGCACCACCGCGTGTACGAGCGACCGCAGGCCGTATCCGTCGCCGCGGGTTTCCGCGAGGATGCGCTCGACTTCCGCCCGGTCGCTGAAATGACCGGGAGCGCCAGTGGCGAAGAGCAGCAGTTGCCGGGTGAAGTTGCGGGCGAGCGCCGCCTCGTCCGCGCGGACGAGGCGCTTAAACTCGCGGATTTCCTGGAAAGGTCGTCCGTCGGGCAGTTCGCCGCTCGCGTCTACGGGCAGCGCGAGGTGAAACGCGAAGGGCTGCCCGTTCTTGCCTAAGCCACGAAGCGCGGGTTTTTCCTCGTCGACCGCACGGTAGCGTTCGCGCCAGCCGCCGAGCACATCGAAGCTTTCCAGCGCGAAGCCGGGCGGGTCCATCTTGCGGTGGCAGGAGGCGCAGGACGCGTCCTCGCGGTGGCGGGCGAGCTGCTCGCGGATGGTGACGGCGCCGCGGATGTCGGGCTCGACGGCGGCGACGGGCGGTGGGGGCGGGATGTCGATACCCAGAATTCGTTCGACGATCCACTTGCCGCGCAGCACGGGGGAGGTCGTCGTGCCGTTGGCCGTTACCTTGAGCACGCTGGCCTGCGTGAGGAAACCGCCCCGCGGGCTGTTTGCGGGTAACTCGACCCGCCGCATCGCGATCCCGGCGACCCCAGGGACGCCATAATGGAGGGCGAGCCGCTCGTTCAGATAAGTGAAGCGCGCGTCCGCGATCAGCCGCGCCGGATGGTTGCGCTCGAGCAGTTCGGCGAAGTAGAGGCGCGTTTCCGCGCTCGCGGCCTCGGTCAGCGCATCGTCGAGGTAGTAATCGTTGTAGAGCGTGCTCGAGGGGGTGGAGTCCTCCATCTTCCGCAGGTCGAGCCAGTAATCGAGAAACGCGTCGCGGAACCGCTCGGCGCGGGGATCGGCGAGCAATCTTTCGGTCTCCGCGCGGAGGATGGCTGGTTCTCGCATCCGACCTGCATCCGCGAGGCCGCGCAGTCGGGCATCGGGCGGCGAGTTCCAGAGGAAGAGAGCGAGCCGGGTGGCCAGCGCGTGGTCCCCGAGGGGGCCGGGCGACTCCTCGAGGAAGAGGAAACCCGGGGAGGCCAGCACGGCGGTGTAGGCCGCGAGCAGCGACTCGGCGAAACCGAGTCCCGCGGCGCGACGCTCGTCGAAGAGCTGGATGAAGACCTCGGTCTCCCCGGCCCGCACCGGACGGCGGTAGGCGCGCGCCACGAACTTGGCTAGCAGGCGGCGGCCATCGGCGGCTGGGTCCGCGCTTTCGACCTCGACCTTCTCCTCCCCGAGGGGCTCGACGCGCTGGCCGGGATTGCGGCTGCCGTCGGCGCGCGCGGCCTCGCTGACCACCGGCACCGCGACCCCGCTCTCTCCGGCGCGGGCGCGACGCAGCGGCAGTTCGCCGAACAGCAGGCGATACCCCGCGAGGGTGGTTTCGTCCTGAAGTGGCCCCTCGACCTCCATCCAGCGGAAGGCGACGCTCGGGGTGCCCTCGGGCGTCATCAGCGGGTTACGAAAATTGTTCGGGCGGGAGCGGTAAAAGCGGGAGGCGTCCGGCACGAGGGTCTCGTTGGCCAGCAGCCAGACCTCACCGAGGTCATGCACCGCCGGCTCCGGAGTGAGGTCGAAGCCACCGACGCGGCGGTTCAGTACGCCGTTGCGCGTATAGACGGTGATCGGTTCCACGGTCCGGCCCGGGGAGAGCTGGTCGTAGTTCGGCACATTGGGGTTCGGCGGGCGCGGGGTGCCCCGGCGATCGGACTCGTTCGCATAGCGCTGCGCGATCCCGCCGGGTGCCGTCCAAAGGCTGTGCCCGCTGAAGCGGATCCGGTAGCGGCCGGCCACCGGGGCGCGGAAGCCGTCCCAGCGGTACGTGAAGCCGGTGACGTAATTGCTGGAGACCCAGCCCACCGCCTCCCGCTCGCGCAGGGCGGGATCGGCCGCGCCGGCCGTCACCGGTGCCTCGAGCCGCCGCACCTCGGGTTGCGGCGTGGTCAGGTCGAGCAGCGGATAGGTCATTCGGTCCGGCGACGAGTTGAAGATGCTGCCGCTGAACTTGCCGGTGAGGGTGCGCTGGTCCCGGGCGTAGTGGCGCCGGATCGTAGCGGGGGTGTGCGCGTACCGCACGCTTAAGACTTGGCGGAAGGCGTGATCGGCGGCGCTCAGGTAGCGAGCGAGATGGACGTGGGAAACATCGAGAGCGGAGGCGGCCTTATTGTACCGGTGTGCCTCGCCGTCCTCGGGAAACTGGCCGCGGAGCTGCAACCAGGGAGCGGAGAGGAGGTCCCGAACGGCGTTCTCATACTCCAGCGCGTTGAGCCGGCGCGCGCCGCTGCGGCCGGCGGTGGCGATGCGCTGCGCCTCAGCGGACTGCAGGGCCTCCCCGAGCTCGCGCAGGAAGCCGGCGAGGGCCGTGGGTTCCGGCCGAGGCTTGTTCTCCGGCGGCATTTCGCCGGTCGCGGCACGGTCGTAGATCCGTGCCCAGCGTGCGAGGTCGGCGGGATTCGCTGGGTCGAGGCGGAGCGCGCCGAGGTCGAGTCCGCCCTTGCGCTCGACGTCGTCGTGGCAGCCGGCGCAGTGTCGCTCGACGAAGGCGGCGGCGCTAGGGGGTAGCGCGGCGGCGGCCCCGACCGCGGGGAGGAGGGCTAGTAGCAACCGCTGGAACCTACGCCTCATCCGGCGAGTTCGAGTCCGCGCAGCGTGCCCGTGGAGGAGGCGAAGCGTTCGGCGGGGATGCCCATCCGTTGGAGCATCGAGACGAAGAGGTTGGGCAGCGGGTAGTTGTTCGCGGGGTTGAACGCGTGGTGGCGGCCGTGGCGGAAACCGCCGCCGGCGAGCATCGTCGGCAGGTTGAAGCAAGTGTGGGCGTTGGCATCGCCGAAGTTTGAGCCGTAGAGCACCATCGTTCGCTCGAGCAGCGGGCCGCCGTCCTCCCGCGTCGCCTTCAAGTCGGTTAGCAGCTTCGCGAGGAGGCGCATATGCCACTCGTCGATCCGGCGGAGCTCCCCGCGCTTCTTCTCCGATTTCCCGTGGTGGGAGAGGTTGTGGTACCCGTCGGTCAGCGTGGCGTCCGCCAGCTCCAGCGCGGGGGTGCTCACGCCGTCGAGCATCAGCGTGATCGCGCGGGTCGAGTCAGTTTCAAAGGCGAGCCGCGCTAAGTCGTACATTACACGCACCTTCTCCATATAGGCCGCGGGATTGGCCGGGTCGATGGGTACCGGTACGCTGACTGCCGGCTTGGGCCGCTGTTCCCACCCCCGCGAGGCCTGCAGTCGCTGCTCAAGCTCGCGCACGCTGGTAAAATATTGGTCGAGGCGTTCACGGTCCGGAGCGGGCAGGTCGCGGCGGAGGGCGCTGGCCTGACCGGCCACGGCGTCGAGGATGCTGCGACCGGTGTCGAGCCGGCGCAATTGGGCGGTCACCTCGGCCGCCGAGCCCTGGAGGAAGAGCTGCCGGAATACATCCGCCGCCTTGTCCTCGGGGGGAATCGCGACGCCGCTGCCGGTCCACGAGAGGCTGCGGGTGCGGGTGTTGACGCCGAGCGTGAGTGACGGAAACCGAGTGAGGGTGCCGATCTGTTCCGCGACCACTTGATCGAGTGAAATGGTGTTACGGAAGGAGCTGCTGCCGGGGTGGGGCGCGGCGGTCAGGAAGCAGACATCGGCGGGGTGCCCACCATCGACGTTCGGGTGAGAGACGCCGCTGAAGACGGAGAAATCACTGCGGTGCTCCTCGAGCAGGCGCAGGTAGGGTGAGGCGGTGTAGCCGGCGCCGGCCTCCGCCGGGAAAAATTGGTCGGAGAGCAGGCCGAGGTTATTACAGATCGCGAGCATCCGCCGGGGCGTACTGGGTAGTGGCCCGGGTGCGGGCGTGGCACGGCCGAGCACGGGGGACATCGCCTGGAGCAGCGGCAGCGAGAGCCCGATGCCGGCGGAGCGCAAAAAGCGCCGGCGAGAGACGGGAACGCGACTGGCGACGTAGGGGGCGCGCGACGGCTTCACGCTCCGACCGTGGCGGGCGCGCGGGCGGGAGGCAAGCGCCGCCGGGAAATTGCGTTTGCCCCGCGGCCGCGCGGCGCCCACGGTGGCACCTCGTTCCGATGTCTGACGCCCAAATCGACCAAACGCACGACCAGCACGCCGTCCGCCGCCAGAAGCTGGCCGAACTCCGCGCCGCGGGCACCGATCCCTTCCGCGCGAGCTTCACCCCGACGCACTCCTCCGCGCAGGCCCTACGGGCCCACGTGGCGGGCCAAGATTACACCATCCCCGTAGCGGTAGCGGGCCGCTTGGTGACGATCCGGGACATGGGCAAGAGCCAGTTCGTCAAGATCCTGGATCAGGACGGCCAACTCCAGTTGTACCTCAAGCGCGACGTCGTGGGCGAGGAGGCTTACGCGGCTTTCAAGCGTCTAGATCTCGGCGATATCATCGGTGCCCAAGGGACACTTTTTATCACCAAGTCGGGCGAGATCACGGTTAAGGTCGACCGCTGCGTCCTGCTGGCGAAGGCGCTGCGGCCGCTGCCCGAGAAGTGGCACGGGCTGAGCGACCCGGAGCAGGTCTATCGTCAGCGCTACCTCGATGTCATCGTTAACGCGGAATCCCGGGCGCGACTGCTGCTCCGGCCGCGAATCGTGTCGCATATTCGGAGGTTTCTGGAAGACCGCCGTTTCCTTGAGCTGGAGACACCGGTACTGGAGGCGACCGCGGGCGGTGCGGCAGCGCGGCCGTTCAAGACTCATCACAATGCCTTGGGCGCCGACTTTGTTCTGCGGATCGCGACCGAGCTACGTCTCAAGCGGATGCTCGTCGGTGGCTTCGACCGGGTATTTGAGATCGGGCGGATCTTCCGGAACGAGGGTGTTTCCCGGAAACACAATCCGGAGTTCACGATGCTGGAGGTCTACGAGGCCTACTCGGATTTCCGCGGGATGATGCGACTGGTGCGGGAACTCCTCGAGTCGCTGGTGAAGGAGGTAGTGCGGCCCGCTGACGGGAGCCTCCGCCTGCGCCACGCGCCGAGCGGGCAGGACATCGACTTTGGCGCCCCTTGGCGTGAGGTGCGCTACAAGGACCTCATCTGCGAGGCCACGGGCGACGCCGACTGGTTCGCGCGCTCCAAGGCCGAGAAGATCGCCGGGACGGAGCGGTTGGGCCTTGGGGTCAATCCTGCGTGGGAGGAATTTGAGATCACCAACGAGATCTTTTCCAAACGGATCGAGCCTACCCTGATCCAACCGACTTTTGTGACCCATCTGCCGCGCGAGCTCTGCCCCCTGGCAAAGCTGACCGCGGACGACCCGAGCACGATCGATGTCTTCGAGCTGATCATCGGCGGGATGGAGGTCGCCCCGGCCTACTCGGAGCAGAACGATCCCGACGTGCAGCGGGAGATGTTCGAGCGGCAGGCCGGCGAGGAGCGCCAGAATATCGACCAGGATTTCCTACTCGCCCTTGAGCACGGGATGCCCCCCGCCGGCGGAATGGGCATCGGCATCGACCGGCTCTGCATCCTGCTCACCGGGGCCGAGAGCATCCGGGACGTGATTCTGTTCCCGCAGCTTCGCCCGGGAGGGAGCTGACCCGCGGGCGCTGCGCGCCCGCCCCCGATGCCCTGGTACCTTTACCTCGCCCTCCGCCAGCTGTTTCCCGCGGGGCGGCGCTTCCCGTTCTTCACCGCGATCTCGGTGCTGGGCGTGGCGCTCGGCGTTGGCGTGCTCATCATTGTGACCAGCGTGATGGGCGGTTTCGGGCACGAGATTCGGCGGATGATCGTGCGGACCGAGGGGGAGATCCAAGTGAAAGCGAAGGGGCTGATCGAGGATCCCGCGGCGGTGCTCGCGGCGATCCGCGGCGCGCCCGGGGTGGTCGGCGCGTCGCCGTTCGTCGAGGGGCCGGTTGCTGCCCTCGCGGCGAACCGGCCCGCCTTTCCGCTCCTGCGCGGCATCGACCCGGTCTCTGTGGGCAGCGTGGCCGAACTCGGGCGCTACGTGCGCGCCGGTAGCTTGGACGAGCTGGACGACGACTCGGTGATCCTGAGCTGGCAGGTGGCGGAACAACTCGGGGCGGGACTAGGCAGCTCGGTGGAACTCTACTCGCCCCTATTGTTCGAGCGCCTAAAGCAGGACGAGGTGATCCTGCCGCGTCGTTTCCGGGTGGTCGGCCTCTTCGAGATCGGCCACCAGCATCTCGATAGCAGCCTCGCCTTTACGACGTTGCGGGCCGCGCAGGAGCTCTACGGTCTGGGTCGGTCGGTGCACGGCATCAACGTACGCCTAGCGCCGGGCCGGGATGAGGTCGCCGCCCTTCCCGCGGTTAACCGTGTGTTGCCGCCGGGGATCGAGGCGCTCCCTTGGACGCGGAAGTGGGAGAGTTTCCTCTGGGTCTTAAACCTCGAGAAGACGATCACGGCCTTCCTGCTGCTCTTCATCGTGGTCATCGCCGCCTTCTCGGTGATGAGCTCGCTCCTCATTTCGGTGGTGCGCAAGACCCGCGAGATCGGCCTGCTCGGCGCCCTAGGCGCCAGCCGCCGAGGCGTCGCCCTGTGCTTCTGCGCGCAGGCGTTCTTGATCGGCGTCACGGGCACGCTGCTCGGGCTGGCTGGTGGGTTCACCGTGCTCGCGTGGCGCAACGAGCTGGTGCGGCTGATCGCCCGCGGGCTGGGACGCGAGGAGACCCTCCGCCAGTTCTACCACTTCACCGATCTCCCGGCTCACACTTTGCCCGCCGACCTGATCCTCACCGTGGTGGCGGCGGTTGTTATCTCCACCCTTGCCGGCCTGCTGCCGGCGTGGCGCGCGAGCCGGCTCAAACCCGTGGAGGCGCTGCGCAGTGAGTGAGCTGATCCTTGAGGCAGGAGCGGTAGCTAAGACCTTCGGCATTGGGCCTGCGCGGATTCCCGTGCTCCGTGCGGTGGACCTAGCGCTCGCGGCCGGCGAGAGCCTGGCGATCCGCGGGGAGTCCGGCTCGGGCAAATCCACGCTGCTGCACCTGCTGGCGGGCCTCGACGTCCCCGATGCCGGCTGGATCCGCTGGGGCGCCTCGGCCCCGGACCCCGCCCGCCGTAGCCGGTACCTAGGTCTGGTGTTCCAGTCCTTCCATCTGGTCCCCGAGCTCGACGCGCTCGGCAACGTGCTCCTCGCTGCGCGAATGCTCGGCGCGCCGGACGTCGCAACGCGGCAGCGGGCGGAAGCGCTCCTAGGGCAGGTCGGCCTCGCCGGACGTGCCCGGCACCTGCCCGCTCAGCTTTCGGGTGGGGAACGCCAGCGGGTCGCGGTCGCGCGCGCGCTCATCAACCGCCCGCGGCTGTTGCTCGCCGACGAGCCCACCGGGAACCTAGACGAGCACACGGGCGAGGCGGTCATCGACCTCCTCGTTGGCCTCTGTGCCGCGACGGGCACCGCCCTCGTGCTGGTCACGCACAACGCGGCGCACGCCGCCCGCTGCCGGAGCACGCGTACCCTCCACGAAGGCGTGCTGCACTGAAGCGCTTTCGGATGGCGCCCGTGGGGCGGGTGGCTACGGTCCGCCCATGGTTCCCAGCAAGATCCGGTGCGGTGTGGCGGGGGTGGGCTCACTCGGGCAGCACCACGCCCGTATCTACGCGTCGCTGCCCGGGGTGGAGTTCGTGGGCGTGTTCGACGCCGACGCCAAACGCGCGGCGGAAGTTGCCGTCCGCCATGGAGGGCGCGTTTTTCCTGATCTCGCGGCGCTCGGTGCCGCTTGCGATGCGGTCTCCGTCGTCGTCCCGACGGACCGGCACGCGGAGGTGGCGCTGGAGTTGCTGGCCCGCGGGAGCCACCTGCTGATCGAGAAACCGCTGTGCGCCTCCCTCGCTGAGGCGGAGCAGGTGCTCGCGGCCGCGCGAGAAGCTGGGCGTATCGTGCAGGTCGGGCACATCGAGCACTTTAATCCGGTGATGGCGTTCCTTGAGCGGGAGATTCGCCAGCCCCGCTACTTGACCGCCGAGCGGCTCGCTCCCTACCAGCCGCGCGGCACGGAGGTGGGCGTGGTCCTCGACTTGATGATCCACGACATCGGAATCGTGCTAGCGCTGGTTAAAGCGCCGCTCACGCGGATCGACAGCGTGGGCGTCCGGGTGCTTTCGCCCAGCGAGGACATCGCTAACGCACGGCTGCAGTTCGCCGACGGATGTGTCGCAAACCTCAGCGCAAGCCGAATGAGCGCGAAAAAGGCGCGGGAGATCCGGATCTTCCAAGAGGACGCCTACCTCTCGCTCGACTTCATGCACCAGGCGGGTCACCTCGTGCGGCGGGAGGATCTGGTCGCGCACGCGATTCGGGTTCGTGCCGGGGAACTCAAGGGGGGCGAGGCCGTGCCCGTGCGAGAGATCCCGATCGAGAAGGGGGAGCCCCTCGCTCTCGAATTAGCCCACTTTGTGGAAAGCGTCACGCGGGCCAGCCAGCCCAAGGTTGGGGCCGCGCTGGGGAAGAGCGCCCTTGAGGTTGCCCTCGCCATCACCGAACAGATTCGCGCGGCAGAAAGCGCGCGCTGAGGGCATCCGGTCGTGTCGCGGCAGCCCAACCTGAGTTTCCCGCTACCCCCACCGATGGGGGGACGACCGGACCTGCTGGTCATCGCCGGCGAACACTCTGGGGATGAGCACGCGGGCCGGATGGTGGCCCGATTGCTCCGGTCGGAGCCAGGGCTGAGGGTTGCAGCGCTCGGCGGGGAGCGGCTCCGGGGGGCCGGGGCACAGTTGCTGCACGACCTCACGGCCTCCTCGGTGGTCGGATTGGTGGAGGTGCTGCGCAATTATGGCTACTTCCGACGGCTTTTTGCGGCCTTGGTCGGTTGGATCCGCGAGCACCGCCCCCGGGTGGTGTGCCTAGTGGATTACCCAGGTCTGAATCTTCGGCTGGCCGCCGCGCTGCGGGAAAAAGGCATCTCGCGGGCCGGCGGTGGTGACGTGCGGGTGGTCTACTACATTTCCCCGCAGATCTGGGCCTGGAAGGCGCGGCGGCGCTTTACGATGGCGCGCGATCTCGACGCACTGGCAGTGATTTTTCCGTTCGAGCCCGCGTGTTACGCCGACACGTCGCTGCCGGTGGAGTTCGTGGGCCATCCATTCCTAGATCCCGGACACCGCCCGCCGGTTGCCGAGGAGCCCACCGGTCCGGTGCTGCTGTTGCCCGGTAGTCGCCGCCAGGCCGTCGCGCGGATCTTTCCTGCGTTGCTCGCCGGTTTTCGGGAATCCGGGAGCTCGAATGCGGTCGCGCTGCATCCCGGAGGCGAAATTCCCCGGTTGCTCGCGTTGTCAGAGCCGCCACTCGGACTCGAGGTGCGGGAGGTGCCACGGGCGGGTGCCCCGCCCGTGGGGGCTTCGGCGGTGCTGATGTCCAGCGGAACGATGTCCCTCGAATGCGCCTTGGCCGGGATCCCGGGCGCGATCGCTTATCGAGCACACCCGATCACGTACGTCCTTGGGCGGATGCTAGTGCGGGTCCCGTATCTCGGCATCGCGAACCTCCTGCTGGGCGAGGAGATGTACCCTGAGTTCATCCAAGGAAGAGCGACGCCGCGGGCCTTGGCCGGGGAACTGCGGCGCTGCGCGAGCGATCCGGTGCGGCGGGAAATCACCGCCGCCCGGGCCCGGCGGTTGCGCGAAATTTTGGCCGCGCCCGCGGGTCGCGATGCGGCGGGCTGGTTGGCGCGACAGCTGGCCGCGGTGCCGGGAGACTAACGGGATTCGGGGACCGAAGCGGCGCCGGCGGAGCGGCTCGGCTCGACGGTGGGCCCGGCGCCGGCCCCGTTGACTTGGGCCGCGACCTGCTGCCAGAGCGCCCGTGCTTTGTCCCCCGCGATGGTGCGACCCTTGAGCGTCTCGGCTTCGCGCGCGGCCCGGTTTTCCTCCGCGATGCGGGCGAGGTCGTCGAGGTTGTAGAGAAACACGTTCTCCAGTCCTGCGACTGTGGGATCGATGTCGCGCGGGAGAGCTTGGTCGATGAGGAACAGCGGCCGGGCCGGTCGGCGGGCCATCGCGGCGCGCACGGCGGCGCCGGGGAGGATGATTTCCGGGGCGGAAGTGGCGCACACCACGATGTCGAACTCCGCCAAACGGGATTCCCGCTGCTCGAAGGGGAGGGCGCTGGCGCCGAGGGCCGTCGCGAGCTCCATCGCGCGCTCTAGCCGGCGGCTCGCGACGGTGAGGGACGCGGCGCCGCGGCTTTGGAAGGCCTTGGCGGTCTTCTCGCCGATCTCGCCCGCGCCGAGTAGGAGAATGCGTGCGTCGGAAAGGCCGCCGAAGATCGTACCCGCCAGCTCGACCGCCACGTTCGCGACGCTCACCTGCCCCGTCGTGATCGCAGTTTGGGTGCGCACCTGTTTGGCGGCCTGAAACGCCTTCTGGAAGGCGCGGTTCAGCACGGGCCCGGTGTTCCCCGCGGCCTGGGCGGCGGCGTAGGCCTGCTTCATCTGGCCGAAAATCTCCGTCTCCCCGAGCATCTGCGAATCGAGGCCGGCGGCGACCTCCACCAGATGCTGCAGCGCGGCCGCATCGCGCAGATCGATCCGGAAGCGGGCGAACTCGGCTGGGTCGAAGTTCTGCCGCCGGCAGAACGCCCCGCCAACCTGTTCCGCGACCTCGGGCCCCGCCGCGACCCCGTAGAACTCGATGCGGTTGCAGGTGCTGAGGACCGTGAACTCGCGCAGCCCAGGCAGCGCCGCTAGCTGGTCGCGGAGCGCCTTCGTCCCGTCCGCGTCGAGCGACAGCCGCTCGCGGACCTCGATGGGCGTCCGGTGGTGCGTCGCTCCAATCACGAAGAGATGGCCGTTGCTCATCGGGCGGCTGGGGCGGGTCGGGCCGGAACGCGACCGCGACCCGGTTCGACGGTGACGAGCGACAGGAGCGCCGCCGCGTAAAGGATGAGACAGGCCACGGCGAACCGGCGCGCGAGCAGGACGCCACGCAGCCGGAGCAGTAGCAGTAGGAACGCGGCCCCGGCCACCGCCACGGTCACGACGACCTTCTCCAGATTAACGACCGTTTCTGGGCGTGCCCAATGCACCGCGCCGACAGCGACCGCGAAGCCGAGGATGGCCGCCCCTGCGGCAAGTAGCCGCACGCCCATGTGGTCCAGATCGCGGATCGAGGGCAGGAATGAGAACCAGCCGCCCAGCCGCTTGGATTTCAGCGAAAAGTGACGGAGCAGGAACATCAGCGACGTGAGCGCGAGCAGTGCGAACACCCCGTAGCTGAAGACCGCGAGCGCCGCGTGCAGTTCGATCCACGGGTTGTGGCCGAAGATCCGGACGCGCGGGCCCGCGTCCCAACTGGGGAACAGCAGCGAGACCAAGGTGACGGTCGAGGCGAGGCAGGCCGTGAAGTAGCCGAGGAGACTCAGGCGGAAGGTTGCACCAACCACGAGGTAGAGAGTGATCGCAGACCAAGCGGTGAACTGGTAAAGTTCGAAGGCGTTGCCGAGCGGGCAACTGCCGACCGCGCGGCCACGCAGCCCGAGACCTGCCAGCTGTGCGAGGTAGCCGAGAAGGATGAGCGCGTAGGTGGCGCCACCGGCCGGTCGCCCCCGCTTGAACAGCGCGATCGAACCTTGGATGAATCCCGCCAAATAAAGGCCCGCGGCCAGCCAGAGCCAGGTGCGGTCGGTGAAGGGCAGGGTCATCGGAGGCGGGAGGCTGGGCGTCGAGAATCCCCGGGGCAAGCCCCGGGCCGGCGCTTCACCCCGTCCACGGCCGGCTGGGCCGCACCAAAATCTCCTCGACGTTGGCCCGCGCCGGCAGAGACAGCGCGAACCAGATGCATTCCGCGACATCCTCGGGCTGCAGCATCCGGGCGCGCGCCTCCGGGGACGGGGCGGTCGGGCGCTTAGCCAGGAGCGCGGTGTCGATGTCCCCCGGGAAGACGCAGCAGGCGCGGATACCGCGGTCGCGCTCCTCGGCGTTGATCGTCTGGGTGAGTCCGGTCAGGCCGAACTTAGAGATCACATAGGCGGCTCCCGACTTCGCGGAGGCCTGCCGGCCCGCCTCGGAACCGACGTTGACGATGGTACCGTGGCCGGCCCGCCGCATCGCGGGTAGGACCGCCTGGACCAGCGCGAGCACGCCGTCGACGTTGGCCGCCATCACCGCCCGGTAATCCTCCGGCGACAGGAGTTCGAGCGAACGCTGTGGAATGTTATGGCCTGCCGCGTTCACGAGCGCGTCGATCCGTCCGTGGATGCGCGCGGCGCGCGCCGCGAGCCGCTGGATCGCTTCCGGATCCGCCAGATCGCAGGGCAGGAGCTGGAGACGCGCCCGCTGGGCGGCCGGTACGAGCCCGGCGGTCTCCCGCAGGGTTTCTGCCCGGCGGCCGCTGGCGGCCACGTTCCAGCCGGCCCGGAGCAGCCGCAAGGTGGTGGCGCGGCCGACGCCGGAACCGGCTCCGGTTACAAGGGCGAGGGTACGGGAAGAGGCTCGGATGGTCGGCATAGACTTCAGGACTGACGGTCGGTGGTACCACCGTTCCGGCAAAGGGTGAGCGGCAGCTCCGTCAGCAGGCGCACTCCGGGTGGCGCGGCCAACAGGGAAGGAATCACATTGAGTAGAGCCGCGACGGTCGCGTCGTCCCCCGCGACACCGCCCTGGAGATGCACGTTTAAGCCTGGTCGACCCTGAATGACGATGGCGTCGTGGGGGAGGGGCGCCCCGAGGTACATCTGCAGGTCGAGCCGGATCCGGGTTTCCCCGCCGGCGAGGCCAACGCAGCGCTGGTGCAGCCCGAGGGTACGGCCCGGTGCCACCTCGAAATGGGGCGTGACGACCCGGCTCTCGGCCACGACGGGCTCACAGGTCTCGCGAATCTCGT
>CAIOTK010000210.1 GCA_903861185.1 uncultured Opitutia bacterium | reverse complement strand
GGCGCCAACGCTCAGGTTTACAACAAAGAGCTGCGGGCAAGCGCGGCGGCGGCGGGCGCGGCGGCAACTATGGCCGCTGTCGCCGACACGGATGCCACGATGGAGGGCGTCACTGGTGATGGCGGCGATGCGGCCAACGGCGACGGGGCTGCAGTTGTCGACAGTGGCTTGACGGCGTGCCGTCAGCCGCTCCCGGCGGACAGTAACAACCCGCTGCTCTCGACGGCAGCGGCGGACCGTGTTACTTTCCGCGTGTATCGGGGCCAGCCTAAGGCGGCGGCAGTGGTGGGTGCGGAGACGGCAACGTCCATCACGCTCACGCAGGGCGCGACGCGGCAGGCACTTGGTTTCCACGCGTTTAAGTGCCAGCAACGGGAGCAGGGGCGAACCGTGTGGTCGCCGGAGGTGAGGGCCGACATGGAGGAGCGACGCGCCGCGGCATTAGCGGCGACGCCCGGCAACGCGGAGACGACTGCAGCGGCGGGGCTAATTGCGGCGGCGAAGCAGGCGCTCGAGGAGGCATTTGTGACGCAGGAGGCGACGCTCGCCGTGCACGCGACCAGCGAGGCGATCCGGGTGTGCTTGGCGGCGGCGCCCGTGCCCAACCCACTGGAGCCAGACCGTGCCGTGCGCCTCGCGGCGGCGCAGGCGCGGTCCCAGGCGGCACTGGCGGCGCTGGCAGTGGCGCTCCGCAACGCCCCACATGCGTTCTACTTGTGGGCGCACAAGGGCCGGCTGGCGGAGTCGGCGGAGCGGCAGCGGCGCCAGGACCGGCTGATTGACCGGACCGTGAGTCAGGTCTTGCGGTTTGCGGCCCCGCCGCCGCCCGACGGCGGTCCGCCCGTCGGCGAGCCGCCCGACGGCGAGCCGCCTGACGGCGATCGGTCCGACGGCTGGGCCCCGGTGCGCCGGGCCGTCGTCTTCATCGGGGACTGGATCGCTGGCCGGCAGGGCGCGGGCGTGTTTGCGAAGAAGCGGTTCTTGCGCCGACTGGCCCAGCGCGCCATCGTCGTGGTGTGCAGCGAGTACAACACGACGAAGCTCTGCGGCCACTGCGGCACCCCCGTTCGTCACCCGGACACGACTGGCGCCAAGACGCACAATGGCACCGTGTTCTGCCCCGACAAGGCCTGCCCGAGCGGCGGGCGGTTCCTCAACCGCGACGTAGCCGCGGCCTGCAACATCGTACACCGATTTATCATCGGGAAGTACGTGGGCGGGCAGCTGGGCTGCTTTGCCGAGTCGGGTGCAGGCCGGATCTCGCTCTCAGGCATCCTCGCGCCGCTTGCGGGCTGCCCGGCTGCGAGCACCGCCGCGTCACGTGCGTTGGCGAGCCATGCGTCGGGAGTACAGCCCAAAACTAACCCCCTCCCCCACTCCGCAGCCTCGCCCCCCTCCCCTCCCTCCTAGGGTGTGAAGGCGTGAGCCTGCTACACTCTATTGCGACTTTTCGTGTAGGTGGCTGGGTGCTCTTCCGTTCATTCTATGGTGGTAGAAGACTAACACACCCTTCCCTATTCCCACTCCCTTGGCCCTCCTGCCTCTGTACGACGCGGTGTTCAACATTTAATTCCGGGTGTGCGGAAATAATCCGGCCCGAAACATTTCGGGTCTTTTGTGCGACCTCTAGCACGCACCGCAAGGACCGGGGGAAAGTGCCCCCACGCCCTGCCCGCGGCGCCACTGCGGCACCCACTGGCCGCGCGCGGAGGATGCCGGCAATATAAAAACAACTATAAATAAAGACCACCGCCGGCAATG
>CAIOTK010000209.1 GCA_903861185.1 uncultured Opitutia bacterium | reverse complement strand
AGCGTTCACGACCTCCCTGAAGATCGACGGCCGCGAGCGCGGTGTCGACGAGCACGCGGCCGGCCGCCCCGGGATGCTCCACCAGCAGATGGCTGCCGTCCGCGGCCAGTGCGACCAGATTGTCGGGGGCCGGGTGTGACGCGACAACCGCTCCGTCCGCATCGATTTGTTCGAGATTCCCCGGCACGAAGCGATCGCCGACCCAGCCTACGGAGGCCCGCACCCAGACCCGGCCCGACGCATCGGGAGCAGTCAGCGGCGCCGCCAGCATCTTCCACCGCGGTTTGCCATCGGCCGCATGCCGCCACACAAACGTTCCGTCCGACACGACCGCTTCGCCCGACGGATGTGCCAGCAGCTTCGAAGGCTGATAAAAGAGCCCGGTCGTCGTCCGCCAGCGTTCGCCAAAAGCCCCCGGCTGCTTCGTGTCGAGCCGCGCGAGATTCCGGCCCGGACTGTGCACGGCAGCGAGCACGCCTCCGTCCACAGCCGCGAGCGCCGCGAGGGACAGGATTACGGGCAGCGGCGTGGCTACCGGTTCGACCGGCTTCAGCGGCAGCGGCTGCGTCTTGGCGGGATACGTCGCCGGTTCGAATCCGAGCGCTTGCCGGCGCTCGTCCGAACCGTCGGCGGCGGAGGAGAACGTCGCAGCGGCAACCGAGCGGTCGTCTTTGGCGAGGGCAACGAGCTTGTCAAAGCCAGCCTGCCGCCCCGCCGCATCGCCGCAAAGCAGCACGACCGCATGCTGGTCGCCCCAGAAGGGTGCCGCAACCGGTTGCACCACGGCGCCGCCCTCCGGGAGATATTCGGGCAGGGCCGGCCGCTGCAATTGCGCCGCCTTGTCGAGCTCCTGGATGAGCCGGTTCGTACGGCTGGTGCCAAAGAGAATGACCGGCCGGTTCCATAGCGGGGCCGGCGACACCGCGCCGGGCCAGCCATCGTAGCGCGCATTCGCCATCTTAAGACTCCGCGGATCCACCGGCCGACGCCACGCCAGCAGCCCCAGTTGCCGGATGTTCTCTTTCGCGGCCTCCTCTTCCGCCGGCGAATCCCAACAGACCGGATAGTCGAGAATTGTTGGATTGAATACCAGCTCGGCGCCGAGCTGCCGGGCCAGCTTTGCTGCGGAGTCGCGGTCGGCGGCCTGACGGGCATCGACATAGACCGCGAGGTTTTTGGCGGCCAGCACCCTGCGGATCTGCGGCGCGTCCCAAATCTGGGCCGGCGGCATCGCGCGGAGCGCGCCGGTCGCGGGCGCGGCGAGCGTCATCGTGCCGCGCTGCGTCGCGCCGGTGATCAGTTCAGTGAGTTCCACGGGCTCAGCTCCCGCTGCGGGTCCGAGTACCAGCGTGTCGCAACTGCCGGCCGGCGTGGCGGCCCGATAGATCTCCTGAGAGCCCACGCGCAACCGGATTGGGAGCGGCACAGCACTCTTGGCCACGAACGTCGCGCGGGCTGAACCGGCGGCCTGCGACACTTCAAGCCCGGGCGCCGCGAGCGGCTTGTCAACGAGCAGCAAGACGCGGCCCGGGAGTGTCGTGAGATCGACCGAGACCGTCCACCGGCCATCCTTTTCCACCGGCACGAGCTGCTTTCCTGCAAAGACGTCGTAGATCAACGGCTTCGACTGAGCGAGATCCTCGCGTAGCGCGAGGGTGGCCACCTGTGGATCGCGCACGTCCTTGATGTAAATGCCGCCGCGGCCCAGGAAATTGCGGTAGAACCCGCTGAGCCGCTGCTCGGGCGTGAAGATGTCGGCGAAGGGATACTCGCGGTTGTTGGTGACGAAGAGGAGTTGCGCCGATCCGGCCCGCTTCGTCGCCACCAGCACGGCATCGCCCTCCAGCGGCTGTTTGCCGATGTCGCCGAGGGCCGCCTTTAGTGGGGCTCCCAGCGTCCGCGGGAACTCGGCGATGGCATCGTGAAAGTGGTTGCAATAGCGGGGCCAGAGCCCGCCCGGCCAGCCCACTTCAGGCAACTTCGTGGCGCCGGGCAGCTCGAGCTTTGTATTCCTGTCGACCAGCAGTTTGCCGCCGTCCTTGACGAATGTGTCGATGGCCTCGAGCGTGGCCGTCGGAAGCGAGGCGGTCTGCCCGACAACGAGCAGCGCCTTCACTTCTTTGAGCGCGCCGGCGGCGATCTCGTCTTCGGTGAGGAGTCGGGCGGGGCGGTTGACTTGTGCCAGCGTGTAGTAGGCGTAGAGGACCGGGCTGCCATGCGCGAAGACGGTGCCGCCTTGCGAGACGGAGTAGAGGATCGCCACCGACTCCGCCGGGGCAAACTGGTTTAGCCAGCTGCCGTAGCGTGTGACGAGCTCGCCGGTCTGGCGCTCCTGCGCGGTGCGGGGCGTGCTCTCTGCGCTGTTCGGCCCCCAGCCGCCTACAAGGCCCGCTCCGCCTTCGGAGCCGTAGCCGGTGCCGGTGGCGCCGCGGGCGAAAGTCTCGAGCGCCCGGCGGAAATGCGTTCCCGGCTGCGGGGCCGTCGGCGCCGTGATCCAGATCGGCTGGCCCGGCTTTTGGCCCATACGCAAAAGCGATGTCCAAAAGCTCTCCTGCATGTCGTGGGCGCCGTTGGCGTAGATCTGGTCGTTCCAGGTCTCCAGGTAGCGAAAGTCGAGCGGCTGATAGAGCGACGGGAGGTAGAGACCACTTTCGAGCGGGGCGTGGTCGGCGGTCACGCAGGTCGAGTGCCGCTGGCCGGGGAGAAACTCGTGCAGCGTCGCCGCGCTCTGACGATACTGCTCTGCGATGACCTCAGCGTGAAACAAATTGGCCAGCCGCGACTTGTCGGCTTCGGCGGCCCCCTTCGCCTTTGCCGCCGCCCACTCCAGTTCCCAGCGCTCCTTGAGCAGCGCCATCTTCCGGTCGTGGGCAAAGTCTTTGGAAAACGCGCGCCCCGAAACGCCGCACAGGTCATAGTCGCGGATTGTGCCGACAAAGTTCGGCCAGCCACGACCGATTTGGGCGCGGATCGCGTTGCGCCGCTGCATCTCCGCGACGTGCTCGGGCACGCTATGGGGAAAGATGAACGACAGCGCGCGGGAGCTTTGCTGCCCCAGCAGGAAGAGCATGTTTTCCCGCACAAGGTCGTCGTGGATGGTCGTGCCGGGCCAGGGCACCCGGGGCAAGGTGGGCTGGGCGTCGTAGAATCCCCTCATGGGGGGCAACTCGGCCGGCCAGCGCCGCGAGAGATAGTCGCCGCTTGAAAGGATATCGACCCAGCCGTTGACCCCCAACCGCGTCACGGCCGCCAGTTCCGCGGGGCCGCGCATCGGACTATTGAGATTGGGCATGCCGCCCGCCGGCGGGCCGACGATTTCAACCGTGAAAGGGTGCTCCGCGAACCCGGCGGCGAAGAGCGTTGCGGTGTAGGTGCCGGGCGCAAGCTGTGAGGTTTCGAGCTGGTATTCGCGGCACGCGGCGCCCGGCTCGAGCGTCACTGGCGTTGCCGCAACCTGGACGTTGCCTGCGGTCGCCGCGACGCGGAGCTGTGCCGCCAACCTTCCATCCGCGCCGCGGGCCTCGAGCAAGAGCGGGATACGGTCTCCAGCCTGAAACGACCGGCGCAGAGAGGCCGACAGCACATTAAGCGAACCCTTGGCTTCGTCCGATACCGTCACCAACACGTCGCCTGTCGGCTGCGGTTGCTTGATCTCCATGCCTCGTCCGCTGAAGCCGGGGAAATACCCGACGATGCTCCCCTTTGGGCCGCCGAGTGCCTCCGGCAGCGGCGTGTCTGCGGGTACGATCCAGACCCGCAGGCGATACGCGGCCGGTTTGACGTCCGGACCAATCGAGATCTCCCAGGTCTCCGGCGCGGCGGCTGGTTTCAGCCTCACGGCAATCAGAGCCGCACCGACGCGCTCGGTGCGCGAGAACCACGTGCCGCATTCTCCCGCCGTGACCGGGTCGTTGACCCCGGCGGGCAACAGCGCGGCCAGCAGGCGACCCTGAGCCATGATCTCGCCGAGCGGCCTGGGCAGTTTTAGCTGCCGTGGATGCCCACGGATCCAGTTGGCCGTGTCCAGTTCCACCACGGCTACGGGCGCGCCAGTGGGACGGAAGAGCGCACGTGAAAAAAGCCCGAACCGCACAGGCCCGGTTAGCGGCGGCACGGCGGTTGCGCTCAGTTGGAGCGTCTGCCCCGTCCCGAGATCCGCTTCCCAGCTGAGATGTTCGGCCCCCGCCCAGATGTCGACCTGCCGCATGGTCCATCGCAGACCGTCGCCCCCTTCGCGGGCGATCGTGAGTGCCCGCGTCCGGCCGGCATCGATCACCGATTGCACCGCTCCCTGCACCACACCGATGCCAGCCGCTGGGAACACCACGCCACCCGGCGCGAGCACCCGCGCCCCCTCCATGTGGCAGGGATAGCTGCCCCGCACCAAGTAGCGGCCGGCAGGTCCCTCCACACCCACCTGCAGCCGCTCCGGTTGTACGAGGTAGCTGAGCTTCACATTGTTTCCTCGGGTCACCTCGACCTTCACTTTGGTGGGCGAAAGTTGCTCCACCGTCACGGAGTCCGTCGGTTTGGCTGCGACCGGCGCACCGCCTTTTGCCTCAAAGATACCAAGTGCCGGTGTCCTTCCCAGAGCGGAGGCGACGGTTTCCATCAGGGCGTTGCCATTGAGGTCGGCCATCCGCGTCACCTCGCCATTGGCCGCAAGCCGCAGGAAGTATCCGTTCGTGCCGGCCACGGCAGCGATCTCACGCTCCCCCTGCGGCAGGGCGGTCACGTTGACCGCATTCGTTGGTTTTTCGGCGGCTCTGACGGGCCGGACAGCGAATACTGCCAATGCCACCAGGACCGAGAGGAATGTGGGTGGTCTCATAACTTGTTCTTCAAGACTCACCGAGGGGTGACCGGGTAGAGGTTCGCAGTCGAGACGCTCTGGCGGGGCTGGAGCGGGGTTGACCACTCGAGCGTGATGCCCCCTCCCTCGCGGCACCGGGTGGAGGTCAGTTCGATGGGCATGCGCTGCCGTAGCAGCTTGACCGGTGTGCCGGTGGTTTGCTCCCGCGAAGGCTTTGCGTCTTTTTGTTCTAGCACCATTGCGCGGTTGACGAGCAGCGTTACCGCGCCGTCGGTCCTCGCAGTGAATGTGTGCTCAATTCCGCCGTCGTCGTAGTCCCTGCCGTCCACAACGAACTTGTCCACATGCACCCAGGAGTCGCTCGACGCCTTGTTCCGCGGCTTCCCCATCCAGCCCACCACGGTGACGGTCACCTCGTGCTCACTCGGGGCATGCCCATCTTT
>CAIOTK010000208.1 GCA_903861185.1 uncultured Opitutia bacterium | reverse complement strand
TGGACGAGCCGGCGGCGGGGCTGGATCCCGTGGCGCGGGAGCGATTCCTGCGGCAGGTGGAGCGGCTGGCGCGGCGCCGCGGCGGACCGGCGTTGGTGCTCGTGACCCACCACGTTGAGGAAATCACCCCGGCGTTTACCCACGCGCTGCTCTTGCGGGGTGGGCGGGTGCTGGCGGCGGGGCCGCGGGCGGAGGTCCTGCGGTCGGCGCACCTTTCGGTGGCGTTCGGGGCGCCGTTGCGGCTGACGTGTCGCGGGGGGCGCTACGCGCTGGCGGCCTCCCGTTGAACCCGCTGCCCGAGATCCTGCGCGCGCTGGGGCTGGATTCCCCCTGGGGTTACCTGGGGCTGTTTCTGGCGGCGTCGCTGCTGATGGTGTGGCGGATGGAGGGCCTCCTCGCGCACGGCCTCGAGGGGACGGCGCTGGGCACTCTGGTGATGCCGTACTGTTCGGGCTTGGGGAACCTCGTGCTCGTGGCGCTGGTGGCGGGGCGGCCGGACGGTGGGGCGCAGATCGTGACCAACGCGTTGGTCAACAACGTGACCAACCTGACTTTGCTGCTGGGCCTGCCGGCATTGTTGTGGGGTTTGCCGCTGGGGGCGCCGGCGGGGCGGGGCCGGGCGGCGAAGGGCGGGGGGGCGAAGGGGGGCGCGGAGCCGGAAATGGAGCGGCAGCTCAACCGCGTCTCACTGGTGGCGAGTGTGGGCGCGGGCCTGTTCTTCACCGGGTTGCTATGGGTGCTGGGGGAGGACGGGCGCCTCGACTTGCGGGACGGCCTCGTGCTGACCGGGGCGTTCCTGTTCTGGCAGGCGCTGCAGGTGGCGGATGTCCTCAAGTACAACGTGCGGCGGCGGCGGGGGTTCGGGCCGGCGTTTTACCTCGATCTGGTCGTGGTCGGGTTGGGGGCGGCGGGGGTTTATACTGGGCTCGACTGGCTCGTGAGCTGGCTGGGCGCGCAGACCGGGGGCGGGTTACTCGATGCGCGGCACCTCGGGTGGCTCTCGGGCTGGCTATTGGTGCTGCCGAATGCGCTCCTCGCTTTTTACTATGCGGCGCGGGGGCGGGGGGCGATCGCGTACGCCTCGCAGGTCGGCGATGGCCACATCTGCATCCCGCTGGGGGTCGGGTTAGCGGCGCTGGTGGCGCCGGTGACCCCGCCGCCGTTCTTCGGGCCGGCGCTGGCGGTGTTGGCGGGCGCGGGGGTCTTGCACGCTGGGTGCGTGCTGCTGGTGGGCGGCCTGCCGCGGGCGATCGGGTGGGTGCTCGTCGCCGGCTACGGGGCGTTCCTGCTGGCCGGCTGGGCCAATTAAACGCGCCAGCCGGGGCGGGCGGAGATCTCCACGAGGCGGTTCAGTTCCGGGTGGTTGGTGATGCGGCCGGCTTGGCCGTCCCACTCGAGGCGGCGGCCCGTGCGCATCGCGAGCACGCCGAGCAGGACCATTTCGGAGAGCGGCACCGAGTACTCGAAGTTCGAGCCGGGCCGGGGTCCGCGGGCGATGATCGCGTCGAGCCACTCCTTGAGCGGTCCTCCGGCGACGCGGGGGAGCGTGGGGGAGGGGCGGTTGCGCTTGAATTCCTCCATCACCGCCGTGCCGAGCAGGCGGGGGCTGTCGGGGCGGCCGCCGGGGGCGTAGAGCGTGTGGCGCGAGCCAAGCATAAACATCCCGCGTTCCGGGACCCCGGGCTTCTTGGCGTCGTCCTCCCAATCGCGCGGCTTGGGCGGGCGCATCCCATCGCCCTCGTGCCAGACGAGCGTGACCGGCGGCCGGGCGCCGCGGGCAGGGAAGCGGAAGGTGACGCGGGCCGTGCGGGGCGTGAGGACCGTGCTCACCTCGTCCACCTGGGCCTCGACGGACGAGGGGGAGCCGAGGTCGAGGGCCCAGAAGGGGGCGTCGAGGGTGTGGCAGGCCCAATCGCCGAGCATCCCGCAGCCGAAGTCCCACCAACCGCGCCAGCGGACCGGGGCGATCGACTCGTGGTAATCGCGGCGTTCGGCGGGGCCGCACCAGAGGTCCCAGTCGAGCGTGGCGGGGGGCGTTTGCGCGGGGAGTGGGAGGGAGGGCGGGCGGCGGAAGTAGCGGTCGTTAAAGGCGGGGGACCAGCCGTGGACCTCGCGGACGTCGCCGATCGCGCCGGCGTCGACCCATTCCTTCATCAGCCGGATGCCCTCGGTGGCGCGGCCTTGGTTGCCCATCTGGGTGATAACGCCCGCGCGTTGGGCGGCGGCGCGGAGGGCACGGGCCTCGCCGACCGTGTGGGTGAGGGGCTTCTCGACGTAGACGTGCTTGCCGTGGCGCAGGGCGAGGGCGGCGGCGGGGTAATGGTGGTGGTCGGGGGTGGAGACCGTGACCGCGTCGATGCGATCGGCGAACGTGGCGAACATTTCCCGGTAATCGCGGAAGAGGCGAACCGAGGGCAGGTCGGGACCGGTAAGGCCGGAGGAGGCCTTCAATTCGGCGCCGCGCTGGTAGGTTTTGGCCACCAGGTCCTGGTCCACATCGCAGAAGGCGACCAAATTGACCCGCGGGTCCTTCATCAGTTCGGAGACCGCGTAGAAGCCCCGGTTGCCGATGCCGATGCAGGCGACGTTGAGGCGCCCGTTGCGGGGCTCGCCTGCGCGGAGGACGGAGAAGCGGGGGAGCGTGGCGGCGGCCGCGGCGGCGGCGGTGCGGCGGAGGAAGGCGCGGCGCGGCAGGGCGGAGGTTGGGGCGGGGTGGGCCATCGCGCGATTCGAACCGGGCGCGGAGAGGGCGCAATCCCGAAGCGGGCGCGATCGACGCTTGAACCGCGGGCGCGTGGCGCCGAGCCTGCGCGCGCGATGAGCCAGCCCCCCTCCCCCGCACCCCGTGTCGTGAACCCTGTGAAGGCCAAGCTGCGTCGCGGCGAAGCCGTGGTGGGGATGATGGTGTGGTCGGCGAACGTGGAGACCGCGGTGCTGGGGGCGCAGCTCGGGTTCGACTACCTGTGGGTGGAGATGGAGCATTCGCCGGTGTCGCACGAGACCCTGCGGAACATCGTGCTGGCGACGCGGGGCCTCGACGCCGTGGTGTTCGCGCGTCCGGCGGTGAACGAGCTTTGGACCACCAAGCGGTTCCTCGATCAGGGCGTGCTGGGCGTGATCACGCCGTTTACCAAAACGGGCGCGGACGCGCGCCGGCTGGCGGATGGTTGTCGTTACCCGCCGCGGGGCCTGCGGGGCTGCGGTTCGGATCTGGCGGCGTCGAGCTGGCAGGCGCCCGAGGGCTACCACGATTTCGCGGATGAGGAGGTGCTGGCGGTGGCGGTGATCGAGGATGCGGAGGGCCTGCGGAACGCGGAGGAGATTGCGGCGACGCCGGGCATCGACGTGGTGTTCATTGGGACGAGCGATCTGTCGTTCTCGCTGGGTTTCCGTGGCCGGCAGGATGTGCCGGAGTTGGAGGCGGCGGTGGGGCGGATCGCGGACGCGGCGCGTCGCCACGGCAAATTCCTTGGGCGGCCCGCGATCACGCCGGAGGCCGTGCAGCGCCACCGGGCGGCGGGGTTCCAATTCCTGATGGGCCCGACCGAGCTGGGCCTACTGTCGGCGGGGGCGGCGGCTTTCCTGGGCCCGATCGGCAAGCACAAGCCTCTAATCCCGGCGGGCGGTCCGGCGGGTGGCGGGTATACGGCCCCGGCGCGCTGACCGCGGCGGGGTCAGGGGCGTCAGGCGGTCGCGAACGGGTCCTGACGGAAGCGTTCCCCGAGCTCGAAGAGCACGCTTTGGGCAGTGAGCCAGCCGGGGTCGGCGCGGATCTCAGCCATGGTGCGCACCGTGTGGTTGAGGATGAGGAAGGCGCGCGGGCCGATCTTCAGGAATGCGTCGTAGCGGGTATCGGTGGCGTCCTCCACGAACTCGAGGTCGCCCTCGGTGAGCGGCTTGCCGGCGGCGACGGCACGGAGCGGCACGGCGTCCTCGGGCACCTGGCGGCGGAACGTGTCGGCGCGGGGCCCGTGGTAGGCGAGGATCCCGCCTTGGGCGGGCGTCATCGCGAGGATCGCCCATTCGTCGAACACAGGCGGGCGCCCGGGCGAGCGGAGGCGCTCGAAGGCGGACTGGATAAGGGGGCGCGCGGCGGCGAGGTCCATCGCCCGCGTGAAAACCGGAAACGGAGCGCTAAGGCAAGGGACGATCCGCGGGGAACGCGGCGGATTGACCGGGCGGGGCGGCGCGGGGAACTCAGCGGCCGAGGAGGCGACCGAGGGCCGAGAGGTCCTTGAGCGGGGCGGAACGCCCGGCGGCGGCGGGAGCGGTGACGATGGGGCGCGGGGCGGCGGGGGTGGCCGGCGCCGGGTTGGTGGGCGCGGCCGGGGTGCCGAGGGCGGCGAGGGCGCGTTCGAGTTTGACCTCCGAGACCGGTTCGGCCGTGCCGAGCTCTTGGGCGAAGAGGCTGACGCGGAATTCCTCCAGTTGCCAGCGCAGGGCGGCAGCGGCTGGGGCTTCGGGGGCGGAGGCGGCGGCGCGGCGCCACGCGCGGAGCAGCGGTTCGAGGCGGGCGAGGCGTTCGGTGTCGCGAGCGGGCTGGCGGCGGGCGCGTTCCGCGCGGACGAGCGCCGCGCGGAGGTAGCGAGGCACGTGGGCGAGGCGCCCGTAGGGGATGTGGCGGAGAAAGTCGGGCGGGAGGAGCGCCGCGAGCCACTCGACCTGGCCGGCGGGCGGATCGGACAGGACCTCCAGTTCGAGCCGCAGGCCGAGGAGCTCGCGCAACAGGTCCACGAGGCGCGGGACCAGGCCGCGGAGGTCGGCGCGAGCCTGCGTGAGCACGGTTTCAAAGGCCGCGGCGGTGAGCGGCGCGACCGGGCGGCCAAGCACCCATTCGCGGATCGCGCCAAAGGCGTGCTCCTGCAGATCCGCGAGCGGCGCGAGGCGGGCGGCGAGCGGGCCGAGTTCCCGCAGCGCGCGGAGGTCCCGTTGCGTCCACATCAAGTCGGCGGTGAGGTGGCGTTCGAGGAGCGCGCGGAGCGCGGCGGCAGTGAGCGCGGCGGCCTCCTCGGGCGTACGGCAGAGGCGGCGGGCGACCCCGCCGGGCTCGGCGACGAGGGCGGGGAAGGCGTGCACCGTCACCCCATTCTGCTCGGAAACCGTGATGCGCGCGGGCAGTTCGTCGAACTTCCACGTGACGTGCGGCGGCGTCTCCCAGCGCGCGCGGGCGGCACGCCACGCGGGTGGGTCCTCGCGGGCGACGGCGACGCTGGCCTCGCGGGCCTGCGTGGCGAGGGCGGTGCGGAGATCCTCGAGGCGGCGGGCCGCGGCGAGTTCCCGGCCCCGGGCGTCGACCACGCGGACCCGGACCTGCAGGTGGTCGGGGAGCGGTTTATCGGCCCAGACCGCCGGGTCGAGAGAGACACCGTGGCGCTCGGTGATCACCGCGGCGAGCGCGGCCGCGACCGTCTCGCGCCGGCCCGTGAGGCGGACGCGGGCAGCGGCCGCACCGGCGAGGGCGCGGGCGGATTCAGCGAGGGGGACGAAGGCGCGGCGCAGTTCCTTGGGCAGCGTGCGCAGGTAGTGCTCGACCTTAGCCGCAAGGTGGCCGGGCACGGCCCAGTCGAGCGCGGCGGGGGTGAGCGCCTCCGCCTCGCGGGGACCGACCT
>CAIOTK010000207.1 GCA_903861185.1 uncultured Opitutia bacterium | reverse complement strand
GCCCAGGCCGGCGCCTCGGTGACCAACCCCTACCTGCAACAATGGCAGCTGCAGGACGGCCCGAAGAACACCTTCCGCGACTCGGTGAGCATCAAGGCTGACTGGAAGGTCACCCCGGAGTCGGCGCTCTCGGTCAGCGTGCAGAACAACTATTACAAGGCGTTCTTCGGCAACCGGAACCTGAACTTCAATCTGGGCACCAACGCCGCCTCTGCCGTCACCGGCGGCACCGGCTTGCTGTGGGGCCCGACGTTCGTGCAGAGCCCCGTGGGCAGCATCACGGCGGCGACGGGGCTGGGCAACCGGGCCACGGTCACGCAAGGCAGTTCCTGGCGCCACAAGCTGGGCGGCACCAAGGCGGTGAACGTCCGCTACACCTTCAATGGGCGTCTCTGGGACGTTAGCGCGGGCATCCACGGCGCTAACTCGAAGACCTGGTACCGGGAGCTGGCCCGCGGCCACTTCTCCAACATCGGCACCCAGATGCTCGGCGTCGCGACCGTCCGCGCCGAGAACATCAACTTCCCCAGCCACACTTGGTCCGTGAAGGACTCCGCCGGGAACACCCTCAATCCCTATACCCTGAACAGCTTCCGCCTGAGCACGGCGCAGAACAGTCCGATTGACGGTAAGGCCAAGATGAAGGGTGGCTTCGTAGACCTCGAGCGCGACTTCGACCTCGCCCGTAATCCGGTCTCGCTGAAGTTCGGCGTCTCCGTGCGCGAGGAGGACCGCGACAACCGCCGTTACAATGAGCAATGGACCTTCGTCGGCCGGGATGGCGTGGCCAATACGGCGGACGACGCCGCGGCCCCCTTCCTGAATGATAATTACGCCGGGGCGGATCCCTATTGGGGCTCCCAGCCGATCCAGTGGGTCGACGCCTATAAGTTGGCTGAACACTTCCGCGCCAATCCCTCCCACTTCGTGCAGGCCACCGGCACGGCTCAGCCGGGCGTACAATCCGAGACCAACCGCATCAACGGTTCCGAGAAGATCACCGAGCGCATCAGCGCGGCCTATCTCCAGTTCTCGGGCAAGCTGCTCTCCAACCGGCTCCAGTTCGTGACCGGCCTGCGGTTCGAACAGACCAAGGACACCGGGCTCGGCGTGCTCGCCAACCCGGACGCTGTGTTCCAGCGCAGCGCGAGCGGGGCCTATGTGGACGGCGATCCCAATACCCCCGGCGTGCAGCGTGTCCGCCGGCCGGACGCCGGCGCCGCCGGCTCCCTACAGGAGCTGACCCTAACCCGCGTCGAGCGCGGCTACCGCGCGGAGCGGACCTACGATGACCTCTATCCGAGCCTGCACCTCACCTATAATGTGACCTCCCAGTTCCTGACGCGTTTCGCTTACGCGAAGACTCTGGGCCGGCCGGACTACGCGGACATCATTCCGAATGCGGACATCAACGAGAACGACAACGATCCGAACCAGCCCGGCACCATCAACGTGCGCAACACGGGGCTGCGCCCTTGGTCGGCCGACAACTTCGACCTGTCGTTCGAATACTATCCCGTCCGCGGTGGCGTGCTCCAAGTGGGTGCTTTCCTGAAGGAGCTGCAGGACTTCTGGGGCGTGGTGAATGGTCCGCTGACGCCCACGCTCATCACCGAGCTGGGTCTCGATGACCGTTACCTGAACTGGACGGTCTCCTCGCGCCGCAACGTGGGCGACGCCCGTATCTCTGGGGCGGAGTTCAACGTCGTGCAGCCGCTGAAGTTCAACGCGCTGCCGGCGTGGGTGCGGGATTTCAGCCTGAGCGCGAACGGCACGATGCTGCATCTGGAGGGCGCGAACGGGGCGGACTTCCGGCGCTTCATCTCCAAGAGCGGCAACCTGAGCCTCAGCTGGAACAAGCGACCGGTCAGCGCGCGGATCAACTGGAACTATCGGGGCCGCCAGAAGAACGGGGCGGTCACGGGGGCCCAGTATGACCTCGCGGGCACGCCGGCGGGCAGCGGGAACTTCTTCGAGTACTATGACTCCCGCTACAATATCGACGTGAACTTCGAGTACACGTGGTCCCGCCGCCTGAAGGTGTTCGCCAATGCGCGCAATATCTTGAACCAGCCCCAGACCTTGGAGCGGTACAGCAACGCTTCCGCGAGCTACGCCAACGGCTTCCGCGAGGAAGAGTTCGGCGTGCAGTACGCGATCGGCGTCAAGGGCACCTTCTGAGCCCACGCCCGGGGCCGGAAACGGCCCCGGCTTGAGCCGGGCGGAGATTCGCCCGCCGATGCATCGAAAGGCCGGCTGCCTACAGCCGGCCTTTTTATTTTGCGGGTTTTCATCCTCCTACGCGGCTCCCGCCGCGAGGAGCCTTCCGCGCTCCGGCCCCTCGGGTATCACCGGGGTCTGGTGTAGCCGGGGTCTGGTGTAGCCGGGCTCTGGTGTAGCCGGGGCGCGCCGCCCCGGTGCTACGGGACGAAAACCCATTCCGCGCAGCTCTCCTGCG
>CAIOTK010000206.1 GCA_903861185.1 uncultured Opitutia bacterium | reverse complement strand
ATGCCCCATCTTGACCTGCAGCATCTTGCGGGCGCCTTGGGTCAGGTCCTCCCCGCTGGCACCGGGTTTCTCGAGCAGTTCCTTGGCCTCGCCGACGACCCGGTTGCAGAGGCGGATCTGCTCATTAACCAACTGGTCGACTACCGGCTTTAGGCGGGTGAAAGGTTGCTCGCGCTCGATGGGGGCGGGGCCCGAGATAATCAGCGGAGTCCGCGCCTCATCGACCAGAATGGAGTCCACCTCGTCGACGATGCAGTACCAGTGGTCCCGCTGCACCTGGTCCTCGCGGCGTGTGGCCATGCCGTTGTCACGGAGGTAGTCGAAGCCGAACTCGCTGGCCGTGCCGTAGGTGATGTCGCGGCCGTACATCTCGCGGCGCGTCTCCGGCGCCATCTGCTGCTGGATGCAGCCGACGGAGACCCCAAGGAAGTTGTACAGGTGGCCCATCCATTCCGAGTCGCGGCGGGCAAGGTAGTCGTTGACCGTCACCAGCTGGGTATTCTTGGCGGCCAACGCGTTAAGGTAGAGCGGGAGGGTGGCGACGAGTGTCTTGCCCTCGCCGGTGGCCATCTCGGAGATGCGGCCCTGGTGCAGGGCGAGGCCGCCAATCAACTGGGTATCGAAATGCACCATATCCCAACGGAGCTCGTGGTCGCAGACGATAACGGTCCGGCCGACCAGGCGGCGGGCGGCGTTTTTGACCGCGGCGAACGCCTCGGGGAGGACGGCTTCGAGGGCGGCGTGGGGATCCGCGGCCGCGGCGATGCGGGCCCGGAACTCGGCGGTCTTGGCCCGCAGGGCCTCCTCGGACAGCTCCTGATAGGAACGCTCCAGCTCGTTGATGCGCGCGACGATAGGACGCGCCTTCTCGAGGAACTTCTTGTAATGCCGGCCGGAAAATCGCTTGAGCAGGAACGAAAACATCAGGCGGTTGAACGTAGGTTCGGACCGGACCTTGGCAAACGACAAATCGCCGGCGCCGGACGGGCGCAGCTCAGGCGTGGTCGCGGAAGTAGGCGATGGTCCGGCGCAGGCCCTCCTCCAGCGGCACGCGCGGCTCCCAGCCCAGCGTGCGACGAGCCAGCGCGATGTCCGGCTGCCGCTGGCGGGGATCGTCGGCGGGCAAAGGCTTATGCACGATCTTGGAGCGTCCGCCCACCAGCTTCAGAGTGAGCTCGGCCAGCTCCAGCATCGTGAATTCGCCGGGGTTGCCGAGGTTCATTGGGCCCACCGTCTCATTCTGGGCCATAAACCGCACGAAGCCCTCGATCAGATCGTCCACAAAGCAGAACGAGCGGGTCTGGGTGCCTTCGCCGAAGACCGTCAGGTCCTCGCCGCGGAGGGCCTGCACGATGAAGTTGGAGACCACCCGGCCATCGTTGGGGTGCATCCGGGGACCATAGGTGTTGAAGATCCGCACCACCCGGATGTCGACCTTGTTCTCCCGGTGATAGTCGAAGAACAGGGTCTCCGCGCAGCGCTTGCCCTCATCGTAGCAGGAGCGTCGGCCGACGGGGTTGACGTGGCCCCAATAACCTTCCGGCTGCGGGTGCACTTGCGGGTCGCCGTAGACCTCGCTGGTGCTCGCTTGGAAGACGCGGGCCTTCACGCGCTTGGCGAGCCCGAGACAGTTGATCGCGCCCATCACCGACGTCTTGGTGGTCTTGATCGGGTTGAACTGGTAGTGCGGCGGGGAAGCGGGGCAGGCGAGGTTATAGATCTGGTCCACCTCGAACTTGAAGGGGTCGATCACATCGTGACGGACAAATTCGAAGCGGGGATTCGCCAGCAGGTGCGCGATGTTGCGCTTCTGCCCCGTGAATAGGTTATCCAAGCAGACCACCTCGTGGCCTTCGGCCAGGAGGCGATCGCAGAGGTGGGAACCAAGGAAGCCGGCGCCGCCAGTGACCAAGATACGCATCCCGGCAAGCTGGCGGCACCGGTCGCCCGGGACGAGCAAAACCCCTAGGTAGTTCCACCCAAGGGCCAAGCGTGGCACCACTCTGGGCTTGCCCCCCCCGTAGCGTTAGTAACCTCAGACGGGACACCTAACTCCCCCAACCTACCCATGCGCCTGATTGCCCTCCTCCTCTGCGCCTTACTTGCCGGCCCACTGGCCGCCCAGACCTCCGCCCGCACCGGCGTCGTCACCGGGCAAGTCATCAACCAGAACACCGGTGACGTCCTGACCAGCGCCTTCGTCGCGGGCGCGGGCTCCTCGGTGGCGGAGGCCACGAACAATAACGGAATGTACCGTCTGGTGCTGCCCGAGGGCCCGCAGACGATCGTGGTCAGTTACTCGGGCCTGGATGAGCAGCGCTTCGGGATCGAAGTGAAGGCGGGCCAGGAGGTGCGCCGCGACGTCGCGATGACCTCTGCCCTCTACAAGATGGACAAGTTCGTCGTGAAATCGATCCGCGAGGGCCAGGCCGCGGCGATCAACGAAGAGCGTTCGGCAGCGAACGTGAAGACCGTCGCCGCGATCGACGCCTTCGGTAACCCGGGCGCCGCCGTCGGCGAGCTGATCATGCGCCTCGCCGGCGTCGCGGTCGATGGTTCTGGCGGCAAGGTCGATGCCATCTACGTGCGCGGGATGTCCCAGGATTTCTCGTCTCTCCTGATGGACGGCAACCAGATCGCGGTCTCGGGGGGCTCCTCGGTGAGCCTGGGCAACGTCTATTTCGGCCAGGTGAGCTCCGGCAGCGTCGCCTCACTGGAGGTGATCAAGGCCCCGACCCCGGATATGGACGGCAACGCGATCTCTGGCTACCTGAACCTCCGGACCAAGCGCGCGTTCGATCGCGCGCCGGGCCGGGTCATCACCCTCACGGCCGGCTATACCTACATCAAGGACTACCAGCACAGCAGCGTGCCCTTCAGCACGCCGTTCGAGCCGTCCCTGATCGACGTTAATTATTCGGATGTGCTGAGCGTCTTCGGTGGGAAGAACAACTTGGGCATCAGCGCGACCTTCAACCGTACCATCACGAACAACGTCATCAACGAGATCGGCCACCGCACGGCAGCGGGCAACAGCGACGCCTACTGGGTGCCGCCGGAGCTCTCGCGGGCTCCCGTCAGCGAGCCGCTGCTGCGGGCCGCGGGCGCCGGCCAATGGGGCAACCTCGGTACCCAGACCCCCTCCTACAACACCGCGCTCTCCCTCGACTACAAGATCAGCGACCGCTCCTCGGTGTACTTCAAGAACACCCTTAACCTGATCCAGCGGCGCAGCGGATCCAACAACTCCTACTTCCGCTGGCTGGCCACTGCGCCGCGCGCCGCCTCCAGCTTCAAGCCCGGCTCGAACTTCAACGTGGTGAGCATCGCCGACGGGGCCGGCACCATCGACACCCAGTCGGTGCTCTATCTTCGCGAGACCCGCGCCTCCACTTGGGCCGCCGGTTGGGAGACCAAGCTGTGGGATGGTAGCGGCCTGCTCAAGGTGGACACGAACTACTCGAAGAATATGACCCACTACCCGAAGCTGCACCAGCTGGGCGCCCGCCTCCGGGGCGTTTCTTGGGTGCTGGACCGGGAAGACGGCGGTCTGATGCCGCGCATCACCCAAAGCGGCGGCCCTGACTGGAGCAATCCCGTCAACTACATCATCCGGCCGGACGCCCAGCTGATCAATTACCAGGCTCCCGCCGAACGCAGCGGAGCCAATATTGACCTGCAACGGACCTTCGCCACGCGCTTCCCGCTGACGCTCAAGACGGGCCTCAAGCAGGCCAACTTCAAGCAGGAGCAACTGCGCGATCTCGCGTACTACACCTACGCCGGGCGCCCGACGACGCCCGAGAACGGCGGCCTCACGCCCTACCTCGGCTACAATATGCAGGTTTCGGAGGGTAAGTACGGCCCCTTCCCCTTCGTGCAGCTCGCGGAGACCGGCAACCCGGGCGACCCCTTCGCCAACCGCGCGAACTGGACCCAGAGCCCGGTGGACGTCTGGAACACCGTGTACCAGTCATTGGCCAACGATGCGGCCTTCGATAACACCGTGAATGCCGCCTACGTGATGGGCGACGTGCGGTTCGGCCTGCTCCGGGTGCTGACCGGCCTGCGCTGGGAGGAGACCCGCTCGAGCGGCTCGAACTACCTCCGCATTTCCAATGCGAACAACAACGCCAACGCGACCCTTACCGCCGAACAGAATGCGGCGCGGGCGCGGGACAACTTCCGCAAGTGGACGACGCAGGGCACCAAGTACGACCATATGTTCCCCGGTCTGCACCTCGTCTATTCGATGACCCGCAACACCCAGGTGCGTGCGAGCTACAACGCCACGATCACGCGGCCGAGCCCGACCAACCTGCTCCCCGCAATTGTGCCGAACGAACTCAGCCAGACCCTGTCCTCGGGCAACCCGGCGCTGAAGCCCTACACCTCCGACAACTACGAGCTCTCCTTCTCGCACTTCCTCGGCGGGATCGGCCAGATTTCGGCCGGTGGTTTCTACAAGGATATCAGCAATTACTTCCGTTCGATCCGTTCGGTCGTGCCCGAGGGCCCGAACAACGGCTACGCCGGCGACTACGCGGGCTGGCAGCTTTCGCGGAACGAGAACGTCGGCAGCGCCTGGATCAAGGGCCTCGAGTTCAACTACACCCAGCAGTACACGATGCTGCCCGGCATCTGGCGCGGCCTCGGCTTCTTCGCCAACTACACCTACCTCAAGACGTACGGAGACTACGGCGCGGCGACGGGCAGCACCAGCCGCCTCCCCCTGCTCACCCCGCACACCTTCAACACCGGGTTCTCCTTCATCTACAATAGCTTCGTGGTGCGGGTGATGGGCAACTATCGCGGTGAATTCTTCCGTTCGACGGTGGCCGGCCTGCCGACCCGCGCGGCGGCCTATGACACCTACCAGCACAGTCGCACGCTGATCGACCTGAAGTTCCAGTACACCTTCAACCAGAAGTATGTGCTGAACGTCGACCTCTACAATCTGACGAACGACTACACGAACAACGACTACGTGCACGTGTACAACCGCGAGATGTTCACCTACGCCGCGGGCTCCGGCTCCGCGGTCCGACTCGGCCTCACCGCGCGGTTCTAAGACCGGGACGCTCCCCGCGGGCGGCGTGAACTGACGCAGTTCAGCGCGCCGCCCGGCGGGAGGCCATTCCCGCCTCATAGCGGTCGATCCACCCGCGGTGCCAAGCACCGTAGTCGCCCGCTTCAAGGTGGCGACGCGCTTGGGCCATCAGGTCCAAGTAGAAGTGCAGATTGTGTAAGGTCAGCAGGGTGCAGCCCAGAATCTCCCCGGCGAGGGTGAGGTGCCGCAGGTAGGCCCGCGAAAACCGAGCGGTGTAGTTATCGAGTCCCTCCACCAGCGGCCGCGGGTCGGTCCGGTACTGTTCATTGCGCAGGTTGAGCGGGCCGTCCGGGGTGAACACGAGCCCATTGCGGGCGACGCGGCTGGGTAGGACGCAGTCGAAGAGGTCTACGCCGAGGGCGATCATTCGTAGCAGCTGCGGTGGCGTCCCCAGCCCCATAGTGTAGCGCGGCCGGTCGGCAGGTAGGAACGGCGTCGTCGCCCCCACCTGCTTGAGCATCTCCGGCTCCGGTTCGCCCACGCTGACCCCGCCCACGGCATAGCCCGGGAAATTCAAGGCCGTGAGGGCCTCCGCGGCCTCCCGTCGGAGATCGTCAAAGGTGGAGCCTTGGACGATCGCGAACACGTGGTGGCCAGCGGCCAAAAACCCCTCTCCCTCCGCGATCCGGCGGCACTCGGCTGCCCAGCGCAGGCTCCGATCGACCGCCCGGGCGCATTCCTCGCGGCTACAGGGCCAAGGAGGGCACTCGTCCAGCACCATCGCGATATCGCTGCCCAGATCCTGCTGGATCGTCATCACCTCGCGCGGCCCCAAAAAGAGCCGGCGGCCATCCAGATGGGAGGCGAACGCCACGCCGTCCTCCCGGATTTCCCGCAGTTTGGCGAGGGAGAAGACCTGGAACCCGCCGCTGTCCGTCAGGATCGGACCGTCCCACTGCATAAAGGCGTGCAGGCCCCCTAATTCCCGCACCAAGGGGCTGCCCGGACGGAGGTTAAGGTGGTAGGTATTGCCCAGGATGATCTGCGCCCCGATCTCGCGCAACTGGGCGGGGGAGAGGGCCTTGACCGTCCCCTGGGTGCCCACCGGCATAAACATCGGGGTTTCGATGACGCCGTGGCGGGTCGCCAACCGGCCCCGGCGGGCGGCGGTGGCAGGATCGGTCCCGAGCAACTGGAAGTGGGGGCTCATCGGAGGGGCGCTACCTACCGCCGCGCTTGACCCGGGTGTCAATCCGCGAGGTAGTTCCAACGTGCTGCTGGTCATCGACAACTACGACTCGTTCACCTTCAACCTCGTCCAATACTTTGGCGAGTTGGGCGTGGAACAGCGCGTGTTCCGCAATGACCAGATCACGGTGGAGGAGGCCCGCGCCCTGCAACCGGAGCGCATCCTCCTTTCGCCAGGTCCGTGTTCCCCCAAGGAGGCGGGCGTAACCCTGCGGATGATCGAGGCCTTCGCGGGGGTCCGCCCGATGCTGGGCGTCTGCCTAGGGCACCAATCGATCGGGCACTACTTTGGCGGCCGGGTGGTCCGCGCCGGACGCCTGATGCACGGCAAGACGTCACCGATTTTGCACCGGGGGACGGACGTTTTTGCCGGGATGCCGCAGGGGTTCGCGGCGACGCGGTATCACTCGCTACTGGTGGAAAGGGAGACGTTGCCGGCCGCGCTTGAGATCACCGCGGAGACGGCGGAGGGCGAGATTATGGGGCTGCGGCACCGGGAACTGCCCATCTGGGGCGTGCAGTTCCACCCGGAATCCATCGCCACCGCCGGCGGTCGCCAGATCCTAGAGAATTTCCTGCGCCTCGGCTGAGGCGGGCGCTTGCAACCCTAGCCTGAGCCCGGACGTCATACTCCCAAATGCGTTGCCCTAAGTGCACCTCCGTCGAGGATAAGGTGATCGATTCCCGGATCAGCCGGGACGGCGCGTCGATCCGGCGGCGGCGGGAATGCCTCGAGTGCGGCCATCGCTATAGCACCACCGAGGTCTCGGTCCGAGACGGGGTGATGGTGATCAAGCGGGACGGCCGCCGGGAGGATTTCGATCGGGAGAAGCTCACCCGGGCCGTGCGGGCAGCGTGTCACAAGCGACCGGTAGACGCCGAGCAGGTGGCGATGCTGGTCGAGGACGTGATGGACGCGCTGGAGGCCCAATTTGAAAAGGAAATCCCGAGCCGCGCGATCGGCGAGGGTGTGATGCAGCGGCTCCGCACGGTAGATCAGGTAGCGTACGTGCGTTTCGCCAGCGTCTACAAAGAGTTCCGCGACGTGGCGGAGTTTGTGGACGAGATCAGCCTCTTGGCACGGGAGCCGCGGACGTGATCCCGGGGTGATGAAGCGGGATTCGACCGCGTTGCGGCGGCTGCACTTCATCAACTCGCTGTTTGCCCAAGCCACCGGCCGGGACCTGTACCTCGCGGAGCAGATTCGTTCGGCGATCGCCCTCAACGTCACGGAGTTGCAGGAGCGGGCCATCGCGGCCGGTGCACCGCCGCCGGACGAGGAAACGGCGTTCAACGCGGCGGCGGCGGAGTTGCTGGCCCGCCTGTTCGCCCTGCAGCCACGGCACGGTTTCTACCATTGGGACGCCGCGCTCACCCTAGCGTCGCCCACTCCGCTCTTTACCCGGGCGGAGATTATGACGGGCCTCCGCCGGCTGGCCGGCTACCGGGAGGCCACGCTGCTCGTGACCAACCTGCGGCGGGCGTTGGTGCCCCCGGGGCTACGGGCTACTTCCCGCCGGCAGCGCGATTACGAGGAGGCGCTGGCCTTGATCCGGGATTTGGCCGCCGCACGCACCGCGGCGAGCGCGGAGCTGCACCTCCTGTTCCTCTAGCCAAAAAGAGGTTTCCTTCGCGCCGCCGGGGCGCTTGCGTCGCGGGATGCCCAAGACCGTCTTCCAGCGGATCATCGACCGCGAGTT
>CAIOTK010000205.1 GCA_903861185.1 uncultured Opitutia bacterium | reverse complement strand
GGAAGATGGTGGACGCTCGCGGACTCGAACCGCGGACCCCCTGCGTGTGAAGCAGGTGCTCTAACCAACTGAGCTAAGCGTCCAACAGGACCGCAGACCGTGGGAAGCCCGCGGGGACGAGGCAATCCCAAATCCAACGGCGTTCACGCCGGGCGCACGCGGACCGCCCGCCGCCGCCCCGGATGCACTTCCCGGCACAACGGGCAGACGGTGCCGTCACAGCACCGGGCCGTGCAGTACTCCCGGCCGTAGAAGATGATCCGCAAGTGCAGCTGGTTCCAGTGCTCCCGCGGGAAGAGGCGCTTCAGGTCGCGCTCAGTCTGCGTCACGCTCCGCCCGCTGGTCAGCCCCCAGCGCTGCGCCAGGCGGTGGATGTGCGTGTCGACCGGAAACGCCGGCACCCCGAAGGCCTGCGCCATCACCACGCTCGCCGTCTTGTGGCCCACGCCCGGCAACGCCTCGAGCTCAGCAAAGGTCCGCGGCACCTCGCCCCCGTGCCGCTCCAGCAGCAGCCGCGACAGGCCCGCGATCGCCCGCGCCTTCTGCGGCGACAACCCGCACGGCCGGATGATCTCCCGAATCCGCTCCTCCGGCACGCGCGCCATCGCCGCGGGAGTGTCCGCGAGCGCGAAGAGCCGGGGCGTCACGGTGTTGACGCGGCGGTCCGTGCATTGCGCGGACAACAGCACCGCGATGAGCAGCGTGAAGGCGTCCCGGTGGTCCAGGGGGACAGGCGTCTCCGGGTAGAGCCCGGCGAGGCGGCGGTCGATCAACGCGGCGCGTTCGGCGCGGTTCATCCGCCCACCACACCCCAGCGCACCGGGAAAACAAGGCCGGAATCCGGCGTGATCTCCAAGCGAGAACGCGGTTGCGGCACCGGAGGTCCGCAGTACGGTCCGGCCCGTATGTCCTCGCCGCGCGATCCCCTCTCCCCGACCGACACCTTCGCCCGCCGGCACCACGGCGAGGAGGGGGATGACACCCGGGCGATGCTCGAGCTGCTCGGGCAACCGACGCTCGAGGCGCTGGCCGACGCGGCCGTGCCGGCGGCGATCCGGCGGGAGCCGCTGCGGTTGCCGGAGCCGCTGGGTGAGGCGGCGGCGCTCGCGGAACTGCGCGCGCTGGCCGACGAGAACCGGGTGCACCGGAGCCTGATCGGCCTCGGTTACCACGGCACCCACACGCCGGGCGTGATCCAGCGCAACATCCTCGAGAACCCGGGCTGGTATACCGCCTATACTCCCTACCAAGCCGAGATCTCCCAAGGCCGCCTCGAAGCGCTGCTGAACTTTCAGACGCTCGTCTGCGACCTCACCGGACTCGAGATCGCCAACGCGTCGATGCTCGACGAGGGCACCGCGGCCGCCGAGGCGATGATGATGTGCCACCGGCTGAAGGAAGGCGACGCCGCTGCGCACCGCCGGTTCTTCGTCTCCGCCGGCTGCCACCCGCAAACCATTGAGCTCGTTCGTACCCGCGCCCGGCCCCTCGGGATCGAGGTGGTCGTCGGTGACCACCGGACGTTCACCCCGGACCCCTCCTGCTTCGGCGTGCTGGTGCAGTACCCAGACACCACCGGCTCGATCCACGATTACGCGGCGTTCTTCGCCGCCGCGCACGCCGCGGGCGCTTTCACCATCGTGGCCGCCGACCTGCTCGCGCTGACGCTCTTGCGCGCGCCGGGTGAGTTCGGGGCCGACGTGGCCGTCGGCTCGGCGCAGCGCTTCGGCGTCCCCCCAGGGTTCGGCGGGCCCCACGCGGGCTTTCTCGCGACCAAGGACGCCTTCAAGCGCCAGATGCCCGGCCGCCTCGTCGGCGTCTCACGGGACGCCCAAGGCGACCCGGCGCTGCGCCTCGCCCTAGGCACGCGCGAACAACACATCCGGCGCGACAAGGCCACGTCGAACATCTGCACCGCCCAGGTGCTGCTGGCCGTAATGGCCTCGATGTACGCGGTCTACCACGGGCCGGAGGGCCTGCGGCGAATCGCTCGGCGGGTGCGCGATCTCACCGCGCTGCTGGCCGCGGGCCTGCGGGCGGCGGGGGCCAAGGTCAACGGCGAGCCCGTCTTCGATACCCTCACCGTAGGTGGCGTGGCCGCCGCGCGGGTGCACGCCGCGGCCACCGCCCGGCGCGTCAACCTCCGCCCGATCGACGACTACACCGTGGGCATCACGCTCGACGAGACCTCGACCGTCGAGGAAGTGGCGCTCGTCCTCGGGTTCTTCGCCGAGTCGGCGCGCCCGCCTGCGGCGGCGCCGGCGACCGACTATGCGGCGCCGCACGCGCGGACGTCGCCCTTCCTCACCCACCCCACTTTCCACCGGTACCACACCGAGCACGAGATGCTGCGCTACCTGCGGCGGCTGGAGGCGAAGGACCTCTCGCTCTGCCACGCGATGATCCCGCTCGGCTCGTGCACGATGAAGCTGAACGCCACCAGCGAGATGTTCCCCGTCTCGTGGCCCGCCTTCGCGCAACTCCACCCGTTCGCCCCCGCCGAGCAGACGCGCGGCTACCAGCGCCTGTTCCGCGACCTCGAGGCCTGGCTGGCGGAATGCACCGGGTTCGCCGCCGTCTCGCTCCAGCCCAACGCCGGCTCGCAGGGCGAATACGCCGGCCTGCTCGTGATCCGCGCCTACCACGAGGCGCGGGGCGAGGGGCACCGCCACATCTGCCTCATCCCCACCAGCGCGCACGGCACCAACCCCGCTAGCGCAGTGATGTGCGGGTTCCGCGTCGTGCCCGTGGCCTGCGACGCTCGCGGCGACATCGACCAAGCCGACCTCGCCGCGAAGGTCGAGCGGCACAGCCGCGACCTCGCCGCGCTAATGGTCACCTACCCGTCCACGCACGGGGTGTTCGAGACGGGCATCAAGGACATCTGCGCCCTCATCCACGCGCACGGCGGGCAGGTTTATATGGACGGGGCCAATATGAACGCGCAGGTGGGCCTCACCTCCCCGGGCCACATCGGCGCCGACGTGTGCCACCTCAACCTGCACAAGACCTTCTGCATCCCCCACGGCGGCGGCGGGCCCGGGATGGGACCGATCGGCGTCGCGGCCCACCTCGCGCCCTTCCTCCCCGGACACCCCCTCGCGCCCGCCACACCCGGCGCCGACGGCCAGCGCATCGGCCCCGTCTCCGCCGCCCCCTACGGCAGCGCGAGCATTTTGGTCATCTCGTGGATGTACATCCGGATGATGGGCGGTGCCGGCCTCACTGCCGCGACGCGCCGCGCCATCCTCAACGCCAACTACATCGCCCGCCGCCTCGAGGGCCGCTTCCCGGTTCTCTACCGCGGCGCCCAAGGCCTCGTCGCGCACGAGTGCATCATCGACCTCCGCGGCTGGAAGAAGCACGGCCTCGAGGTCGAGGACGCCGCCAAGCGCCTGATGGATTACGGCTACCACGCGCCGACGATGTCGTTCCCGGTCCCCGGCACCCTGATGATCGAGCCCACCGAGAGCGAATCGAAGGCGGAACTCGACCGCTTCTGCGACGCGCTGCTCGCCATCCACGCCGAGATGCAGGCCGTGGCCGAGGGGCGCGCCGACCCGGCCGACAACCCCCTCAAGCACGCGCCGCACACCGCCCGCGTCGTGTGCGCCGACGCTTGGCCGCACGCCTACTCCCGCGAGACCGCCGCCTTCCCCGACCGCCACACGCGCGCCGCCAAGTTCTGGCCTGCCGTTGGCCGCGTCGACAACGTCCACGGCGACCGCCACCTCGTCTGCTCGTGCGTCGGGATGGAGGCCCACGCCGGGAACTGAGCGCGCCGCCGCGCCCGCCGCGGCTTGCGTCAGGCCGGAGCGTCAGGCACCACGGGGACGATGAAGATCATCCGCCACCTCACGCCGGCGGGCCCCGCTTGGGCCGCCCTGCAGCCCGACGGTTCCGCCCGCGCCCTCGAGGGTGAGGTGCCGGGCGACTTCCGCCTCACCGACCGCCCCGTCACCCCGGGCCGGCTGCTGGCGCCGGTGACGCCGACGAACCTGCTCTGCATCGGCCTAAACTACCGGCGCCACGCCGCGGAGTCGAACTCACCACTCCCGCCCCACCCGGTGCTGTTTATGAAGAACACGGCCGCCGTGCAGCACCCCGGCGGGCCGATCCAGCTGCCGCGCCACCTCCCCAGCACGAAGGTGGATTACGAGTGCGAGCTCGCCGTGGTGATCGGCCGCGCGTGCCGCAACGCCACCCGCGAGAACGCCCTCAGCTACGTACTCGGCTACACCTGCGCCAACGACGTCTCGGCGCGCGACTGGCAGCGCGACGGCGGCGGGGGCCAATGGTGCCAAGGCAAGAGCTTCGACACCTTCTGCCCGCTCGGCCCCGTGCTCGTCACGCCCGACGAGCTCCCCCGCCCGAACGCGCTCCGCATCCGCACCGTCCTCAACGGGCAGGTGATGCAGGACTGGAGTACGGACGATATGATTTTCGACGTGCCCGCGATCATCGCGTTCCTCAGCGCCAGCAAGACGCTGCTGCCCGGAACGGTCATCCTCACCGGCACCCCCCACGGCGTCGGTTTTGCGCGCAACCCTCCCGTCTGGCTGCAGCCGGGCGACGAAGTGACGGTGGACATCGAGGGTATCGGCGCGCTCACCAACCCGGTGGTTGAGGAGCCGCTCTAAGCGGGAACGCGCGCGAATGCCGGAACTGGCCGCCATCGCGACCGCCCTCGGCGAGCCGGGGAACCTGCCCGCGGTGCTCGCGACCCTGGTCCGGGTGGAAGGCTCCTCCTATCGCCGTCCCGGCGCGCGGCTGCTCGTCACCGCAGACGGCCGCCGGATCGGAGCGATCAGCGGCGGCTGCCTCGAGGCGGACCTCGTGGAACGGGCCCGCGGGGTCCTCGCGGGCGGGGTGGCGGAGGCGGTCACCTACGATACCACCGCCGAGAACGATCTCGTCTGGGGCGTCGGGCTCGGCTGCCACGGCGTGGTGCGCGTCCTGCTCGAGCGAATCGACGCGCCACCAACGTGGGCCGCGGAACTCCGCGCCGCGACGGCCGCGCGCCGGACCGTGCGGCTGCGCGTGCGCCACGATGGACCAGATCCGCTCCGCTGGGGCACCCGCCTCGCCGCTTCCGCCGAGGGCGCGCCCGCGGCGGAGGAATGGGAGCAGCCCGTGCCGCCGCCGCCGGCCCTCTTCATCCTCGGGGCCGGCGAAGACGCCCGGCCCGTCGCGTCCCTCGCGCGCACGCTCGGCTGGCACGTGACCGTCGCCGATCCGCGGCCGGCGTTCGCCACCCAAGAGCGTTTCCCGGCGGCCGACACCGTGGTCACGGCCCCCGCGGCCGAGTTGGTCGCACGGCTCGATCCCGGGCCGGACGCGCTCGTGGTGGTGATGACGCACCACTACGTGCACGATCTCCCGCTGCTCGGCGCGCTGCTGGGCCGACCCTTGGCGTACGTGGGCCTGTTGGGGCCCCGCCGGCGCGCCGAACGGATCCTCGCCGAACTCGCGGCGACCGCGCCCGCGGCGGCGGCGGAGCTCGGCCGGAGGTTGCGCGCGCCCGTAGGCTTGGACCTCGGCGCGGATGGACCGGAGCAGGTGGCGCTGGCGATCCTCGCAGAGATGCAGGCGGTGCTCGGCGGGCGCGACGGCCGGCCGCTGCGGGAAAGGAGCGGCCCCATCCATGCCTGATCCAGCGCCACCGGAACCGGCCGTGGAACGCCCGTTCCCCTGCGGACTCATCGTCCTCGCGGCCGGGGCCTCGACGCGGATGGGCCAGCCGAAGCAGTTACTCGAGGTGGGGGGCCGTCCGCTCCTCGTCCGCGCCGTCGAGGCGGCGCTGGCAGCGCCCGTCTGGCCGGTGGTCGTGGTGCTTGGGGCGCACGCCGCGGCGCTGCGGCCGCTCCTCGCGCCGTTTCCCGTGCTCGTCGTGGAGAACGCCGCTTGGGCGGAAGGGATGGCCTCGTCGCTGCGGGAAGGCGTCGCGACCCTCGCGCAGTTTTCCCGGCGCCTCGAGGCGGCGGTGGTGGTCCTCGCGGACCAGCCGGCGCTCGACGCGGCGGTGATCCGACGGCTGATCGCGGAGCACCACGCGAGCGGGTGTGACCTCGTGGCGGCCCGTTACGCCGACCGTCACGGTGCGCCGGCGCTGTTTCACCGGCGCCTGTTCCCGCGCCTCGCGGCACTCACCGGCGAGGCGGGCGCGCGCGAGCTCCTCAACGGCGGTGACCCGCCGGTCGCGGCCGTCGAACTCCCGGAGTTGGCCGCGGACCTCGACACCCCTGAGGACGTCCGCCGGTGGCGGGAGCGGGACGCTTGATGCCGGCTCAGGCCAGCGAGACTCCACGGGGGACCCGCAGCACGACCGTGCCGGCCACCTTGTCGTGCCACGCCTGGCGGTCCCGGTCGAAAGCGATCCAGAGAAACCCGAGGCCGAGCGGGAGCAGCGAAAGGAAACAGCCGAGCGCGCGGAGGCACGCCGTGGTCCAATCCACCTCGCGCCCGTCGGTCCGCACCACGCGCAGGCCAAACACAGTGCCGCCGATGGTCGTACCGCGGAGCCGCCAGAGGACGGCGCCGTAACCGGCGAGCACGAGTAGGAAGGCGGGCGCGAACGCGTGGGCCAGCGCCACCACGAGACCGACGACCAGCGCGTCAATCGCCAGCGCCGCGAGGCGCACGAGCAACCCGGCCCGCGGCAAGGCGGCGGAATCTGCCCACCCGCCCCCGGCCGGCGGCGTCACGGGCGCGGCGGCAGGCACGGGCTCCGGGGCCGGCGCGTCCGCGGAAGCGGCGACCGCGGCCAGAGCCGGGGCGGCGGCCGAAGCGGGGACCGGAGCGGCGGCGGCCGGAGGGCCCCCCGTAGTGGACGGTGTGCGGCGCAGCGCCAGCGCCACGACCAAGACCATCACGCCGACACTCAGCCAAGTCAGCGTGAGCACCAGCGCGAACCCGACGAACGGCACCGTGTACACGAGCAGCACGAGCGCCGCGCCCAGGAGCAACGCGAACCCGAGGCTGTTCGCCCCCCCGCCGAGCGCGCCGAGCAGCCGGCGGCCAAGCCAGATCCGCAGGGCGGCCTGACCGAGGATGTGGGCGGCCAGCAGGGCGAGCGCGAGGAAGGGTACGAGGACGAGGCCGACGACCGAAACGGAAAGCACCGTGAACACCACCGGCATGCAGAGCACGGTGAGGATGGTCGTCAGGAGGGTCAGACCTGGACGGGCGCCCAACGTGTCCACCGCGCGCTCGACCGGACCCCGGAAAATCAGGGCGGCGAGCAGGTACAGCGCGACGAACCCGGCCGCGACGAGCCACGCCCAGCCGAGCCCTTCGCGGAAGGCGAGCGGCCGCCCCCAGAGCAGGCACGTGCGCAGCCACGTCATCGCCCCGGACCAAGTCTCCGAGGAATGGATGGCGATCACGCCGATCGCGGGGCCCGAGACCTTCGCGCCCGGATCCCGGCGGACGTCGCCGCCGATCAGCACGTAGCCGCCGGCCAATTCCGCCTTCGGCCCGAGCTCGAGCGTCCCGCCCACTACAACGACCTTTCGTTCAACCGGGCCATCGATCACCGCAGAGCCTAGGATAACCACCACGTCGCCCGCGACCCGGCCCCGCTGCTCGACGGAGCTGAACAAACCCACGAGGTTCTTGCCCACAGACCCGCCGGGCTGCACCACCGCGGAGCCGAAAATCGCGACGGCGTCCTGGGTAATTTCGCCAGCCACCTCTAGGTCTCCGCCGATGCTGACCGCCTTGCGGCGCTGCTCACCCGCGACGACGGACTGGTCGCCCATCGGGGGACGTTCGGCGCGGTCGCGCTTCTCCCGGGTCTCGGCAGCGGGCACCGCGGCGGGTGAAGTTTCCGCGGCGGGCAGCAGTCCGCTCGCGAGGAGGAGCAGGCACCCGAGCAGCCGGAAGGTTGGCGCCCGCAGGGCGTTTGAGATCGAAAGGGCGAACGCGGAGGCGGAGGACGGAAAGTTCATCGGGAAAAGGGAGCGGGCGCTTCAGGCGCGG
>CAIOTK010000204.1 GCA_903861185.1 uncultured Opitutia bacterium | reverse complement strand
CGCCGGTCGCGTCGTGCGCACGGGCCAGCGCGCGTTGTCTGATCTCGCCTTCCTGCTGAAGCTCACGGGAGGTTTCCGCGACGACCCCCTGCGGCACGAGAAGGCGCTGCTCGACGACTGGCTTCGCGCCGAGTTTCCGGGCCGTTGACGCCGTGGCCGCCCCCGCCGTCGCGCCCCCGCCTGCCGCCGCTCCCGCGCGCCTCGACAAGTGGCTGTGGATGGTCCGCATCTTTCGGACGCGTAGCTTGGCCGGAGACGCGTGCCGCGCCGGGAGCGTCACCGTCAACGACCACCCGGCGAAACCCGCCCGCGAGGTGCGGCCGGGGGAGCAGGTGAGCGTGCGAGATGGGCTCGTGACGCGCACGCTGCGCGTGGTGGCGTCCCCGCGTGGGCGCGTGGCGGCGCGCTGGGTGCCGGAGTTCTGCGTGGAGACGACCCCGGAAAGCGAGTGGGCGAAGGCGCGGGAGGCCGGCGTGCGGCAGCTGCTGGCGCGCGAGCAGGGCAGCGGCCGCCCGACGAAGCGCGACCGCCGCCTGCTGGACCGACTTTTTGAGTAGCCGCGGCCGAGGGGCGGGTGCGGGCCCGGAATAAATATCGCGGCCCGCGCGGCGCCGCCGTTGGCTGACGCGATGAACGTCTTCTCGAAATTCGAGACGGAGCTGGCCGTGCGGCCGGACGACATCGACCTCTACCAGCACGTGCACAGCACGCGTTACCTCGACTATGTGCTGGCGGCGCGCTTCGAGCAGATGGAGCGCCACTACGGAATGTCGATGCAGGCGTTCGCGGAGCGTGGCCTCGGTTGGTGGATGGCTGCCGCCTCGATTCAGTACAAGCGGCCCCTGGGCTGGGGTGACCGGATGGTCGTCCGCTGCTGGATCGAGCACTTCACCGCGACCGGCTGTCGCGTCGCCTTCGAGATCGAGAAGCTGCCGCTGCGCAAGCGCGTGTGCGACGGGGCCTGCGACTACACGCTCGTCACGCTCGCGACCGGCCGCGCCACGCCGATCCCGGAGGATGTGCGCGCGAAATACTCGATCTGACGACGCTCAACGCGCCCGCAAGGCCGCCGGCAATTCGGGGATGCGGGCGACCACGACCTCGCGGGTACGGCGGATGATGCCGTAGATCACCCGGCCCTCGCTGCGGTCCCACGCCCACGACTGCCCCTCGAACGGCACGTCGATGGTGGTCACGTACTCGAGGGTCGAACCCATCCGCGGCGGGCGCAGGACGTAGAGTTCGCGCGCGTCGTGGCCCGTCACGTAGAGCAGCCCGTCGTCGCCCCAGCTGCCCCCGGAGCAGCTGCTCTTGCCCCAAGTGGCGACCACCTGCGGCGGGAAGAGCCAGGATTCGAGCGGCTGCCACTGGTCGTCGAGGCGCGCGACGTGGGTCCAGCGCTGGTCCAAGCTGGGCGTGGAGCCCTGGTCGTTGTAGTGCGCGAAGCAGGCCCACCAGAAGCCGTCTCGTCGCTCGGCCCAAGTCAGCGAGCCGGGCCGCAGGCCGAGGCTCAGGCTGCGCACGGGGGTAAGCGTCCGCGGGTCGAAGATCTCCAGCGAACTCGTCATCGGCAGCTGCGGGAAATTCGAGTGCGCGAGGACTAGGAGGCCATCCTGGATGAGGCCGCCGTTGAGGTGGATCGTGGTGCCGCCGCGGAGGCCGACCCACTCGGCCACGCGCTCCCCGGTGCGCTTGTCGTATTTGCCGACGATGAAGTTCCCGATGCCGTAAAAGTGGTCCGCGTCGACCGCCACGCCCTGATTGGCGCCGCGCGGCCGCCAGCGACGCAACTCCTGCGCGACGAGGCCGTGGCGGGTGAGCTCTGGGACCGGGGCGCGGGGCAGGGCGGCGTACCACGCCTGTTCCGCGGCGCGCGCGGGGTCGTTGGCCGGCGGGGTGGCGGCCGGGTTTTCGGCGGCGGGGGCGCGGGTGGCGAGCGCGAGCAAAAGGGCCGCCAGGAGGAGAAGCGGGGGGCGGGAACAGGCGTGCATCGCGGCGAAGGCTGGGCGCGCGGACCCGGACCGGGCGAGGCCGAAGGCGGCCGTCACCGGGATTTCACCTGCGCGCCGCCCCTCATTCGCCGGTCTTGGGCGCGGCTTTGCCCTTGCCGGCGCGCGGGGCCGTGTCGGGGTTGGGCGGGCGCGGAAGGCCGTCGGCGGGCTGGTCCCAGAGGCGGAAGGGGTCGTCGTGGCGGCGCATCTCGGCGAGGAGCAGCGCCTGCAGCTCGCGGAGCTTCGCCGCGTGGCGCGGATCGCCGGCGAGGTTCACTTGGTGCGGGGCGGGGCGGCGGCCGGTTAGCGCGACGACCGCCGGGTCGTGGTGCGCGGCGAGGAACTCGTCGGGATTCTCGCGGAGGTTGAAGAGCTGGAGCTCGCGCACTTTGCCGTCGAGGACGTCGTGTTGGACGAGTTTCCAGTCGCCGTGGCGGACCGCGCGCACGCCGGGCCGGGTGCCGCCGCAGTAGACGCCGTAGAGGGTGTCGCGGACGGTGGCGGCGCGGCCCTCGAGCACGGGGCGAAAGCTGCGGCCCTCGTTGGTGGTGGGCGGCGGGATGCCGGCGAGGTCGCAGTAGGTGGCCAGGAGGTCGCTGAGGTAGACGTTGCCTTGGGCGCGGGAGCCGGGGCGGATCCCGGGGCCCTGGACGAGCAGAGG
>CAIOTK010000203.1 GCA_903861185.1 uncultured Opitutia bacterium | reverse complement strand
GTTGGTGCCGACGGCAAACAAGACTGGAGCCACTCGGTTCGGAGCCCTCCTCTCCGAACGCTCGCCCTGTAGTTTCCGCGGCGTCTATAGACGCCCAGTTCCGCCCACGCCACACCCAGCACCCCTTGCGCCTTTTGTGGCCATCCTCCGACGCCCGGGCCTGACGCCTCACCCGCTCCGCGCAACGGGCGGCGGGGTCAGGCCCGCGGACCTTCCCCGGTACGCCACCAGGAACACCACCAATACCCCCGCCACCGTCACCGCCAACCCTAGCCACAACGAACTCCACTGCGTCTTGCCCCCCGCCGAGCACGCCACGAACCACGCCCCCGTCCCGAGGTACCCGAGCAGGTTCCCGAAGCCTCCATTCATCAGCGACAGCAGCGCCTGCGCCCGCCCGCGCCACGACGGCTCCACCCGCTGATCCAAGTAAATCTGCGCGGTGATGTTCACCAACGTGAACGAACACCCGTGCAATACGATGCCCGCAATCAACCCGGTCCGGGTATCGAGCGCGCTCACCACGAATCGGATCACCCCGAACCCCAGTCCCGCCGCGATGATCCACTTCAGCCGCCACCGTAAAATCAGCCCGCCCAAGGCGAACATCGCGATCACCTCCGTGATCTGCCCCAAGCTCATCCACGCCGTCATCCGCTCCAAGCCCAGCTCCTTCAGGTGCGGCGGCGCGTACGGGTAAAAGCCGGCGAGGGGAATGGTGAACAGGGTCGTGGTCAGGAACACCACCCGGTGGTCCCGGATCTTCAGCAAGGTCAGCGCATCGAGGCCCAGCCGCTGGACCCAGCTCCGCGCCTCGCCGGCCCGGGGACTCTCCACCGTGGGCAACAGGAAGGTGAAGGCCACCACCACCAGCCACAGCACCGCCCCACTGTAGCCTGAGGCGGTCGAACGGTCCGCCCCGATCAGGCTCACCCACAGGCAGCCCCCCATCCAGCCGAAGGTCGCCATCGCCCGCACCGGCCCGAACTCCCGCGGTGCGTCCCGCAAGCGCGCCAAAATGATGGTCGAGGCGATGCTCCAAGTGGGCGAGGAACACAGGGAGTGCAGCTGGATCAACGCCAGCACCGGCAGCGGGCCCCAGCCCTCCCGGATGGCCGTCGTGGCCAGAGTAACGGTCATCGCCGTAGCCAGCGCCAGCCCCCGCAGCACCTTTACCGGCGAGGCGTGGCGGTCCGCCATCGCCCCGAACAGCAGCGGCGAGATGAAGGCCGCCACCCCCGAGGATGCGAAGGCCACCGGCCGGATATGCCCCAACCCGTGCGCCTCGAGCACCGCGCTCAGCGGCACGAACCACATCGCCAGCGCCGCCCCGATCAGGAAGAAGAGCCCGATCAGCTCGGCGTACTCGGCGCGACGCAAGGTGGTGAACACCCCACCAGCACACACGAGCCGGCGCCAAGTTCAATCCCGTCGCGGCCGCTCCGGGCCACCGCAAATTAGGCCCAGCTCCCGACAAGGAAGGCGCGGCAGCGCAGCCCTTCCGGTGCGACCTTCCGCCCTTCGCCGCTCCCAGGCAATCCCGCCCGCCCGGCGCCCCTTCCGCTATGAAACGCACCGCCTTCCTCACCTGCCTGCTCCTCGCCGGCTTGGGCGCCGGTTGCTCCGGCCAGAAGTCCCTCCGCAGCTTCAAAATGCCCGAGGGCGACGCCGCCCGCGGGCAGACCGCCTTCGTCACCCTCCGCTGTAACACCTGCCACACCGTCTCCGGAGTCGACCTACCTGCCCCGACCGCCGCCCCCGCTGACCAGCTAATGCTCGGCGGCGAAGTTGCCCGCCTCCGCACCTACGGCGACCTGCTGACGGCGATCATCCATCCCAAGGCAGGGATCTCCGACAAGATCGCCGGCCCAGAACGCAAGCAGATGAAGGAGTCCCCGATGCCGGGCGTGAACGAAGTGATGACCGTCCAGGAGATGATCGATTTGGTGACCTTCCTGCAGCCCCGCTACCGGGTCCTCGCCCCGCTTTATGAAGGCGATTACCGCCTCATTCCCTGAACCCAAACCCATAGGAAACGTACTATGCTCGCCAACTACGCGGTCGAATACGGCGCCCCGCGGCGCCAACACCCGGCCCCGCCGCCGGAAGTCTATTACACGGATGATCCCCTTGCCTGCGAGGGCTTCGTCGAGGAGGCCCTCGAACGGGGGCTCGCCCTGACCGAGATCCGCCACCAGGGCGTCGCCCTGCCCCG
>CAIOTK010000202.1 GCA_903861185.1 uncultured Opitutia bacterium | reverse complement strand
TGGAGACGGACGATCCCGCCTTTCTGGCCGCGCAATGGGAGGCGCTGCAAGCCGCCGCGCCAGCAGGGGCCGTGCGGCTCGCGACGCGGCTCGGCCACACTTCCGCCGGGGAAGTCGATTGTACCTTTACCCCCGGGCCCGCCCCCGGAACGTGGCTGGCGCTCCTCTTGCCGGCGAGCCCGCGACCGGCTTCCGCTCCCGCCGTGGAACCCTCCCCGGGCGGAGGGAACGCGGCGGAAGAGTCCTTCTCCGCGGCAGCGGAGCTGGGTTTCTTTGCGTTGGATGCGCGTCGCGGCGAAGTGCGACTCTCCGCTGGCTGGAAAGCGATGCTCGGCTACAGGCCGGACGAGCTCGCGGACTCCGTCGAGACGTGGCGGAGCCTGCTCCATCCGGACGACAGTGGCGCCGCGCCCGATCTGGCCGCCCGGGCGCTTGGATCCGGTTTCCGGGCCACGACCGCCGAGTATCGTCTCCGGCACCGGGACGGGAGCTGGCGCTGGGTCCAAGGCATCTCCGTGCGGCAAACGATGGCGGACGGCACACTAGAGCGGATCGTGGGCCTTCACGTCGACCTGACGGAACGAAAAGAGCTGGAGGAGTCGCTGCTCGCCTCCGAGGAACGGCTCGGGGCGATTGCGGGGGCCGAAGACGTGGCGCTCTTCGACCTCGAAGCCGGAAGCGGCAGCGTATGGGTGTCCCGCGGCTGGCACCGGCTGTTGGGAAGAGACGAAGGCCCGGGCCCGCTCGCTGCGGGTGCCTTTGCGGGGGATCTGCCCTCCGGGGTCGAAGACGAAGGCGCCGCCGCTTGGCTAGACGCCCTGCCCGGCAATGCGCCCGGATTTCTGGTCCCCGTGGAACTCCGGGCGGCGGGCGGCGCCCCGGTGCCGGTTTGGCTCGGGGGCACGCGGCGGCGGCACCGCCGCGGCGGCCTGCGGCGGGCGACGGGGTTCGCGATGCCCCGCGCGGAGGCCGCGCCCGCCGCCGCGGCAAGCCCAGCGGAGGCAATCGAGGCGGTGAGCGAGGGCGTGATGATCCTAGACGCGCGCGAGCGGGTGGAGCGCGCCAACCGCCGCGCTGCCCAGCTGTTGGGTACAACCCCAGAGGCACTCGCCGGGCGCACCGCGACGGAAGTTTTCCCCCTCGTGCGGCGCCACGACGGCGGCCGTGTCCCAGCTCCCTTCGCCCCGTTTCTGCTGGGCGATCGTCCGCCCCCACTGGTGGCGACGGACGCGATCCAGCGGGGCGACGCCGAGCCCCTCCCCATCGTCTGGCGCGTCGAGCCGCGCCGCAACGAGGCAGGCAGCGTCAACGGCCTGATCCTCGTATTCCGCAACCCCGAGGAGATGCGCCTCACCCCGGAGGAGCTGGTGCGAGCCAACCGATTCGAGGCCCTGGGCCTTCTCGCCGGCGGCATTGCACACGATTTCAACAACCTTCTGACCACCATTTTGGGCGCGGTCTCTCTCGCCAAGGATCAGCGGGACCCCTCCGCACTGGCGGACGCCGAGCGCGCTTGCCTAGTCGCGAAGGGGCTCACGCGGCAGCTCCTCACCACCGCCAAAGGGGGCTCGGGGGAAAAGTCGACATTCGTGGCGCGTGACTTGCTCGCCGACTCCGTGCGCATCGCCGCGGCCGCCTCCCCCGCGACCGTGTCCGTCGAGGTCGCCGAGGGGACGCCCGACCTGCACGGGGAGCGGCCGCGTCTGCTGCAAGTCTTCCAGAATCTGGTGGTGAATGCGCTGCAGGCGATGCCACCTGCTCCGCACCGGCCACACGTGCAGCTACGGGGAGCAAAGGTCACGTTGACCGAAGGCCAGATCGAGGGCCTGCCGGCTGGCGAATGGGTGGAACTGGAGGTGCGAGACAACGGCACCGGCATCCCCCCGCACGTCGCAGCGCGGATCTTCGACGCGTTCTTTACGACCAAGAAGCACGGCACCGGGCTCGGGCTTGCCACCGTGCTCTCCATCGTGCGGCAGCACGGCGGCCAAGTCGCCCTCGCGACCGAGCCAGGCATCGGTTCCGCCTTCACCGTTTACCTGCCTCCCGCCCCCGCTCCGGCCCCGGCGCCAGTGCGGCCCGCCCCGAGCTACCGTTTCGGCACGGGACGAATCCTCTTGCTCGACGATGATCCGGCGGTCGCCGCGCTCACGGTCTCGATGCTCCAGAGCCTCGACTACAAGGTGGATCACGCCCGGACAGGCGAGGAGGCACTGACGCTCTACCAGCGCTACCTGAGCCTCGGGCGGCCTCACGACGCCGCCCTCCTCGACCTCACGATCGTGGGCGGGATGGGCGGCGAGGAGTGCCTAGAGCAACTGCGTCGGATTGATCCGGATGTACGGGCGATCATCGCCAGCGGCTACGACGACGACGACCTAGCCCGGCGCTTCCTCGAGGCGGGCGCCTGCGGTTATCTCGCCAAGCCCTACCGCACGGTGGAACTGGGCAAGATGCTGCGCTCCGTGCTCGGCCAGTAGCGGCTCAGCCCCGCCACGTGAACGCGTGGCACAGCGCCACCCCGGCCGCGTCCGCCTCGTCAAACGCCAAAGCGCGCCCGTGGCCGAGGATGGCCATCACCGTCCGCGCCATCTGCTCTTTGCTCGCGCGCCCGGCCCCCACGACTGCCTGCTTCACTCTCAGCGGAGCGTACTCGAACACCGGAAGATCTCGGATTGCCGCCGCGGCGATCGCGGCGCCCCGGGCCGCCCCGAGGATCTGCGCGGTCTGGAAATTCTGCACGTAGATCGTCTGCTCAAGCGCGACGTGCCGCACCTCGGCGCCCTCGAGGAACTCACTCACGTGGCGGTGGATCTCCCCTAGCGCGAAGGCGAGCGGCTGGCGCGCGGGCACGGTCACGGTGCGGCAGCGAAGCAGCAGCGGGGGGCGACCGGGCGCCATTTCCAGCAGCGCGAGGCCTGTACCGCGCAACGAGGGGTCGACGCCTAGGATTCGGCCGGCGAACGGCAGGCGCGGCGGCACGACGCCCCCCACGGTTCCCTTCCCGACAAGGACGGCCGCCGGCCCCCGCGGGGCAGGCAGCGGGCGACCGGCCAGCTTGGCCGCCCAGAGCTGGCGCGCGTTCATCCGTGGCATCGGGGAAAGGGACGTTGGCGGAGGCGCAACATTTAGGTTAGGAGCCGAATGGCAGCGAGGACGCTCAGGGCGAGGGCGACGTTCTCAAACGCACGCTGGTCGATCCGCGCGACGATCGCTCGCCCGCCCCAGGCCCCCGCCAGCACCGCCGGCGCGAGCAACAGGTTGAGCCGCAGGCTCTCCGCGGTGATCAGCCCGAGCCCGCCCATGAACGGCAATTTGAAGAGGTTCAACGCGAGGAAGAAGACGGCAGCCGTGCCTACGAAGTCGAGTTTCGGCAGGCGCATCGCGAGGAAGTAGATCGCCATCAGCGGCCCGGCCGCATTAGCCACCAGCGTCGTGATGCCGGCTAGGATGCCCACCGCCGGGGCGAACCAAGCCCCGAAGGCCTCCGCCGAGTTCGTGCGCCGCCTCCGGCTGAGGTGCAGCGCCACCATTCCCAACACGATGCCGCCTACCAACCGTCGTGCTTCAAGATCACTCAGGCGCTCGAGCAGGAAGTACCCCGCCAGCACGCCAAGCGCCGTCCACGGGAACAGGCGGCCAAGGTGGACCCAATCCGCGTGCCGCCGGTAGAGCGCAGCACCGATTAAGTCCCCGAGGCACAGCAGCGGCAGCAGAGCGCCGGAGGCTGACTTCGCCGGCAGAATCTGCGTGAACAGCACCGCAGCGAGGAGGCCGAGGCCGCCAATGCCAGCCTTCGCCACGCCCACGATCAGCGCGGCCGCAACCGCAATCAGCCAGTCCCAAGCGTCTAGGTTCACCCGATTCCCTCCCCCGCCTGGAAGGCGCCGGCGCTCACCCGCAGCACCTGCCACCGCACCCCGTCTACGCCCAACCCGGTGCCGGGCAACTGGGTGCCCGTGGCGATCACCTGGCTCTCGGCCGGCAGCGCGGACCAAAAGCGGGCGCGACGACCGGGATCCAGTTCACCCAGCACATCGTCCGCGAGAATGATGGGCGCCACCCCACTTCGATCCCGAAACCACGCCGCCTGCGCTAAGCGCAGCGCCAACACCGCCGAGCGCTGTTGTCCCTCCGAGGCGAAATCCCGCGCGGTGCCACCCCCAATCCGCAGCTCGAGGTCATCGCGATGCGGACCAGTTAGGGTGGCCCGGAAGGCCAGATCGCGCGCCCGCCCCTCCGCCAGTCGGCGACGCCAGCCCGCCGGATCTGTCTCCGCCCAGTCGGGCCTGTAGATTAGTTCAGCCGGCTCCGCCCCGCCGCCCAGCAGCCCGTAGGCCGCGCCGCAGGGCACTGCCAGCGCCGCCACTCCGGCGACACGCCGGCGCACTAAATCCGCGGCGGCAGGCGCAAGCGCAGCCTCGAAAGCGTCCAGCTCCGCAGCGGCCGCCCGGCCGGACTTCAGCAGGGCGTTACGGGAAGCCACGGCCCGGACGAAGGCCTGCAGGGAACCCAGGTAGCCCCCGTCCATCGCGGCGAGGGTGAGGTCGAGCCAACGGCGCCGCAGCGCCGGAGCACCCCGCAGCAACTGCAGGTCTTGGGCCGAAAACACGACGGTGGGAAAGCGACCGAGGTAGTCCGCCAGCCGCGTGATCTTTTCCCCGTCGCAATGGAGTTCGCGGCCCTCGGGGCGCAGCACGATCCGCACCTGCGTCTCCCCCTGCCGCTCGTGCTCGAGGACGAAGGCGAGGCTCGCCGCCGGCTGGCCCCGGGCCACCAGCAGGCGCACGTCGCTGGTCCGGAAGGAACGGAGGGCAGTCAGGAAACCGACCGCCTCCAGCAAGTTAGTCTTCCCCTGCGCATTGGGCCCGAGGAGGAACGTCTGCCGCCCCGCAAACTCCACCGTCGCCTCGGCGACGTTCCGGAAGTGCCGGAGGGTGATTTGGCGCAGGCGCATCGCGGGCGGAATAGCGGAGCGGAGCCGGGGGCGGCAAGCCGCGCCTCCGCAAAAGCAGCCTTTTCCCGCGACCAATTCCCGTCCACGCTACCCTCCGTGCTCTCCTTCCAGACCTCCCTCGCCACCACCCTGCGCACATTCGAGGCCTTGACGGCGCTCGAGCCCGCCATCACTCGCGCCGGCGACCTCATCCTCGAGACGCTCCGGGGCGGCGGTAAGCTGCTCGTCGCGGGCAACGGGGGCAGCGCGGCGGAGGCGGGGCACTTCGCGACGGAGCTTACCGGGCGCTACCAGCGCAACCGACGGGCGCTCCCGGCGCTCGCGCTCTCCGCGGACGGCTCGCTGCTCACCTGCGTGGGCAACGACTTCGGCTTCGAGCAAGCCTTTGCACGGCAGGTAGCCGGGCTGGGCCGCCCGGGTGACCTTCTGATCGTACTGAGTTCCAGCGGCAACTCCCCGAATCTTCTCGCGGCCTTGGCCGAGGCCCGCCGCGGCGGACTCCGGAGCCTCGCGCTCCTCGGGCGAAGCGGCGGCCGCGCCCGGGGTCTGGCGGACTGTGAACTGATCGTTCCGGGCGAGAGTGGTGCCGCCGCCCAAGAGGCCCACCTCTTCTTGATTCATCATTTCTGCGAGCGCATCGACGCCGCGTTCCCGGAGTGAGGCGGCGCTCCCGCCGTAGAAACCCCTTGCGCCGCGCCCGGCGCCGCCTTGGCTCACGACCCCAATGAGCAACACCGCACCCGCCGAAGAGCACGCCATCCTGAAGACCAGCTACGGAGAGATCACCCTCGCCTTCTGGTCCGACGTCGCCCCGAAGACCGTGGAGAACTTCAAGAAGCTCGCCCGCGAGGGCTTCTACGACGGCACGGCCTTTCACCGGATCATCAAGGGCTTTATGATCCAGGGCGGCTGCCCGAACACCAAGGCGGGCGCGAAGGGGATGCCCGGCACCGGCGGCCCGGGCTATACCATCAAGGCTGAGTTCAACGCCAAGCCGCACGTCCGCGGCGTCATCTCGATGGCCCGTTCCCAGCACCCCGACTCCGCGGGCTGCCAGTTCTTTATCTGCCACGGCGATGCTCGTTTCCTCGACCGCCAGTACACCGCCTTCGGTCAGGTGGTGAAGGGCGACGACGTGCTGGAGCGCGTGGCCACGGTGCCGACCGGTTTCGGCGGCGGCGGCGGAGAGAAGAGCACGCCGGCAGAGCGCATCGCCATCGAGAGCATCCGGCTGGTCCCCGCGGCCTAAGCCGGCGCGCCCCGGCGTACCCGGGGCGAGTTCAGCGGCCGAAAATCGCTTCGGCCACCTCCGGCGCGGCGAACATCTCCGCCGCATCGTGACCGATCCCAGGGGTCTCGACCTTGCGCCAGCCGAAGGTCCAGCCCCGAGCCCGGGCCAGCTCCGCCGCGAACGCGAAGCAGGCCCGCCCTCGCTCTAGTCGGTTGCCCCCTTGCAGCATCGCGGCCGGGCTTTGGTCTAAGTTGGATTCGACCAAGGTGTCACCGGTCCCGAGATAAAGCGTGAGCGGTGCCGCGAGGTAACGGCGCAGGACCTCGTCGGAAGCCAACTCCGCGGGCAGCGCCCCGAAGCCGTAGCCAAAATCGCGCTCGCGGGTCGGGAAAAGGTGCGAACCCGGGTTCGCCGCGACGATTCGGCGGGCCTCCGTCGGCAGGAAGGCCGCCAACCGCACCAAAAACTGCCCCCCGGCAGAGTGGCCGATCAGGTAGTACGGGAGCGCGGGCCGGCCCTCGTCGGCACGGATGCGCTCCACCAGCCGCGGCACGGCGGCGTAGGTCCAGCGTTCCGGCGGCTGCACCCGCCCCGCCTTGTCCACCAACCCTCCCCGTTGGTAACGCTCCAAAGGGAAACGATCCTTGTCAAAACGCGGCGCCACCACGAGCGCACGGAAACGCTCCGCTAGGGTGATCGCGAAATTGCGGTAATCCTCCGCATTGCGGGCCACCCCGTGGAAAATGACCAACAACGGCCCATCCCGGTAAGTAGGCGGCCGATAGGTGAAGACCTCGATGACCTCGCCCTCGTGGGTAAAATCAAAGCGGTGGGCGCCGACCTTGAGCGGGGCTCCGTCCGCCTGGCACACCACGAGCCCGCCGAGCAAGAGGACGAGTCGAAGGAAGTTCATTTCCCAGCGGATGGCGCACACCGATCGGGCGCAAGCCCGCGCGTACTGCGCATCCAACTCCCGGCCCCCACCCCGGGGCGCCCTAGGGCCCGGTGCGGCAGGGAGAAAGGTGGCCAGCGACCCGCGAAAGCACACGCTTCCGTCCAGATGCACCGGATCCTCCACCTCGTGGCCGCCATCACCCCCGCGCGCGTCCTTGGCCGGGCTGGCGGCCTGCCTTGGCATTATCCCGAGGATCTTGCCCGCCTCGATGGACTCACGGCTGGAGCGGTCTGCGTGCTTGGCCGCCGCACGCACGAAGCGTGGAGGTCCGTCGAGCGGCACGGGCGACGCCCCATCGTGCTTTCGGGCTCCGAACTGCCCCTGCGCGCACCGGCGCCGCGGGCCGCAGACTTTCCCCAAGCCCTCGCGTTGGCCGACAAGCTGCCGGGGGAAACGTTTGTCTGTGGGGGCAGCGGACCCTACGCCGCGGCCCTCGCGCTGGCGGGCCGGCGGCATCTCCGCCTGCACTTGACGCTGGTCGCCGCGGAGTACCCGGGCGACGTCCTCTTTCCGCCTTGGAACCACCTTCCTTGGCGCCTCCTCGAGAATCCGGGAGCGGTCACACCCGGCCTCACCTTCCTCACCCTAGACCTGCCGGCA
>CAIOTK010000201.1 GCA_903861185.1 uncultured Opitutia bacterium | reverse complement strand
GTACGCGTGCGGAACAATATCTTCCGCCTCAACTACCGGCACGTCGGCACGCTCTGGGATATCTCGGCTGCCGCCGGCTACAATTTCTCCGACCAGAGCTACCGGGCAATCTCCCACCGCCAGTTCGAGACCGCCTCCGCGCGCATCCAAGGCGCGACGATCGACTTCGATGGGTTCACCGACCACCGCCCTGGCACGGTCACCGTGCGCAACGCCGCCGGCCAGGTCATCGACCCGCTCAAGGCCTCCAACTACAGCTTCTTCCTCAACGGCGGCAACGGGACGCGCGACAACGACAGCACCGCCCGCAGCGCCCGGGTCGACCTCCGCCGGAAGTTCTTCGGGAACACCCTCAACTGGTCGCTCAAGGGCGGCCTGTCCTCCGCCGAGCAGTACCGCGCCCGCCGCGCCTCGAGTTTCACCCCGGTCTACGTCGGCAAGGATGGGATCGCGGGCAATGCCGACGACTCCGTGGCCCTCGCGCCGGTCGACCTGACCAACTACGCGATGCTCGATTACTTTATGCCCCGCAATGTTGCCCAGCCGCAGTTCGTGAGCAGCCGGCGCGCGTGGGAGCTGTACGAACAGTATCCGTCCTACTTTCAGGTTACTCCGGCCAACCTGCGCACGGACCTGCGCGCGGATGCGCTCAACACCGAGCAGATCACGGAGCGGATCGACGCGGCCTACCTGCTCGCGGACGCCTCGTTTTTCACCAATCGCCTGCGCGTCCTCACCGGGGTGCGACTCGAGCGTACGACCGACGTCGGCCGCACCGTGCTCCAAGATAACAGCGCCCAGTACCAGCGCGACCCGCGGACCGGGACCCTGCTCCTGACGGCGCAAAACCGGCCCATTCCGATCACCACCGATGGCATCGAGATCGATCGACTAATCTACCGGAAGCTCGGGGCGCGCATCCGCAAGCAATACGATGGCCTCTACCCGAGCCTGAACGCGACGTTCAACTTCACGCCAAACCTTCTCGGGCGCCTCGGCCTCGCCCGCACCCTCGGTCGGCCGGACTTCGGCAATATTATGGGCGCGACCAACGTGAATCAGGTCGACTTCAACCCTGACTCGTCGGCGACCGGTTCCGCGCTCGGCACCATCACGACCAAGAACCCCGGCCTCACCCCCTGGACCGGCGAGAGCTTGGACCTGCGCTTGGAGCACTACTCGACCAGCGGCGGCGAAATCTCGTTGGGCTTCTACCGCAAACAGATCCGCAACTTCTTCGCGACGCGTAACTTCCTCGCCACGGCTGACTTCCTGCAAGCGGTCGGTCTCGGCGAGGAATTCGTCGATTACCAGGTAAACGCTCCGGGGAACGTGGACGGGGTCGCGCATATCAACGGCTACGAGTTCAACGTGAGCCAGCCGCTGTCCTTCTTCAGCCGGGCGCCGTTCGCGCGGCATTTCCGGGTGTTCGCCAATACGACGCTGGTGCGCACGCGGGGGCCGCAGGAGGCGGACTTCCGCGGCTTCACGCCGAAGATGATCAACTGGGGCTTCTTCTATAATCGGCACCCGATCGCCTTCAACGCGCGGTGGACGCTGGTGGGCAAGAAGCGCGTCGGCACGGTCGCGGCGGGCAACCTCGGCGCGGCCGGCTGGAACTATCAGCAGGAGCGCCTGCGGCTCGACGCCTCGCTCGATTACCGTCTGAACCGCAATTACGCGCTCTATGCGACCGGCCGGAACGTGTTTAATAATCGGGATTCGAACGAGTCCTATGCGTTGGGGAGCCCGCGTTACGTGAAGTTCGCCGCCGAGGGCGAGTACGGCGTGACCTTCCAGGTCGGCGTGAAGGGCAATTTCTGACGAACGGAAACCGCGTTGCCGGCCTGTTTCGCCCCCGGCCTTGGGTTTGGTGTAGCTGGGGCGCGTCGCCCCGGCAATCGCAGCCGGAAGCGCCTTCCCGCGCCGCGTGTCCCCGCCTCCTCACTTGGCTCCGCGGCAGGCGCTTCCTCCCTGCCGGACCGGGGCGACGCGCCCCGGCTACACCCATCCCCGAGGTACTCAATACGGCCACGGGCCCGATGGGGTCAGCCTGTTGCATGTTGCGCAAGCTGGTGATTCAGCCGCCCGCGGACCGTTTTCAGCGCCGGCCCAGCCAGCTGGCTGCGGCGCGCAGCGAAGCCGGCTGCGGAACGCAAAGCTGTGCGGCGATCCAGCGCCAAGGGGCGCCCGATGCCCGTCGGACCCGGACGGCGACTTCCGCTTTCCAATGCGGGATCAACCGGGCTTCGACGATCGCCGCGGGCGAGATCCGATGATGCAGGAGCGCATCCTCCAGCGCGGCCGTCCAACGGGACTGCTTCAGGGGCAGGATTTCCGCTGCAGATACGTCCTGCTCCAGCGCGAGATGCTCGTATTCACGAGCCAAGGCCTGCTGCCATGCGTGCGTTCCGACCGGTCGGCCACGGGCAATGTTCTCAAATTCGGCCATCTGCGTGGCATCGGGATTCCGGGCGATGTCTTGCAGCCTCGAGACGTACTTCGACCAGCCGTCCGGCGAATCCCGAAGCGGCAGCGCGGCGAGCCACTCGCCGGCCGAGAGCCAGGGCGGGCGGGGACCGTGGACAAAACGCGACAGGCTGCCCCACGGAAATTGCGCTGGCTGGGCTGCGGGACAGAGCCCGGCCTCGACCGGGTTGAGGTGGATATAGTCCACGACGCGGCCCAGCGCGGCGGCGTTTTCGATGAGGGGAGACTGGTAACGGCCTTGAAACAGATGGCCTGATTCACGCCGAAAGCGATTGAAACGAAGGGCGAAGGTGGTCTGCAGCCAGTGCATCCCGTCGCTAAGGTTCGGGCTCCGCGTAGTCACAGCGAGATGGAAGTGGTTGCGCATCGCCGCGAAGGCGTGAACCACCCAATCGAACCTTTGGCACGCTTCCCCTAGGGTGCTTTCGAATGACTTGGCCGCACCGGGCGTGGCGAAGAGATCACGGCGATAGTTGCCGCGATTGATGAGGTGATAAATCGCCCCGGGGAACTGGAAACGAAGCCTCCGCGCCATACCGGCAAGCCGGGCGGCGCCAGAACCGAATCACCAGCCCCCATTCTCCCGAATCCGCGGGGATCACAAGCCTCGCGAGCGGCAAGCCCGTACGGTCCGAACGCCCGCAACATGCAACAGGCTGACCCCGTCCAGGCTGGAGCGCGGCACGGGGGCTTCCGCTTTCCTGCAGGCAACGAAGGCCCCCGAAACCTTGCAACCCTGCAGGAGGAGAGCACCGGCCTGGGGCGGACGGGAGCCTGTTCTCCCACCCCGTGGGGGTGGGTCCTGTCCGGACTGACCGCGGAACCGCCTCGGCCCCGCAGTCGGCATAAAACGCCCCGCTTTCCTCGCCCGAACTGGGTAAGGATCCGCGGCGCTTCGGCACGGGGCTTGGTGTAGCCGGGGCGCGCCGCCCCGGTAAGCGCCGCCGGGAACCCTTTCCCGCGCAGCGCTTCCTCACGCCTACTC
>CAIOTK010000200.1 GCA_903861185.1 uncultured Opitutia bacterium | reverse complement strand
GCGCTGACCACCGTGAGCGTCGCGACCGAACTGGTCGTCGTGCCCCGGGAATTGGCGACCAGGACATCGTAGAAGCCAGCATCACCCGCGGAGACATTGGTCAGCGTGAGGACGGAACCCGTGGCGCCACCAATATTCAGCCCGTTGCGGCGCCATTGGTAGTTGAAGGACGAACCACCCGTGGCGGACACCATGAACGTCGCCGAGGCGCCGACGAAGGCCACCTGCGGCCGAGCTTGCTGGGTGAGCTCCGGGACGGTCGTGACGACCACATTGGCGGGGACCGAGGTCACCGTGCCAACCGAGTTGGTCACCTGCACCGTGTAGCTACCGGCCGCGGAGGCCTGGACGCCGCTCAGGGTCAGAGTCGCACCCACCGCGCCGCTCAGGGCCGCGCCGTTGCGGCTCCACTGGTAGGCCAGCGGCTCAGTGCCGGTGGCGCTGACGCTCAGGGCGAGGGTGCCACCGAGGTCCACCACCGCCGCTTGCGGCTGCGTGGCGATCGCCGGCGCCGAGACGGCGGGCAGGATCGTGAGGGTGAAGGACTGGGTCGTGACCGCCGGATTGGTCGCCGTGACCGTCAGGGCCAAGGGCGAACCAGTGGTGTCCGGGGGAGTGCCGGAGAGCACTCCGGTCGTGGCGTTGAGCGAAGCCCACGCAGGCAGACCAGCGATCGCGAAGGTCGGCACCGGATCACCGGTGGCGGTGAAGGTGAACGAACCAGCCGTCCCGGCGCGGAAGGTGGCCGCCGCGGCGCTCGTGATGGTGGGCGCAGTGCCGACCGTCAGGGAGACCGGATTCGAAGTGGCGTTGGGGCTGATCAGGTTGCTGACGACCACTTGGAACTGGTCGCCCGTCATCGTCGCCGCGGCATTGGTGATGCGCAGCGTCGCGGTACCCACGCCGCTGTAGGTGGCATCGTTGGTCAGGATCGGCACATAGCCAGTGCTGCCGACCGGGAGGCGGTACCAGGTGAACACCGAAGGCACCGGCGTGCCGGTCGCGGCCACCGTGAAGGTCGCCGAGCCGCCTACCGGGGTCACCGCCGCGACCGGCTGGGTCGTGATGGTGGGCGCGCCGACGTTGCCGGTGCGCTTGATGACGTGGTTGCGGGTGTCCGTGATGAAGATCGTGCCTTGGGAATCCACGGCCACGCCGAACGGCTGGTTGAAACGGGCCGCGCTGCCGAGGCCGTCGGCGGAACCGGCGGTGCCGGCAGTCCCCGCGAGGGTCGAAACGGTGCCCGTCGAGGTGATGCGGCGCAGGGTGTGGCTGTTGGTGTCGGCCACGTAGACATTGCCGCCCGAGTCGACCGCAAGCGCGGAGGGCTGGTTGAAGCGGGCCACGGCGCCCGTGCCGTCCGCGACACCCGAGGTGCCGCCGGTGCCGGCGAGGGTCGAGACGTTCGAAGAGAAATCGATCTTGCGGATGGTGTGGTTGAAGGAGTCGGCCACGTAGATCGACCCAGACGCGTCAGCCACCACCGCGAAGGGGAAGGCGAACCGGGCGTTGACGCCCAAGGCATCCGTCGTGCCGCGCTGCCCGGCCGTGCCCGCGAAGGTGGTCACGATCGCGCCCGACTGGATGCGGCGGATGGTGTGGTTGAAGGTGTCCGCCACGTAGATCGTACCGGTGGTGTCCACCGCCACGCCGTACGGGTAAAGGAAGCGCGCGGCGCTGCCGGTACCGTCGGTGCTGCCGGTGTTGCCGGCGAGACCGGCGACCGTCGTGACCGTACCGTCCGGCGCGATCGCACGGACAGTGTGGTTATAGGTGTCCGCCACGTAGACCGTGCCCACGGTGGAGACCGCAACGCCAGACGGAGAATTGAACCGCGCCGCCGAGCCCACGCCGTCGGCACTGCCGCTCACACCGGGCTGGCCGGCGAGGGTCGTCACGATGCCGCCGGGGGCGACCTTGCGGATGACGTGGTTGCTGGTATCGGCGACGTAGAGGTTACCGAGGGCGTCGACCACGGTGCCCGCCGGGCCGTTGAAACGGGCCGCGTCACCCGTGCCGTCCGTCGTGCCCGACGCGCCGGGGGAGCCGACGTAGGTCGAAACGGCGGTGCCAACGACGATGGAGAGGGAGGCCGAGAGGCTCTGCGCCGAACCAGAGGTGTTCGTCGCCACCGCGCGGAACGCGTCTCCGCTCATACTCGAGGTCGGGTTGAGGACCGTGAGCGTGCCAGTGGTGACGCCGCTGTAGGTCGTGTCGTTGGCGAGATCGTAGTACGCCGAGGCGCCGGCCGGCAGGCGCTGCCACTGGATGGTGGGCGTCGGATTGCCGGTGGCGGCCACGGTGAAGGTGGCGATCTGGCCCGGCGTCAGCGCGACGTTGGCCGGCTGAGTGGTGATCACCGGCGCGAGGGCCACCGGCGAGATGACGAGCGTGAAGGGCTGGAGCGCGTCCGGATTCACCCCATTGCTCGCCGAGAGGACCAAGTTGTACGGGGAAGCCGCGCTGGTGCCGACGGCGGGGGTGCCCGAGAGCACGCCAGTGCCGGCGTTGAGCGTGAGGCCGGAGGGCAGCGTGCCGCTGAACACCGAGTACGTGATGGTCGAGGGAGCGCCCGTGGCCAGAACCGTGAAGGTGCCAACCTGATTCTCCACCAAAGTCACCGTGGGCAGGCTCGTGATGGTCGGCGCCGTGGTGATGGTGAGGAGGGCCTCATTCGAGGTCGCGGGGGAGCCCACGCCGCTGCTCACCACGACCTGGAACTTGTCGCCCGAGTCAGCGAGGGCCGTCGGCGAGACGGTCAAGGTGGCCGTGGTGGTGCCGGTGTACTTACCGCCCTCGATCAGCGGGACGAAGCCGACCGTGCCGGACGCTTGACGCTGCCACTGGTAGGTGAGTACCCCGCCGCCGTTGGCCGCGGCGACCACCGAGTACTGCGTGCCGGCGCCGGCCGCGACCGTCGCGGCCACCGGCTGGGTCGAAATCGTCGGGCCCGAGCTAACGTTCAGCGTGAAGACCTGCGTCGTGCTCCCGCCGGTGTTGGTCGCCGTAATCGTGAAGGTGAAGGGCGAACCAGCCGTGGTGGAGGGCGGAGCCGCCGTGATGAGGCCGGCCGCGTTCATAAACGCGACCGTGGCCGGCAAGGAGCCGGCAGTGATGCTGAAGGTCGGCGCCGGCGAACCAGTCGCCACCACCTGATAGGTCGCCGCGTTGCCCACCACAAAGGTCGTGGTCGCCGCGCTGGTGATCACCGGCGGCTGGTTCACGGTGAGCGTGAAGACCTGCGTCGCGGCCGGGGCCACGCCGTTGGCCGCTTGGACCGTGACGGAGAAGGGCGAGCCGACCGCGGTGGCCGGAACGCCCGAAAGGACGCCCGCCGAGGACAGGGTGACGCCCGTGGGCAACGCACCCGCAGTGATGGAGAACGTGGGCGCCGGGGAGCCAGTCGCAGTGAAGGAGAAGGAGCCCGCGCCGCCGAGGGAGAACGTGGCGTTGTTGGCGCTGGTAATGGCCGGGGCGGTGGCGACCGTACCGCGGCGAATCAGCTGATTCGCGTTATCGGCCACATAGAGGTTCGAGGCGCTGTCGAGCGCGATGCCCGTCGGGCGGGTGAAACGCGCGAGGGTGCCGAGGCCGTCGGCGAAGCTGCCGGAGCCCGCGGTACCCGCGAGGGTCGTGACCGCGCCGGTCGCGATCACCACACGGCGCACGGTGTGGTTCAAGGTATCCGCAACGAGCAACGTCGTGCCGGGGGAGGTACCGTTGCTGTCGATCGCGAGGCCCTCGGGGCCGTTGAAGGTGGCCGTCGCGCCCGTGCCATCCGCGGCGCCCGCCGTGGCGGCGCCGGCGAGAGTCGTGACCTCACCGGTCGCGAGCACCACCTTGCGGATGCGGTTGTTGCTCTTGTCCGCGACGTAGAGGTTCGCGTTGTCCGCCGCCAAGCCGATCGGGTTGAAGAACCGGACGGAAGCGGGGGTCGCGGAATCGACGAAACCCTGCGTGCCCGGCGTGTTGCTCCCGGTGCCATCGGGGCCGGCGAGCGTCGTGACCACACCCGTGGCGACCACGATCTTGCGAATGGACTGGTTGCTCGAGTCGGCGACGTAGAGGTTACCGCCGGAGAGCGCCAGGCCGTAGGGGTAATTGAAGCGCGCCGCGGTGCCCGTGGCGTTGGTGCTGCCCGTGGTGCCCGCGCCGCCCGCGAGGGTCGAGACCACCGGGGTCGCCGGCGTCAGGTCGATCACGCGGATCGTATGGTTGAACGTGTCGGACACGTAGAGCTTGTTCGCCCCCGCGTCGAGGGCGAGGCCCTGCGGCAGGTTGAACCGGGCCACGGTGCCCGCGCCATCCGCCGTGCCGGAGGTGCCGAGCAGGCCGGCGACCGTGGTCACCGCGCCGGTGCTGACGACCACCTTGCGCACCGCGTGGTTGGTGGTGTCCGCGACGTAAAGGTTACCCGAAGAATCCGCCACGACCGACGCCGGATCGCGGAACCGCGCGGCGGCGCCGATCGCGTCGACCGCGCCGGGGGAGTTGGGCTGGCCCGCCAAAGTACCGATGTTGTAAGAGGTCTGCGCGCGCACCGTACCGGCGGCGACGCCGGCGGCCACGACCGCGATCCAGAGCCGCGCCCAACGCGACCCACGATGACTGACCGACCTGACCTGACCGGCGGGGTTAATGATGTTGTCCATGATTAGAATGAGAAAAATAAAAACGCGGCGACGCCGTGCCGGAATCGCCACGCGAAGGACTTAGCGACTTGGCCGGACCTATCGCAAGACGCTTGTTCGAGAAAAACGTTCGGCATCGGATCTACGGGGCGGGCGGAAAAAACCGCGCGCCGCCATCGCCCTCACCTTGCGCAAACCGTGCCAACCGCGCCGCCGACCCCGATTCCTCCTCGGTGGCAACCCACGCCCAACCCCGGTTCGACCCCCTCCCGCGTTGGGGAATTTTCCCCGGTTAACGCCGGCTGCGCCGCTAAAATTCCCCACCCCCAGCCCCGCGTGGCCGGATCCGGTTGCGTCCCGTGCGACGAGGTCACCAGTGTCCGTGCGCCCCGCGTTCCCGCATCACACCCCTCTCCCGCCACCTCAACCGCCTACTCCTCGCCGCCGGCCCTTTTGCCGCGGGAGTCACCTTCATCCGCTAATCCTTCCCCCCAATGGTTACCGCCGCTTTCTGCTCGAATCCCGCCGAGGCCGAACTGCTCCGCTCCCTCCTCGAGGAAAACGGGATCGATGCCTTCGTGCTCGATGACTCCTTCGGCGGCGCCATCCGCCTCCAAGTCGCCTCGGATCAAGCTGCGGAGGCCAAGCGGATCATCGAGGAAGCGGAGAAGGAACTCGGCGGCGAAGCCTCCGGGCATCCCACGCCCGACGCTTAACCCGCAGCCGGCGCGCCCGGGGCGGGACCATACTCCGCCAACTCGAGGATCACCCCGTCCGGGTCGAGAAAGTACACCAACGTCTTTTCCCCGGCCGCAAACCGGACCACTCCCGGCGGCACCCGCACGGGGTCGCTGAACAAAGTCACGCCGGCCGCCCGCAGCCGCGCAGCCATCGCCCCGATATCCCGCACCCGAAAGGCGAGGTGGCGCAGGCCGAGGGTGTTCGCCCGCGAGTTGGCCGGCAGGGTCTCGCCCACGGGCGCCACATACTGCAGCAACTCGATCCGCGGGCCGCCGCCGGGCGGCTCGACAAACGTCACCAGCCCGCGCACCCCGCGCAGGCCCACGATCGCCTCGATCCACTCGCCCTCCATCGTCACGTCCGCCGTACGGCGGAAACCGAGGACCTCCGTGTAAAAACGCACAGAGCGCGCAAGGTCGGCAACGACTACGTTCAGATGGTCCACGCCCAAGATCATACCCGGAGCCTGGGCCAGGCGGGCTGGCCGCCCCAGCTTTTTCGTGCGGGACCCAACGCAACATTGCCTTGCGCGCCGGCGTTCCCCTCTCTGCTCCGCACCGCCGTATGTCCCCCCTCGCCGAAGCCTATTACGAAAAATCCCTCGCGATGCTGGCGGAAGCCCGCGCCCGCAACGCCCCCGTCATCGCCCAGCTCACGCCCCTCCTCGGCCAATGCATCGCCGCCGGCGG
>CAIOTK010000199.1 GCA_903861185.1 uncultured Opitutia bacterium | reverse complement strand
GCGACGACCGGCGTGGTCCCGGGCTACACTAGCCTAGTTACGGCGGTGCGCCCGGTGGCTGCGGCGGTGATCGACCAGACCACGACCGGCCCGGGTAATTTCTACAACCGGATGCGCCGTCTCGACCTAGGCGCGGAGCACGTGTTCGGGCGCCTCCAGCTCGATTACAACGCGGTCTACACCCAGACGAACATCAACGGCGGCGCTGGCGGCCGCGGTGGCGTGCTCATCAACCGGCTCACCGGCGCGGGCTGGATCCTCGACCGCACCGACAACGACCTCTTCCCGCGCTTCCTGCCGAACGGCGGCCCTGACTTCACCAATCCCGCGAACTACCGGCCGACGCAGTACACCAACACGAACCTCCAGAACAACAACCAGCGGAAGGAGGTCCGCGGCAACGCGCGCCAAGCACTTCCCGTCGCCTTCCCCCTCGCGCTCAAGGCCGGCGCCTCGTGGCGAGAACAGTACGCGGACAACCAGAGCGTGTCTCGTCGCTGGAACTACACCGGCACCGCCGCGCTCCCCTCCGACCCGAGCATTCTCTCCTATGATACCGTGCGCACCGGGCGCCGGATGCCCTACTGGGAGAACCAGCAGATCTTCCGCGACCGCGAGCCGGCCAGCCCCGAACTTTGGCGCGAGGATCGCTACTACTTCTTCCAGAATAATTACACCGCTAACCGCGCCGTTACCGAGTGGGTGACCGCGGGCTATGGGCTGGTGCAGGGCCGCGTGGGGCGCACCGGTTTCATCGGCGGCGTGCGCACCGAGCGCACCGAAACGGAGAGCTGGGGCTACGTACGGAACCGTTTCGGCAGCACCGCCGCCCAGCAGACCGCTGATCCGCAGGGCTCCGCGGACCGCGACTATGCCAACACGCTGCGCAAGATCCGCGGGGACTACACCCGCTCGTTCCCCAGCGCCCATCTCACGCACGACGTCACCGCGGACCTCAAGGCGCGGCTCAGTTGGTCGACCAGCTTTGGTCGCCCCGCGCTCAACAACGCGATGCCCAATGAGACCGTGAACGAGACCAATCAGTCGCTCACGATCAACAACCCCAACCTGGGGCCGCAGGAAGCGGTTAATTGGGACGCCGCGCTCGAGTACTACTTCGAGCCGGTCGGCAGCCTCTCGGTGTCGTGGTTCCACAAGCGGATCCGCGACTACATCGTGTCCGGGACAACGGTCGGCACGGTCGCCACGGGCAACGACAACGGCTACAACGGCGAGTACGCGGGCTTTACCCTGCTGTCCTCGGCGAATGCCGGCACCGCGGTGGTGCAGGGCTGGGAGGTCTCGTACCAGCAGCAGTTCACGTTCCTCCCGGGATTGCTGAAGGGCCTCGCGTTCTCCGGCAACTACACGTCGATCGCGACGGCGGGGAACTTCGGGGGCGCGACCAGCCGGAGTACCAATGAGGTGCCGGGTTTCATCCCGCGGACCGCCAACGCCAGCCTTTCGTGGCGCTACCGGGCCTTCAGCACGCGCGTCCTCTACAGCTACGTCTCGACCTACATCACGAGCTTCAACGCCGCCACGCCGGGGTATAACAACTATCGCTCCAAGTATGAGACGGTGAACCTCGGCCTCACCTACCAGTGGCGGCCGAACGTGCAGTTCACGCTCGATGCCGGCAACCTGTTCAACGAGCCGCAGGTGCTCTACCGCGGTGTCGCCCACCGGATGTCCACCACGATCCTCAACGGCACGACGCTGACCTTCGGGGTGAACGGGCGCTTTTGACCCGACCAGCAGCCCTGTCCGAACTGCCGGCGGTCAGGGCTGCAGGATCACCTTCATGTAGCGCCCGCCATCGCGGGCGCTGAGACGAGCGAACCACTCCGGGCCCGCCGCGAGCGGCGCCACGGTCTCGATCATCGGCCGTACGTCGATCACGCCGCGCGCAATCAGGTCTAGGCAGAGCGGGTACTCGCCCGCGCTGGCGCAGGAGCCCAGCAGCGTCAGCTCGCGCGTCACGACCGCCTGCAGCGGGAAGTCTTGGGTGACGGGCGAAAGGTTGCCCACTAGGACGCAGGCGCCGCCGCGGCGGACGCTGGCGAGCGCGAGATTGAGGGTAGGCCCGTAGCCGACGACCTCGAACGCGGCCGCGGCGCCCTCGCCTCCGGTGGCCGCGGCCACCGCGGCGGCGGCATCCGTACGACCGGAATTGATGGCCTGAGTCGCGCCAAGGCGGCGGGCGAGTTCGAGGCGGTTGTCCGCGAGGTCGACGGCGATGATCTCGCCCGCACCGGCCCAGCGCAGGGCTTGGATGACGAGCAGGCCGATCATCCCGGCGCCGATCACGACCACGGGTTGCCCGGTTGGCTCCTCGCCCCGCCCGCGGAGCGCCTCGCGCCAGCGGGTCACGGCGTGGACCGCGATGGAGACGGGCTCGACCATCGCCGCCTCGGGGTAGGGGAGGGTGTCCGGCAGGCGGTAGAGGATGCGCGCGGGGAGCGCGAGGCGTTCGGCAAAAGCGCCGTGCTGGCGGTAGTCCGCCGGTGCCACGCCGACCACCCGGCGGTGCGCGCACAGGTTGACTTGGCCGGCGGCGCAGGACGGGCAGGCGCCGCAGGAGATGGTGGAATCGAAGGTGACCCGGTCGCCCGGGCTCCATCCCGTCGCGCGGGATCCCACGGCGAGGACTTCGCCGGCGGCCTCGTGGCCCATAATGAGGGGGGGCCGGCGGCGGCCCGTGGAACCGTCCCAGCCGTGGATGTCGCTGCCGCAGATGCCGCAGGCGTGGATGCGCAGCAGGACCTCGTCCTCCGCCGGGACGGGATCCGGCATCGGCTGGACTTCGAGCTGGGAAGGGGCCGTGAGGACGAGCGCCTGCATCTGGATTTTAGGCGCGGGCCGCCCGCTTTAGTACGAGCAGGTCTTTCATCACCCGCGAGAGGTCGGCCGACTTGTCGAGGCCGCCGAAGGCGTCGTGGGCCCGGCGGTAGAGGCGGTAGAGCTCGTCGTAGGTGCGCTGGTGCGCGGCGTGGGGCCGGTAGGCCTTGGGCAGCACGCTGGTCATCGCTTCCTGGGCGGTGGGGAAGTCGCGATGCACCTCGGCCGCGACCGCCGCGCCGACGGCCGCGCCCAGGGCGCAGGCCTGAGTGGAGGCCGAGACCTGCATCACGCAGCCGGTGACGTCCGCGTAAATCTGCATTAGCAGCGGGTTCTTCTCGGCGATGCCGCCGGCGCAGACGATACGCTGGACGGGGACGTGGTGCTCTTTGAGCCGCTCTAGGATGGCGCGCGCGCCGAAGGCGGTGGCCTCGATGAGCGCGCGGTAGATCTCCGCGCGGGTGGTCTGCAGCGTCTGGCCGACTAGCAGGCCGGTGAGCATCGGGTCGACGAGGACGGTGCGGTTGCCGTTGTTCCAGTCGAGGGCGAGGAGCCCGGACTGGCCCGGCTTCAGTTTCGCAGCCTCCTTGGTGAGCTTGGCGTGGAGTTCCTCGTCCCCTTCGCAGACCACCTCGGTCCACCAGTTAAAGAGGTCACCCACGGCAGCCTGGCCCGCCTCGATGCCGCAGTAGCCGGGCAGAATCGCGCCCGGGACGATGCCGCAGATGCCGGGGATGTCGCGCGGCACGAGGTCGGGCGAGACCACGGCGCAGTCGCAGCTGGAGGTGCCGATGACCTTGACCAGTACGCCCTCCTGGATGCCGCAGCCGACGGCGCCATAGTGGACGTCCATCGCGCCGATCGCGATCGGGATGTTGGCGGGGAGCCCGAGGCGTTCCGCCCACTCGTAGCCGAGTTTTCCGGCGGGGGTGTGGGCGTCGTAGGCTTTCTCGTACAGGCGGTCGCGGAGTTCGGCCAGTTTCGGGTGGAGCATCCCGAGGAACTCCTTGTCCGGCAGGCCGCCCCAGCTCTCGTGGTAGAGTGCCTTGTGCCCGGCGCAGCAGATGCCGCGGGTGATGCGCTCGGGTTTGTTGATTTCCGAGAGAACGGACGGGATCCAGTCCGCCAGCTCGACCCACGAATGAGCGGCTTCAAAGACGTCCGGAGCGACGCGGAGGCAGCGCAGGATCTTGGCCCAAAACCATTCGGGCGAGTAGGTGTTGCCGCATTTCGCGATGTACTGCGGGCGGAGGGAAGCGGCGAGTTCGGTGATCTGCGCGGCTTCGTCGATGCTGGTGTGGTCCTTCCAGAGCCAGCATTGGGCGTGGGGGTTGCGCTTCCACTTGGGGCTGAGCGCGAGGGCGCGGTTGTTCGCGTCAACGGGCAGCGGGCTCGACCCCGTGGTGTCGATGCCGATGCCGACGACCTGGTCGCGGGCGAAGCCCCGCTTCTTCGCGGCGGCCACGAGGGCGGCGTTGACGCTCTTCTCGAGCCCGAGGAGATGGTCGCCCGGGTGCTGGCGCGCGAGGTGGTGATCCTTCGGATCAAGGATCACGCCTTGGCGTCCGCCCGGGTAGGGGAAGACGGCCGAGCCGAATTCCTCGCCGTCCGCGCAGCGGACCACGAGCGCGCGGACAGAACTGGTGCCGAAGTCGATGCCGACGGTGAACATAGGTGAGGGGAGGCGGGCGGTGGGGTCGAAGCTGGCACAGCGCGCGCGCGGAGAGCAAGCGTCCCGACGTTACAACCAGCGGTCGAGCCAGGCGAAGGCCTCCTCCTGCAGCGCGGGCGGGAAGGAGTGGGGGAGGTCGTGGAAGGAGCCGCGGAAGCGCTCGGGCACGCCGGCCTTGGCGTAGGCGGCGGCGAGTTTTGCCACCGCGGCCTCCATCCCTGCGGCCGGGAATAGATGATCGCGGCGGCACTGCTGTACGAGCAGCGCCCCGGGGGCGTGGAGCGCCGCTACGTCGGGCAGGTCCAGCTCCCGGTACAGCCCCGGTACATAGATCATCCACGTGTGGCGCAGATGGCGGGGCAGTTGGCGGCTGAACTCCGTCATCCAGCCGGTGACGCACGCCGCGCGGATCCGGGGGTCGCAGCCGATGGCCAGCGCGGTGCGGAACCCGCCGCCCGAGAGCCCGAGGCAGCCGATGCGCGCGGGGTCGACGTCGGGCCGGCTGACTAGGTGGTCGACGGCGCGCAGGTCATCCCACGCGAGGAGCCCCGGCCAGTTGAAACCGGTCGCCGTGATGGCCTTGGCCGTGAGGTGTTCGTAAAATGACGCCATCCGGTCGACGGCGGTCGTCCAGGCGGGCGAGCCGGGATTGGCCGCGCGCGCCGCGCCGTGGGCCTCTCGCACCTCCGACTGGACGCGGTCGGCGGGAAGCTCCTCGGCGCGCAGGCGGCGTTCGCCGAAGTAGAGCGCGTCGATCACGAGGACGACGTAGCCGCGCCGGGCGAGGGCCTCGGCCCAAGGGCGGCCATAGGTGCCCTCCCGGAAGCGGGTGAGGTGGTCTGGCTCGCCGGGGTGGGAGACGAGCTTCTCGTGGCCCCAAGTGTAGCGGCCGCTGTGGCAGTGCAGCGCGTGCACCGCGGGCCGGCGCCGGGGCGGACCGTCCGGCACGAGCACCCAGGCGGGGATGGGCGGCGCGGGTGGCGCGTGCAACCGCAGGACCTCTAGGGTGAATCCGTCGCGCGGTTCCCGCCGCAGCAGTTCCGCTTCGACTCGCGCGGGGGCGGGCGGCGCCCCGAGCCGGGCGAGGAGCGCGGGCCGGGCAGCCGCTTGCCAGTCAGCGAGGCGTTCCCAGCGGGGGTCTAGGCACGACAGCCGGGGCGGATGTGCGCGCATCAGGCCGGTAAGCAGCGGGTGCAGGTTGGCGAGGTCGGGGAGCTCGTTCATCGGGAAGGCGGTGGTCGCGGGCGCGGAACCCGCGCGACCCAAGTGCGGGGCGAGCATCCCGGCTCCGAGCGCGGCGAGCAGCTCGCGGCGGGTGCACCCGGGGCCGGGCGCGGCGGAGGGGTGGGATTCCATCCGCCGACGCTGCGGCCAACGGGCCCACGGTCCAAAGCCAAAAACATCCTCGGCGCGCCGGACTGTCTGGTCCCGTCCGGGATTGCCGCGTCCGCGGCGTTGCGGCCTGCTCACGGCCCCGCCGCCTCCCTCCGCCGATGTCCGCCGCCCCCACCCGCCCGTCCGCCCCGTCGCGCCGCCGTCACGCGCTGGTCGGGCTAGGCTCTCGCCGCGAGTTTTACCAAGATGGCATCGAGGTGACCCACGCCACGACCGCGGAGCTGGTAGCCGTGTGCGACGTCAACCCGGGGCGGATCGAGCTGGCCCGGGCGCGCTCGGCCGGACGCGGCGGCGCGGTTCCTCGGGGCTACCTAGCGGGAGACTTTTCCCGCCTGCTCGCCGAGACCCGGCCCGAGGTGGTGATCGTCACCACGCCGGACGCGGCCCACGCGAGTTACGTCGTCGCGGCCCTGGAGGCTGGCTGCGAGGTGATCACGGAGAAGCCGATGACCACGGAGGCCGACTCCTGC
>CAIOTK010000198.1 GCA_903861185.1 uncultured Opitutia bacterium | reverse complement strand
GGTGGCGCGACCCGCCGCGGCCGCCCCCCCCTCGGCCGCGCCCGGCGCGCCGGCGCCGGCGGCAGGCGCCCCCAGTCGCACGCTGGTGCTCGTCTTCAAGACCCGCTCCGCCGGCCTGACCTTCCAAGCGGTCTGGACCGAAGGGAACGGCGGCAAACGCCTCGCCGCGCTCGGGCCCGAGGCCCAGGCGGCCGGCAACCACCACCCCACCTCAGCCGAACGCGCCAAGCTCATCGGCCTCGCCGCCTACGCCCGCAAGGCCCACTTCCATTACCAGCAGGACAGCGGACTCTACCTGCTCGAATCTCTCATCGAGATCCCCAACTTCCTCCGCACCGTGCTGCCAGCTTGGAAACGGCTCTTCACGGTCGAGCTAGATGACAAGGCGGGCAACCTACTCAAGGGCACCCGGGCCATCGAGATCGAGGCGGTGGCGGAGGCAGTGCCCCGCGCGGGCGCGGCGGACGGAGACAACGTGGGTCTCAACCTGCGGTGGATCTTCCGCGCCGGGGAGCGGATGTTGACCGAAGCCGAGGTCGCCGCGCTGCTGCGCAAGGAGGGCCAACCCGTCATTCTGCCCAACCTCGGGATCGTCGCCGTACCCGCCGAGAAATGGGCCACCTTCGCCACGTGGCAGCGCAGCCTCGGCGAGGCCTCGGGGGACGACGACCACGCGCCGCTCTCGCCCTACCTGATCTTCTCTCTGTTCAACGACGAACGGCTGAAGCTTTCGCTCTCCCCGGAGATCGCCGCTTGGCGGGAGCGCGTCCTCGGCCCGCCAGCGCCGCCCCCGGACCTCGCCCCCCTGCTCCGGCCCTACCAGCGCCGCGGGGTCGAGTGGATGATCCACCTAGGCCGGGTCGGGTGCCACGGCCTCCTCGCCGACGAGATGGGCCTCGGCAAGACCCTGCAGATCCTCGCCCTGCTCTCCGCCCGGCCCGTGCCCGGCAAGCCTGGCCTCATCGTGTGCCCGGCCAGCGTTGTCCCCGTCTGGCGCGAGGAAATGGCCCGCTTCTTCCCCGGACTGTGCTCCGAGGTGCTCAAGGCCGGCCACACGTTCCAGCACCGGCCCGGCGCGATCCTCTGGATCGCCAGCTACACCCAGCTCCGCAAGCACCGCGCCCTGCTCGACGGGATCGATTTCGGCTACGCCGTCCTCGACGAGGGCCAGTTCATCAAGAATCCCGACGCCAAGGTCACCCGCACCTGCTTTGCGCTGCGGGCCGACCACCGGATCGTCCTCACCGGTACGCCCCTCGAGAACCGGCAACTGGACCTGTGGAGCATCTTCCGCTTCCTCCTGCCCGGCCTGCTTGGCTCCCGCTCCGCCTTCGAGGCCGCCCTCGCCGGCGACCGTGAAGCCACCCTCGCCCGCCTCCGGGCCCAGCTCGCCCCCTTCATCCTCCGGCGCACCAAACGCGAGGTCGCCCAGGAACTCCCCCCGAAGGTCGAGATGGAGCTGCTCTGCCCCCTCACCGACGTCCAGCGCGCCGAATACGCCCGGATCTGCAGCGAAGGCCTCGATCGCCTCGGCGACGATGTCGGCGCCGCGATGCGGGAGAAATCCTTCGGCTTCCTCGCCCTCCTCACCCGCCTCCGCCAGACCTGCTGCGATCCGGATATGCTCCCGTGGCGCAAGGCGCCCCTCAGCGATTCGGGCAAGATCAACCTCCTGCTGGAAAAGCTCACCGAGGTCATCGGCAGCGGCCACAAGGCCGTCATCTTCTCCCAGTTCGTGATGCTGCTGGATCGCGTGCGCGAGGCCCTCGCGGCCCAGTTCCCCGACCTCGCCCGCTACGAACTGACCGGGATGACCCTCGACCGTCAGAAGCCCGTCCAAGCCTTCCAGACCGCCCCCGGCGCCGCCGTGATGCTCGTCTCCCTCAAGGCCGCCGGCACCGGGATCACCCTCCACGCCGCGGATTACGTCTTCCTGCTGGATCCCTGGTGGAACCCCGCCGTCGAGGCCCAGGCCGTCGACCGCGTCCACCGCATCGGCCAGACGAACACCGTGTTCGTCTATCGGATGATCACCGCCGGCACCATCGAGGAACGCATCCAGGCCCTCAAGGCCTCGAAGCGCGACCTCTTCGATAAGCTGATCGGCGGCCTCGGGGGCGATTTCGACCTCAGCCAGCACTTCACCTCGCTGCGGAGCCTCGTCACGCTGACCACCCCGGCCGAGTCCGAGGAACCGCAGGAGCCCTACACCCTCGACTGAACACGCGCCCGCCGCGCCGCCGGACTAGGGCCGCGCGACAATCAGCGACGCGTTGGTCCCGCCGAACCCGAAGCTGTTGGCCAGGGCCGCCCGCACCGGCTTCCGCACCGCCTCGCGGGGCGTGTAGTTCAGGCCGAGGGCCGCGCAAACCGGATCCACCTGCTCCAAGTTTAAGGTCGGGGGAATAATCCCGTGCTGGATGGCCAGCGTGGCCGCGAACACCCCCATCGCGCCGGCGCCGCCCAAGAGGTGGCCGGTCATCGACTTGACCCCGCTCACGTGCAGGGAATCCCGGTGCGCGCCGAACACATCCGCGATGGCCGCCGCCTCCTCGCCGTCACCCCCCGGGGTGGAGGTGGCGTGGGCGGACACATAATCGATCTCTCCAGGGGTCAGTTCCGCGCGGCTGAGCGCCAGCCGCATCGCCCGGGCCGAACCTTCCGCGCCCGGCGCGAGGGAGGACAGGTGATAAGCATCGGCCGTCGCCCCGTAGCCCCGCAGTTCCGCGTAAATCCGGGCTCCACGCCGCAGCGCCTGCTCGCGCTCCTCCAGCACGCAAACCACCGCCCCCTCCGCCAACACAAAGCCGTCGCGATCCCGGTCGTACGGCCGCGAAGCGCGCGTGGGGTCGTCGTTGCGCGTGGACAGGGCCCGCATCTGAGCGAAGGCGCCCACCGCGAGGGGCGTTACCGTGGACTCGGCGCCGCCGGCCAGCATCACATCGGCATCCCCGCGAGCGATGGCCGCGGCCGCCTCGCCCAAGGCGTGGCCGCTAGTCGCGCAGGCGGAGGCTACACTCATATTGGGCCCGCGGCAGTCGAGCAGCAGGCTGACCTGCCCAGCCAAGAGGTTCGGGGCGATCTGGATAATGAAGAACGGGGAGATCTTACGGAAGCCACCCGCCTTCCAGACGTCGTGCATCGCTTCCATCTCGGGCAATCCGCCGAGGCCGACACCCAAGCTGACGCCAAACCGCTCAGGGGCGAGGCTCGCCCGATGGGCATCGAGGCCGGAGTCCGCGTAAGCCTCGACGGCCGCCCCCACCCCGAGGTGGGTGAAGCGGCCGAACTTCTTCAAATCCTTGGGCGAGAGCGCCTGCAGCACCGCATCGCCCGCTGCGCCCCGCGGGCGCAAGGGCGCCGCCAGTGGCCGGCAGGGATCGTAGTCCCGCACTTCCCCGGCGATCCGCGCCGTGCAACCCGACGCGTCAAAGCGCGTGATCGGCCCGATCCCACTGCGCCCGGCCACCAAGGCCGCCCAAGTCTCCGCTGCGGTCGTGCCGCACGGCGTGACCGCACCGAGACCAGTGAGCACCACACGGCGGGAGGGGATGGGGTTGGAAGGCATCGGGCGCCGAGGCTGAAACGGGGAGCGGGCCCGCGTCAACCGCCCGCGATGCCCCCCGTCGCCGGCTCCCGGGGCCCCAGCGTGCCCGTTCGCGTACCGCACGTGCCGCGGCCGCCCTCCGCCCACGCCCAGATGGGCTAAGACCCCCAGTCTTGTTGCGGTTCCGCTGCCTCCCTAGGCGCAGAAATGGCGCGCGAACCCACCCCTCACGCGAGAAAACAGCCGTGCCAACTCCAGCACATCTTCATCTCCTGCAGCGCTTAGCCCATCTTAAAGGGGCGAAGAGACCACCCCTCACCGGGAGATGACGACTTTCCGTGTAGCGAAACCCGACGCTTTTGACGGATTTGTAAATCTCTTTACTCCAGCATTTAGCGAATCCAGCCCAAATGCGAGTAGCAAAAAGTTGTTAATCCGAAACTGACGCAAGGTCGTTTCAAAAACCCGTAATCCAATTCCAAATGATATTTATTTAGTTTCTAATCAATCACTTATAAAGCGTAATCATTTGTGGCACGCGCTTAGCTTACAGGGCGGCAACCTATGCGCAAGCACACCACCTCCACCAAGGACCTCTCCCGCCGCGGCTTCATCAAGCAAGGCGGGATGGGGGCCATCCTCACTGCCGGGGTCGCTCCTTACCTGACCCTGAAGCCGCGCGCGTTCGGCGGCGTCCCCGCGACGCCGTTCACGTTCACGCCGTTCACCATCCCGGTGCCGTTCTCGCCCCGCTCGGCGATCGCGAACATCACCCCGGCGAATCCGAACCAGCCCCCGGGCGATGCGAATCCGGTCTACCACGGGATCGCGCCCGAGTACGCCCCCAACCACGTTTCCCGCGCCGGCAAGAATGACTGGGTGACGGCGGACCGCGACCACCCCCTGTACGACTGGACCAAGACGCAGGAGGAAAACGACGCCAACGCCGCCATCCCGCGCTTCCAGGAGCTCCGCCATCACCACGTGATGCAGCCCACCCGGGCGCAGATCATCCCCGGCGTCTCCACCCCGATGTACTCCTACAACGGGATGGTCCTGGGGCCCACCCTCCGCGCCCGCGGCGGCCAGCCGATGGTGGTCCGCAACACCAACAACCTGGGTGACGTCGAGACCTCCATCCACCTCCACGGCGCCCACACGCCCTCCCACTCCGACGGGCACCCCTGCTTCTACGTCTTCCCCGGCAAGAGCCGAGACTACTACTACCCGAACATTGTCCCCCGCAAGAAGGACGGGAAACTCGACTGGCTCACGGAGTCGCCCTCCACGATGTGGTACCACGATCACGGCAACGACGTGACCGCCCACAACGTGCAGCACGGCCTCCTCGGCTTCTGCATCAGTACGGACCATTTCGAGGAGAAGCTGATGCGCGACGGCGTCCTCCCCGATTGCGACCTGCGCGATCCGGTGACCAAGCAGTTGGTTAAGGACGCCAACGGCGCCGTCCGGGCGGGCCCGTATGATCTGCCCCTGGCGCTCTGCGATATGCGCCTGAACGCGGACGGGACCGTCTACTGGGACCACTTCGACCACGACGGCTACCTGGGGGACATCATCTGCGTGAACGGCGCGCCCCAGCCCGTCCTCCAAGTCGAGCCCCGTAAGTACCGCCTGCGCCTCTCGGCCTGCACGCTCGCCCGCCACTGGGTCGTCCGCCTCAGCAACGGCCAGCCCTTCCTCCAGATCTGCAACGATACCTGGATGCTCCCGAAGGCGATTAACCAGACGGAAGTCTATATGAACCCGGCCAAGCGCGCCGACGTCATCGTCGACTTCTCGCGCCTCGCCGGCCAAGAGATCTACCTCGAGAACATCATGCAGCAGACGGGCGGGCGGAAGCCCGACGGCATCAATCGCCGCGCCCCGATGCGGGTGATGAAGTTCCAGGTGACCAAGCCCTTGGACACCCGCTACCGCGAGTGCACCGTGGTCAACGGCACCGTGCTTCGGCCGCACGAGCAGCTCCTCGAGTCCGAGGCGACCGTCACCCGCTTCTTCGACTTCAACCGGTCGAACGGCGCCTGGCAGATTAACAAGGAGTTCTACTCCGCCTTCCGGCCGGACGCCCCGATCATCAGCGGCGCCACGGAGAAGTGGGTGCTGCGCAACGGCAGCGGCGGCTGGTGGCACCCGATCCACATCCACGTCGAGGCCTTCCAGGTCATCCGCTACAACGGTCAGGTCCCGAAGGAGACTTGGAGGTACAAGAGCGACAACATCTCGCTCGAAGACAACACCACCGCGGAGTTGGTGATGAAGTTCCGCACCTTCGACGGACCCTTCGTGTTCCACTGCCACAACAACAACCACGAGGATATGCGGATGATGAAGAATATGGAGATCTGCCGCAACGTCCGGCAGGGCACGACGATCGTCAACGGTCGCCGCGTCGCCGCCCCGGTCGCGATCCCCACCCTCAACAACCGCTGGTTCTCGGTCCCTGAACCGATCGTCGGCGTTCCCCACTCCTACATCCAGTCCCATCCCGCCCTCTTCAGCTGAGGAACCTTACCATGAGCACCGCCACCGCCTCCCTTTCCCGTCGGGAAATGCTCTTCGGCCGCTCCTGCGCCGAGACCAAGCCCGCCCAACCCGACCTGAGCTACCGCGCGAGCGCCGTCGTCGCCCGGATGTCCGGCATCGCCGGCCCCGCCCGCGTCAGCAGCCGCATCCCGGACTGCCAGGTTGTCTCCCACCGCGATGAACGCTTCCGGTTCATCTCCGACCTGGTCGCCGACCGCCGCGTGATGATGGGCTTTATCTACACCCACTGCGAGGGCATCTGCCCGACCACCACCAAGCACATGTTCGAGGCCTATAAGCTCCTGAAGGAGCGCAGCACGGAACCCTTCGTGATGCTCTCCATCACGATCGACCCGGAGCGCGACACGCCTGACGCCCTGCTGCGCTACGCCGTCCGCAACGGCGTGGCCAACATCGACGACTGGCACTTCATCACCGCGGCCAAGGCCGACACCACCGCCCTCCTGCGGGCGCTACGCCAGAGCAATGCCGAGGCCGGGGACGATCTCGCGCTGAACAACCACACGGGCGTGCTGATCTTCGGGAATGACTCCCGGGATCGTTGGGGCGGGATCGGCGCCGGTTCGGAGCCCATCCACATCGCCAACACCTTTGAGCGCACGGCCCGCACGCGGTCGCTCCGGCACTTCGCCGGCTTCGCCACCACGGCGGAGGAACAGTAAACCAACGCCCCGGAGGGTCCGCCAAGGACCCTCTTGGGTTCAGCTCAGCTTTTCCTTACCGACGACGCTCGTCTTGCGACGGGCGAAGCGCCAGAGGAGCACCGACGCCCCTGCCACGAGCAGGAGCGTCGAATTGCTTTCGGGGACGCCCGCGATGCCACCGGGGCCCACCAAGGAGCCGCCGCTGCCATCCGAGCCGTCCGGCTGACCGCTGGTCAGGGGCGAAGTGTCGTAGGAAAGCGTCAAGCGGGACGCATAAATCTGGAAGGTGTCCCCCGACCAAGGGGTGACGGACACATTCATATTCCCATTACTGAGGAAGCCCGTGATGCTGCCGCCCGTGAAATTATTGGTGAAGTAGCCGTCGGTCAGCTCCCCGATGGTGATGAACTGCTCGACGCGCACCAGGCCGGACTCCCAGAAGTCCATCCCCGAGGCGGAGATCTCAAGGGTGCCCCCGAGGAACGAAAAGCCGGAGAAGGTCGGGAGCGCCCAGCCAGTAAGTGAGTGCTGCCAAGTCACCATACTATCGGTGGAGAGGCCCCAGTTGTTACTCAGCTGATTCTCAGAGAGGATAGCGGAGCTCCCGGCGCGCCAGGTGTTGAAACCGTCGGACGTCGTCCGGAGGAGGGAGCGGCTGCTGTCGCTCGGATCCCGGTCTACGATCGACTCGTAGGCGGACACCAAAACGGCTTGGGCTGAAGTAACGCCGAGGACGACCGAGAGGGTCGCTAAGGCCAGTTTTTTGCGGAGGGTATTCATAGCAGTGGTAGGGAAAGAAGCACGCTCCCGCACGGGCGTGGCGGAGCGGCGAAGAGCGGGAGCGGAGTGATTCATGAGGCCCCCAGTAAGCCTTCCCGACACCCGCGAGGGAACCGCTTCCGGCGGTGGCTCATACCCACCGTTCGCGTCGCAACTACTTATCCCATAAGGGACCTACATACGTAGTCTCACGCCCCGGCTAAGCGGGTCGGGAGCCCTCCCCAGCGCCCGCCGCACGGGCTCGTACGAGGTAAATTCGCGCCTTCGCCGCGACCGCCCGCGGATCTTTACTGATCCGGCCACTCCGCCTGCTCCACAGGTGTTACCAACCCGATTTTCGGCGGTTCTCGCCGCCATCCTGCGTTAAACGTGAGGAAAGCCGACATTCGGCCGGTATCTCCACAAACCGTTGGCCCATAGAACGTTCCCCACGCGTCGCGCCCGCCGTTAACGGGAACCCGTTAACGCAAACCCTACGCACCGCGCCCCTGCCGCACCCCCGAACCGAGGCTCCCAACAGTGTCCAAAACTATAATCCGTTATACAATATGTCTTTATGTAAGTTCTACAAAGGTGGCACATAAACCGCTAGGGCGGGGGGATCCCTATGAAACCATTCGCCCGTCTCTGTCTAGCCAGCGTCGCTCTGGCGCCGGCTTTGCTCGCTCAAACCACCCCACCCGCGACGCCCAACGCGGGTGGCACGGCGGGGTTCGTCGCGCCCACCGATGAGGTGTTCGTCCGCGACGAGCCGTTCGATCCGGTGACGCTCTCCCTGCGCCGCGCGGCCGTCCCGCGCCCCTACGCGCTCGCGGACTTCATCGCCGATCCCGCCGCCGTCCTCGTGCTCGGCAAGGCGCTCTTCTGGGATATGCAGGTCGGCAGCGACGGCCGGATGGCCTGCGCCAGCTGCCACTTCCACGCCGGCGCGGACAATCGCTCCCGCGCCCAGCTCAATCCCGGCCTGCTGGTCACCGACGGCACCGGCAAGCCCGCTTCCGACCGGACCTTCCAGGTCGGCACGCCCGTGCACCAGCTCACCGCCGCGGACTTCCCCTTCCGCAAGCTGGCCAACCAGGACTCCCGCACCTCGGCGGTCCTGCGCGACAGCAACGACGTCTCCGGTTCGCAGGGCGTCTACAGCGCGCGCCTCACCGGGATGCAGGTCGTGGGCCCGTCCGTGAACGAGACCAGCGAGAACCTAATCGACGCGATCTTCCACCACGGCGGGAGCAAGACCCGCCGGGTGAGCCCGCGCAATTCGCCCTCGGTCATCAACGC
>CAIOTK010000197.1 GCA_903861185.1 uncultured Opitutia bacterium | reverse complement strand
GTGGAAATTGAACACCGCCTCCGCGAACCGGGACCGGTAGAAGTTGCCGGAGCAGACGAAGAGCAAGTGGCGCATGCGGGACGACGGTTCCGACGAAACCGCGATCCCGCGCGGGCGCAACCGCGGGGGTGGTTCAGAACGTGCCCTTGAGGCCGACGGTCCAGAGGGAGCCGAAATCCTCCCGCTGGCGGAACTGGGCGTGGGCCGGGGTGCTCGGCCCGTGGCGTTCCACGTCCTCGGTCGCGTCGAGCACGTTGCGCATCGAGCCGAAGAGGCCGATGCGCCGGTGGAACATGTATTCGGCGCTGAGATCGACGTAGAGGCGCTTACTCCGCCAGTCGAAGGAGCCCGGTTCCACGCTCGCGCCGGAGAGCTGGCCGAGCCGGGAGCGGCCGCGGTAGTTCCAGTTGGCGCGCAGGGTGTACTTTGGGCGGGAGTAGCTGAATACCCAGTTGTACGTCCGCGGGGTGAAACCGGAGAAATTCGCCGCGGCGTCTCCCCGCGTGCGCAGCGCGGAGACGTTGGCGAAGACCTGCGCTCCGCGCAGCCACGGCGCGAGCGCGCCCAGGGACTGCTTGTAGTCGAGTTCCAGGCCCTCCATCCGCACGCGGGTGGGCAGGTTGTAGTTCGTCGCGACCGGGTACTCCCCGTAGGTCTCGGGATCGAGGTCGTAAAGCGAAAGGAACTCCTCGCCGGCCACGGGATAGGTGACGCTGGCGAAGAAGTTGCTGAAGTCGCGGCGGAACGCCTTCAGTGAGACCTGTCCGATCCCCTGCGTGTAATATTCCAGCCGGATCATCGCGGAATTGGCCGTCCAGGGTTTGATGCCGGCGTTGTTCACGGCGATCCGGTTGCTGCCAGTGTTGGGCGGCAGCTCGGTGTCGGGCAGGGTGAGGCCGCCGGCGTACTGGTCGAAGCCGGGCCGCCCGATGGACGAGTAGAGGGCGCCGCGCAGGATGAGGTTCTCGCGCAGATCATAGCTGGCATTCAGGTTCGGGAACCAGCGGAGGTACTCCTTGTTCACGCGCTGGCGACGATCGAGGTACGTCAGCCGCGAGACGGCGAGCGCGTTGGAGATGGTCCCGGGCCCGGCGGGGTTCGGCAGCGTGGGCTGCTCGAGGAGCGCGGGGAGCGGGGTGCGGTTGGCTCCGGTTCCGGTGTACAGGATGTTACCGGCGGCATCGCGTCGCGGGATGACCTCCCCGCGGGCGTCGCGCTGGTAGTTCCCGGTGGGGTCGGTGAGCGCGCCCTCCGCCTTGATGTTGGTCTGTTCCGCGCGGATGCCGCCCACGATCTTCAGGCGCCGGAAAAGCGCGGCGTCGAAGCGGAAGTAGGCGGCGGAGATGATTTCCTCGGCGCGCTTCGAGCGGCCGACCGTGTTCCGGTAAACCGTGTTCTCGTCGATGTTGAAATGGCCCGGGTTGGCCTTGTAGTACTCCCAGAGCGTGAAGTTGCTGGGGTACTGGATCCGCGGGAAGCCCCACGGTCCCATGCGCTGGGAGAAAACGGGATCCACCGCGAAACCCGCGCCGTCATCGCTGGTGGGCAGGCTCGCGTTGGTGCTCGCGACGCGGTCGCGGCCGACGTGGCTGAACGTGGTGACGCCGCCGCGGATGTCGCGGATGGAATTGCGGAGGTTGAAACCGGCCTTGAGCGAAAGCGGGACCTCGCGCACGAGGAGATCCCGTCGCAGGTTTCCGAAGACGCTGCGCTGGACGTCGAGGGACTCCCACCAATCACTGGTGGCGGAGGTGAACGCGTAGGTATCGAGGAGGTACGGGTTCACGGGTTCGCCGGTGGTGCCGTCCGTGACGCGGATGACGCGCGGCCGGAGATAGAAGATGTCCTCGAAGGCGACGGTGACGTTGGAGCGCTGCGTGGAGGCCCCGTTGAAGAACCCCTTGTCGATGTCGCGGTAGTGGTTGCTCGCCTGGGAATGGCCGGCCCCGGCGTCGATCTTCCAGATCCGGCCCTCGTGGATCCAGCGGAGCGCGGGCATGTAGGTTGTGCCGGCCTTCTGGCGCGCGCCGTTGCCGACGGTGATGGTGCCGAAGCCGGCCGCGCCGTTGGTGAGCACGGGGCTGAAGTCGCCGGGGTAGACCCGGTTGGTGTTGAAGCCGAGGGTGCGGTTGTTGAAGTACGCGTCGAAGAACGCGTACTGGAAAGAGAAGGCGAGGCGGCTGTGGGTGGAGATCTTGTAGTCGAGCGTGGCGCCGGCGGAGGAGCGGATGGTGACCTTGGTGCCGTCGCGGATGGAGAAATTCGAAAGGTAGGGGTGGTCGGGGGTGGTGGCGGGATAGCCGTTGGTGGCGGTCGCGGCCACGGTGGTCGCGTTGCCGGCGCCGCGCCACGTGTTCACCACGTAGTCCTGCGGGGTGTACTGGGAGGTGTGACCGCCGGAGAGGGTGAAGCCGAAGCGTTTGTTCACCGGCACGACCCAGGAAAAGTCGAAGCCCGGGTGGATCTTGCGGGTGGCCTCGCGGATGGGCCCGGGCGTCTTCCGCAGGCTTTTCTCGGCGTCCCGGAACAGGAAATAGACGTTGCCGCTGAACTGAGGCCGGGCGCGTTCGAAGGCGCCGCGGGGCACCATGTTGACGCCGCCCGCGAGGGCGGAGCCCGGCGATTCCGCGGTGGGAGAGTGGTAGACCTCGATGCGGGCGATGTTGTTGATCGAGACCTGCTCCAATTCCACGGTTCGCCCGGTCCCCGACGACGCCGCGCTGGCGAGGTTGAAGCCGCCGATGCTCACCGGGACGTTGCCGGAGGGCACGCCGCCCATGGAAATGGTGCGGGCGTCGCCCCCGACGAAGTCGATGGACATCCCGGGCAGGAACTTCAGGAACTCGCCCACGTTGCCCTCCGCGACATGGCCGAATTCGTCGGCGGCCACGACGTTCACCATGTTGGCGGCGAAACGCTGCTCGTTGATGGCGATGGCCGCACCGTCCATCTCGCGCGAGTTGGCGACGACGAATTGGTCGAGTTTAACCACAGAACCGTCCTTCGCGGCCGGGACCGGCTTCACGCCGGAGTCGAGCAGATCGAAGTCCTGCTGGACGGTGACGCCGGCGGCGACGACGACCGGACGCGCCTGCGCTTCAAGGCCGGTGTGGAACGCCCGCACCTGCGCGGTGCCGGCGGGGACGTTGTCCAGCCGGTAGACTCCAGTAGCGTCGGTGAAAGTCTCGATCCGGGTGCCCACGATGGTCACGCGCGCCCGTTCAAGGTACTCGCCGTTGCGGGTGTTGAGCACGCGGCCCTCGATGGTGCCCGTGGCGGGCTGGGACGAGAGGCGGGCGGCGAGGATGAGGAACGTAAGGCACTGCAGCGCGAAGCTGACCGGGGATCGGCGCAACATGGTGTTTCAGGGGGTAGGGGGTGGAGTCGCGCTGGGATCAACCCGTTCGCAGTGGCGCGACGAGAAGACGGTTTCAGCCGGTTGAACGGTCGGCAAGGCGGCTTCGCGGATCGTTCCCGGACTCCGGATGGGAGCGAAACTTGCGAAACAGGACGCGGCTTTTACCGTTTCTCCCGTATGAAACTCCTCACCGTCCTCCTCCTCTCCCTCGGCCTCGCCGGCGCGGCGTCCGCCAAGTCCTCCACGGTTCCGGACATATCCCATGCCGACCTCCAGAAAGCCGTGGCCGCCAAGGCCGTGACCCTCCTCGACGCCAACGGCACCGAGTCCTTCAAGGAAGGCCGGATCCCCGGCGCGATCGATTACGCCTCCGCCAAGGCGAAGCT
>CAIOTK010000196.1 GCA_903861185.1 uncultured Opitutia bacterium | reverse complement strand
TCGTTCAGTGCGGCCTTGCGCGTCCGGTATGCCTCGACGCGCTCGCGCAGGCGGTCGGACAGGTTCCGCGTGGCCAGGCGGGTGGCCAGTTGGGGGTAGAACGGCTCGTTGACGTGGGCGGCCAGCTCCGGTGGGGCGGCGAGGCGACCCTCGGCGGGCGGGGTGGGGGGCAGCGCGCGGCCGAGCGGGGGCGGGGTGGGGGGGAAGAAAATAGGCACCCGCTGGATCCAACCCCGCTCCGCCCGGCTGAAATCAACTGGGGGGCCGTCCTGGGCGGGGAGCAGGGTGGGCGCGGCCGCGAGGAGCAGCGCCAGCGGCCACGCGCGGGGCGCGGCCTTCCGGCGCGGGGGTTGTCCCGGGGTCTGGTTCACCGCCGCCGACGCTCGCCGGCCGGGCCGCGGAGACAACCGCAAACCTCGGCCGCGCCTGGGCTCAGAAGCGGAGGAAGAGCCGCTCCAGCAGGTAGCCGAGCACCGCGGTGACGGGGATCGTCAGCACCCAGGCCCACAGGATGCGCTGGACCACACCCCACTTGACGGCGCTGAGGCGCTTCGTCGCGCCGACGCCCATAATTGAGGTTGAGATCACGTGGGTGGTGGAAACGGGCACCCCGAGCGTGGCGGTGCCGTAGAGGATGGCGGCGGCGGTGGTCTCGGCCGCAAAGCCGTGGACGGGCTGCATTTTCACCATCTTGTGTCCCATCGTGCGGATGATGCGCCAGCCTCCGGCGGCGGTCCCGGCGGCCATCGTGATCGCGCAGACGATCACGACCCAAAACGGGATGTCCTTGAACTCGCTCACCCGGAGGAAGCCGGCCCATTCCGGCAAGTCCGCGAACACCCCGGTGGAGGTGCCCGTGAACAGCGCGAGCGTGATGATGCCCATCGCCTTCTGCGCGTCGTTCGAGCCGTGGCTGAAGCCCATAAACCCGGCGCTGACCAGCTGCGCTTTGCCGAAGATCAGCCCCACCCTGCGCGGCGTCATTCGCCGGAGCACGATGAGCAGCAGCCCCATCAACAGTGCGCCCCCGAACAGCCCGATGAGGGGCGAGGTGAACATCGGCAACACCACCTTCGGCCACAGCCCCATCGATTTTCCCTTGGCGTCCTGCGCGTGCCAGATGAGCACCTCCCACTTGCCGGCCGCGGTGGCGAGCGCGGCGCCGCACAGCCCGCCGATCAGCGCGTGGCTGGAACTCGAGGGCAGCCCGAGCCACCAAGTAAATAGGTTCCAGATGATCGCGGCGAGCAGGGCGGCCAGCACGGTCGTCATCGTCACCGCCGAGGCGTCCACGAGGCCGCCGCTGATCGTCTTGGCGACCGCCGTGCCCACCAAGGCACCGATCAGGTTCCAGAAGGCTGCCCACATCACGGCGGCCCGCGGGGTGAGCACCTTGGTCGATACGACGGTCGCGATCGCGTTGGCGGTGTCGTGGAAGCCGTTGATGTACTCGAACGTCAGCGCGGCGAGCAGGACCAGCAGGAAGAGCGTCATGGCGCGGGCGGGGTCCGTCCGGGCGGGCTCAGGAGTGCTTCAGGACGATCTGCACGACGATGTTGCCCGCGTTGCGGCAGCGGTCGATCGCCTGCTCCACCATCTCGAAGAGGTTCTGCAGAATCACGAGCTCCTTGGCGTCGTACGGCCCCTGATAGAGTTCGCGCAGCAGTTGCAGCATCACCTTGTCTGCCTCGCCCTCCGCATGCTGGAGCCGATAGTTGGCGTCGCGGATGCGCTCCACATTGGTGCCGCCGCGCAGCTGCTTCACCATAAACACCAGCGCCTCGGCCGCCTGCGTCATCAGCTGGGCCTGGCGCTCAAAGGCCGCATACGGGATGCGCCCGGGGTAAATCGACAGCCGCTCAGCGATCTTCTCCACCTGCTTCGGCACCCGGTAGAGCGCGAACGAAAGCTCCTCGATGTCCTCTCGCTCCAGCGGCGTCACGAACGTCCGGCTGAGCTCCTCCGTCATTTGGTCCCGAATCCGCTTCTCCTTGCGTCGGGCCTGGATGAACTCGTCCAGCGGGAGGTCGGCGGGGTTGCTGCCCGCGGACAGCTTGCGCAGCGCGGCGCCGAACAGCGTCACGCTCACCTTGGCCTCTTCGGCGCCCGCCTCCAGCAGGTCGAAGAACTTCTCCTCCTTACCCAGCAGTTTCTTCAGGGACAGCATCGGCCGAGTGAATGACGGCGCGCTTCGCCCGGGGCCAAGCTTTTTCTCGCTCGCGGCGCGATTTCGCGGGCGGGCGCCTTGACGCCGACCCGACCCGCGGCCCAACCTGCTGGCCCTCCCGGCCTCCGTCCCGCGGGCGCGCCGGACAACCCCACCCCTCCTGCTCACCGCCGCATGAAACTCTCCCTGTTGACTGCCCTCGCCGCGCTGGCGGCCGCCCCGCTCGCCGCCGCTGAGGCCTACAAGATTGCCGTGATCCCTAAGGGCACGACGCACGAGTTTTGGAACGCGATTCACGCCGGCGCGCGCAAGGCCGAGCGTGAGCTCAAGGCCGAGGGCGTTAACCTGCAGGTGATCTGGAAGGGGCCGCTGCGCGAGGACGACCGCGAGCAGCAGATCCAGGTGGTGGAGAACTTTATTGGCCAGCGCCTCAGCGGCCTCGTGCTCGCCCCGCTCGACCGCCGCGGGCTGGTGGCGCCGGTGGAGACCGCGGTCCGCGCTAAGATCCCCGTGGTGCTGATCGATTCCGACTTGGATTCCAAGGCCCCGGCTAGCTTCGTCGCGACCGACAACCGGGAGGGAGGGCGGATCGCCGCCCGCGAACTCGGCCGGATGCTCGGGGGCAAGGGTAACGTGATTATGCTCCGCCTCCAGGTCGGTTCCGCCAGTACCGAGGCCCGCGAGGAGGGATTCCTTGAGGTGATGCGCAAGGACTTCCCCGGCATCAAGCTGCTCTCCACCGACCAGCACGGCGGGGTCACGCGCGACACGGCTAAGCGGGCCAGCGAGAACCTGCTCAACCGCTTCGGCCGGCAGGTGAATGGCATCTTCTGCTGCAACGAGTCGACCGGCGTCGGGATGCTGCTCGCCCTGCGCGACGCCGGCCTCGCTGGCAAGGTGCGGCTGGTGGCCTTCGACACCGGCGAATCCCTGATCGCGGGCCTCCGCTCCGGGCACATCGACGGCCTCGTGGCCCAGAACCCGATGCGAATGGGTTACCTCGGCGTGAAGCACATGGTCGATGTCCTCCGCGGGCGCCCCGTACCGGCCCGGGTGGACACCGGGGTGGGCTTCGTGACCCGCGCCAACCTCGATGCCCCGGAACTGGCGGAGTTTGTCCGCCCGCCGCTCGACCAGTACCTGAAGTGATGAGCGTCCCCCCCGCGCTCGAGCTCCGCGGGATCCGCAAGCGCTTCGGGGCCACCGAGGCGCTGCGCGGGGTCTCGCTCACGGTCGCGCCCGGGGAGGTGCACGCGTTGATCGGCGAGAACGGCGCGGGCAAGAGCACGCTGATGAAGGTGCTCAGCGGGGCGCACCTCGCAGACGCCGGGGAGATGGCGCTCGCGGGCCGGCCCTACCGCCCCGCCGGTCCGCCCGACGCGCGCCGCCGCGGGGTGGCGATGATTTACCAAGAACTCACCCTCGCGCCGCATCTTTCGGTCCGGGAGAACATCCTGCTCGGTCTTGAGCCGGCCCGCGCCGGCTGGATCGACGTCGCCGCCGCGCGCGTCGCCGCCCGGGACGCGCTCGCCCAGTTGGGCCACGGGGAACTCGATCTGGAGCGCCCCGCCGGCGCCTTTGGCATCGCGGAGCGCCAGATCATCGAGATCGCGCGTGCCCTCGTCGGCCGGCCGCGGGTGCTAATTTTGGACGAGCCTACGAGCAGCCTAACGGGGGCGGACACCGAACGGTTGTTTGCGGTGATCGCCCGCCTGCGGGACCAGGGCGTTAGCATCATCTACATCAGCCACTTTCTCGAGGAGTGCCGGCGCCTCTGCGACCGCTACACCGTGCTCAAGGACGGCGCTTCGGTCGGTTCAGGCCGGATGGCAGAGACCACGCCAGACGCGCTGGTCACGCTGATGACGGGCCGAGAAGTGCGCGACCTGTATCCCCGGAATGCGCGGGCGCCGGGGGCGCCGTTGCTCGAAGTGCGAGCGCTGGCGGGCGGGACGCGCCTGCGCGGGGCGGACTGCGTGGTGCGCGCGGGGGAGATTTTTGGTCTGGCGGGCTTGGTCGGCGCCGGGCGCACGGAACTGCTGCGCGCGGTGTTTGGGCTGGATCCGAGGAGGGCGGGCGGGGTGCGGTTCAGCGGGGAGGACGCGGCGGCCCGGCCGCGCGGCTGCTGGGCACAGGGAGTGGGTTTCCTCAGCGAGGATCGCAAGGAGGAGGGCCTGCTGCTCTCTCAGCCGCTCGGCGATAACCTTACGCTCACTAAGCTGGGTGCCTTCAGCCGCGCCGGCTGGATCGACTCCGGGCGCCAGACGGCGGCGGCCGCGCGCTGGATTCAGGCCCTCCGGATCCGCTGCCACGGGCCGGGCCAGCCGGTAGGCCAGTTGTCCGGCGGCAATCAGCAGAAGGTGGCCCTCGCGCGGCTGCTCGAGCACCCGGCGCGTATTCTGCTCCTCGACGAGCCCACGCGCGGCATCGACGTGGGCAGCAAGGCCGAAATCTACACCCTGATCGGCGAGCTCGCCGCGGCCGGAAAGGCCGTGGTCGTCGCCAGCAGCCAACTGCCCGAGCTGCTCGGACTCTGCGACACGATCGGCGTGATGTGCCGGGGCGCCCTAGTCGCGGTGCGCCCCCGCGCCGCCTGGACCGAGGCGGAACTGCTGCGCGTGGCGACCGGCGCCGCCGCCCCCTCTTCCTGATGAACCCCCGCCTGCCCGCCCTGCTGGCCCGCCTCGGTCCCTTCCTCGGCCTCTTGCTGGTCACCGCGCTCTTCGCGCTCCCCGCGGAGACCCGCGAGCACTTCCTGTCCTACGCCAACCTCAAGATCGTCCTCACCCAGACGGTCATCGTGGCCATCGGGGCCTTGGGAATGACCCTCATCATTGTCAGCGGTGGCATCGACCTCTCCGTGGGCTCCAGCATCGCTTGCACCAGCGTCGTCGGGGCCCTTCTGCTGCAGCGCGGCTGGGGTCCCGTCCCCGTGGTCCTCGCGATCGTGGGCGCCGGCGCCTGCCTCGGCCTCATCAACGGCCTCTCGATCGCGTTGCTACGGGTCGTGCCCTTCATCATTACCCTCGGCACCCTTGGCGTGGCCCGCGGGGGCGCCAAGTGGCTCGCGGATAACCAGACGGTCAATTATGAGTCCTCCCCGCTCAACGGCTGGATGACCACGGCCGACCCGTTCGGCTACGCCTTGCCGGCGGGAGTCTGGGTCGCGGCGGGACTCGCGGTGGCGATGGCAGCGGTACTTCGGCGCACCGTCTTCGGCCGGCACGTCTTTGCGCTGGGCTCGAACGAGGCCGCGGCGCGCCTCTGTGGGGTGGAGACCGCCCGGCTCAAGGTGGCGATCTACGCCGTGGCCGGCGCTACGTTCGGCGCGGCGGGGGTCTTCCAGCTGGCTCGGCTGCGACAGGGCGACCCGACGGTGGCTGTAGGACTCGAGCTGGATATCATCGCGGCGGTGATCATCGGCGGCGCGAGCCTCAGCGGGGGCGTGGGTACGGTGCTCGGCTCGATGATCGGCGCGCTGATTATGGCCGTCCTCCGCAACGGATCCCAGCAGATGGGCTGGCCGACGTATTTTCAGGAAATCATCATCGGGCTAGTCATTATCGTCGCGGTCTTCGTCGACCGCCTCCGGCAGGGTCGCGCCGCCGTCGCCTGAGCCGGCCCGCGGCCCCGGCATTGCCAACCGGACCGGGCTCCCCTACGGGAACGGGATGCCGTCGCGTCCGCCCTTCCGCCATCCGACCAAGGTCCTGCTGGTCGATGACGAGGCCTTGGTGGCCGCCGCCGTCCGGGCGGCCCTCGCGGATCTGCCCGACTTGGAATTTCACTTCTGCCAAGATTCACGGCAGGCGTTGGCGGAGGCCCGGCGGATCGATCCCACGGTCATCCTGCAGGATTTGCTGATGCCCGAGGTTGACGGCCTTGAACTGCTCCGGCTCTACCGGGCGGAGGAGACCCTGCGCGGGGTTCCCGTGATCGTGGTTTCCGCCAAGGAGGACGCCCGCAGCAAGGCCCTCGCCTTTGAGCTCGGGGCGAGCGACTACCTGGTCAAGCTGCCCAACAAGGTCGAGTTGGTCGCGCGCGTGAAGCACCACTCCGGCGCCTGCATCAGCCGTCGCCAGCGCGACGAGGCCTTTGAGGCCCTCCGCGAGAGCGAGCAGGAGCTCGCCGCCCGCAACGCGGATCTCCTCGCGCTCAATGCCCGGCTCGAGGAAGCCACCCGCGCGAAGTCCGAGTTCCTCGCCAATATGAGCCACGAGATCCGCACCCCGATGAACGGGGTGATCGGGATGACCGCGCTTCTGCTGGAGACCCCCCTCACCGGCGACCAACGCACCTGCGTGGAAACGATCCGCAGCTGCGGCGAGAGCCTCCTCACGATCATCAACGACATCCTCGACTTCTCGAAGATCGAGGCGGGCCGCGTCGAGGTGGAGCAGCATCCCTACGACCTTCGGCAGTGCGTCGAAGACGCCTGCGAGCTGGTCGCCCCGCGCGCCGCGGAGAAGGGGCTCGACCTGGTCGTGCTCATCGCCCCGGGCACCCCGGAGACGGTCATCGGCGATGGCACCCGCCTCCGCCAGATTCTGGTTAACCTAGCGGTCAACGCGGTGAAGTTCACCGCGCGCGGCCAAGTCGTGGTCGAGGCGCGGGCAGAACCGGGACCCGCCCCCGGCGGGGCCACGCTGCACTTCGCGGTCCACGACACCGGGATCGGAGTGCCCACCGACAAGCGGGATCGCCTCTTCCGTTCGTTTTCCCAAGTCGATAGCTCCACGACCCGGCAGTACGGAGGCACCGGCCTGGGCCTCGCGATCTGCAAGCGTCTCGCGGAGCTGCTCGGCGGGGGGATTGGGTTCGACAGCGTAGAGGGCCGGGGCTCGACGTTCTTCTTCCACGTCCAGGTACGCCTCGGCGAGCTGCAGCGGCCGGTCTGGCAGACCGCGTCCGATCTGTTGCGGGGCCGGCGGATTTTGGTGGTCGATGACAACCCGGCCCAGCGTCGCCTAGTCCGCGAATGCGCGGGCATCTGGCAGGCGGAGGTGCAGGAAGCTGCCAGTCTGGAGGAGGTCGCGGGCCTGCTCACCCCAGCGGGAGGCAACGCGCCCGAGGCGGTGGTGATCGACGGTGAGCTGCTCGGTGCGGATCCTGCCGCCGGTCTGGCTCGCCTGCGCGCAGGTGCGGCCGCGGTCCCGCCCGTCCTCCTGTCGCTCGCGCGTCATCCCCGCCCGGGCGAGCCTGGTTCTGGCGGCAGCGAGGTCTTCCTCGTCCGGCCGGTGCGCCCGGCGATCCTCTACGAGTGCCTGCTGCAGTTGCTCTCCGAGCGAGCCCTTCCGGCGGGCAGCACCGGCGCTACCAGCCGTCCGTCCCGTCCCCTCGCGGCTCAATTGCCGCTGCGCGTGCTCGTGGCGGACGACAACACGGTCAACCAGATGGTCGTGGTGATGATGCTAAACCGGATGGGGTACGCCGCCGACGTGGTCGCCAACGGCCTCGAGGTGCTCCGCGCGCTCGAGGTGAAGGTCTACGACCTGATCTTCCTCGATATCCGGATGCCCGAGATGGACGGCTACGACGTGGCGCGCCGGGTGCGGGAGCGCTGGGCTACGCAGCCCGCGGGCCGGCCGCGGCTGGTCGCCATCACCGGCAACGCGATGCAGGGCGAACGGGAGCGGTGCCTCGAGGCCGGGATGGACGACTACGTCGCAAAGCCTTTCCGCCTCGATGACCTGCGCGTGATGCTCCAGCGCTGGGGCCGCCGACCGGCCCCGCGCAAGGTCTAGCGGGCGGCGGCGGCCGGGAACCGCAGCTGGCTGAGGCGAACGGACGTTTTCGCGCGGACGCGGCCCGTGCCGTCGCGCACTTGCAGGGCCACCCGCGGATCCGCCGACTGCCAGTCGATCTCGATCCAGCCGAAGTGGTGGTCCATGCACGCCTGCCCGATCCGGTTGCGGTTGGGCTCCACATTATCCCACTCGGAATTGATCCCGCTCGCGGTGAGGTCGTGCAACGGGTAGCACTTCGGCGCCTTCAGCACCGAGATTTCGCCCCAGTGCACGTCACCGGAGAGGAACACGACGCCCTCCGCGCGCGTGTTGACGATCAGCTCGACCATCCGGTCAACCTCCGCGGGGAAGTTGGTCCACGACTCCCAGCCGTTGTACTCGTGGCCGAACTGGATACTGGTCCCGATCAGCCGCAGATCGGCCGGCTCCTGCAGTCGCTCGCGCAGCCACGCCCACTGTTCGGCGCCGAGGAAGGTGTTCTCCGGGTTGGAGTCGGGCCGGTAGTCGTTCTTGTAGGAGGAGGTCGTGTTGCGCGTGAGGGGGCTGCGAAAGGTGCGCGTGTCGAGGAGGATGACCTGCAGCGTGCGTTTGCCCGCGGGATCGGCGAAGCGATAGCTAGTGTGGATGCCGGGCCGGGCGCGGCGAGGGCTGTCGGCCGGTTCCTGCCAGAAGCGCAGAAATACTTCCTTGGAGGCCTCCTTCATCGGGTATTCGCGTCCGCCGTCGTTGACGCCGTAATCGTGGTCGTCCCAGGTCGCGATCATCGGCACCTCGGCGCGGAGGGCCGCGAACGAGGGCTTGGCCGCGACTTGCCGGTACTTGGTCTCGAGGACGGTCATATCCTGCGTGTCCCCGTAGACATTGTCCCCGAGCCAGATGAAGAGCTCCGGCTGGAGCTCGCGCACCATCTGCAGCACGGGCGCGGGCCGGTCCTGCTTCAGGCAGGAACCGAGGGCGATCCGCGACACGAGGGGATTCACGGCCGGGGCGGGCGCTGGTACGGGCGGCGTGGCGCCGGTCGCGGCCGCTAAGGAGGTCAGAAGCAAGAGGGCAAGGCGGGGGCGCATCGGTGACTGGGTGAGTTCGCCGCGGAGCCTTCTCCCCGTGCGGCTGCGGTGCAATCCGAACCGCACCGCCTGTCCGGCCAGCGGCGGCTTGCCGGGGCCGGAGGGATCCCGCTTGCTGGATGCCACCTTGGATACGCCCGCGTTCCCTCCTCCGCCGGATGCCGCACCCAGAACCCAGCGCCGCCGCGCGGGTTGGGCGGCGGCCACCGTGCTGGTCTCGACGGTCATCCTCACGGTGGTCGCCTTTCCCCCTTTCCGAGTGCCGGAGGCCGCCTACGCGCTGCTGATCCCGGCGGTCTTCTGGGCCTACCACCGCCCGGCGTGGCGACTTTACCTCGGCACCTTACTGGCCGCTCAAGCGGTCGCGTGGACGGTCCTCCTGGGCTGGCTGCACCACGTCACCTGGCTCGGCCTGCTGCTGCTGGGGCCTTTTATCGGGGCCTGGGTTGGGGTCTGGTTCGGGGCGGTGCGCTGGGTGATGCCGCGTCTGCCGGGCCAGAGCGCCCCGGTGCGTTTGCTCGCGGTGCTCGGCCTCGCGGGCGCCTGGGTGGTGGTAGAATGGACGCGCTCCTGGCTGCTCGGCGGTTTCCCGTGGCTACCGCTCTCCGCTAGCCAATGGGAGCGGGTGAGTATCCTCCAAGTGGCACCGTACACCGGCGCCTACGGGATCTCCTTCGTCCTCGTGATGATGAACCTCGGCTTCGCCGCTTACGCCCACCGGCTCTTCCGGGAGCGCGCGACCGGCATCAACAAGCGGAGCCAGGAGTTCTTCCTCGCCCTGTTCCTTCTCCTCACCTGCGTCTCCCTCCACGTCACCGAGGCCTTCAACCGCCGCGGCCAGGTCGTGCCCGTCGGGCGCGTCGCGATAGTGCAGCCGAAGATCGCGCAGGAGATCAAGTGGGACCCGCAGCGCGCGCCCGCCATCCTCGAGGTGCTGCGCCGCGTCACCCTTGAGGCCGCCGCCAGCCGGCCCGACCTGATCTTGTGGCCGGAGGCGGTGACGCCGCTCGCCGTCCGCGGGGACGAGACGGTGCGGGCCTGGGTCGAGGCGCTGGCCAAGGAGGCCCGGGCGCCGCTGGTGCTTGGCTCCATCGCGATCGAACAACCCGGCCAGCCGGGCGAAGCGTGGCGCAACGGGGCGTTTCTGGTGACCCCCGCCGAAGGCGTGGCGCCGAACTATTACGTGAAGCGGCGGCTCGTGCCCTTCGGGGAATATGTTCCCCTCCGCCCGTTGATTGGCTGGATCGGGAAGTTTGTCCCCATCGGGGGTGACTTCGAGCCGGGGGAGACCTCCTCGCCCTTGCTGACGCCCGTGGCCGGCACGGCGTTGGCCGCCGGGCCGCTCATCTGTTACGAGGATATCTTCCCGGGGCTGGCGCGCGGCAGCGTCCTCGGCGGCTCGGACCTGCTGGTGGTCCTCACCAATAATGGCTGGTTCGGCGAGGGCGGTGCGGCGGAACAGCACGCGGCGCACGCGGTGCTCCGGGCGGTCGAGACGCGACGGCCCGTGCTGCGGTGCGGCAACGCCGGCTGGAGCGGTTGGATCGACGAGTTCGGGGTGATCCGCGCCCGGCTCACGGACGAGGCCGGCAGCCTGTATTTCCGCGGCTTCCGGACGCTCGAGATTACGCGGGACCCGCGGTGGATCGGACGCTCCACGCCCTACGTCACGTGGGGCGACTGGTTCGTCCTGCTGAGCGCGGCTTTAGCGGCGGGAGCGGTGCTGCTCCTGCGCCTCGAGCCCCCCCGGCCGGCAAGCCGCGCGGACTGATCTCCGGGAAGCTGGCGCGGCTCAGCCGAGCGTTGCCTCGCCGCGCGCGAGCCGCAGCAGGAAGAGCGCGGCGACCTGGGCCCGCGGGGCGATCGTGTCGGTGCGGATGAATTCCCGGCTGCTGTGCAGGTGGTCGCCGATGGGCCCGAGGCCGTCGAGGTTCGGGAGGCCGTCGGCGGAGAGAAAGTTCCCGTCGGAGGCGCCGCCGGTGTGCACCCAATCGAAGGGCGCCAGCCCGATATCGCCGGCCGCGGCGCGCCAGGCGGCGAACGCGCGTTCCTCGCGCGGCCCGCACTCCTTGGGCGGGCGGTTGAATCCGCCGGCTAGCTCCAGCCGGAGGCCCTCTCTTCGGTTGATCTCGCCCGCGAGCTCTCCGAGGCGGCCCAGGAGGGCGTCGCGATCGGCGGCGGTGGTGACGCGCAGGTCGAGCTCGGCTACGGCTTGGTCGGGCACCACGTTCGTCGCGGGACCGCCGCCCCGGATATTGGCGACGTTAACCAGCACCCCGGGCAGTTCGGCGGGGATCCGACTGGCGGCCAGGAGGAATTCGGCGAGGGCGAGGATCGCGTTGCGGCCGTCGTTCGGGACCTTCGCCGCGTGGGCCGCGCGGCCGTGCGCGGTGGCCTTCATCCCGCCGGTGCCCTTGCGCGACTTCACGAGGTCGCCGTTCACGCGGGCGGGTTCGAAGACGAGGCCGAGTTGGTGCCGCGCGGCCGCCGCGGTGAACAGCGCCCGGCTGCCGTGGGAACCAGTTTCCTCGTCCGGGGTGATCAGCACCTCCCAGCCGAGGCGGTCGCCGGGGCTCGACGCCTCCAGCGCGGAGAGCGCGGCGAGCATCACCAAAATCCCGCCCTTCATATCGATCACGCCAGGCCCGCGGAGCGTGGTGGCGTCGGGACGGGTGCAGGTTTGAAACGGGTCATCGGCCTCGTAGACCGTGTCGAAGTGCCCACTCAACAGCACCTGCACGGGCGCCTCCGGCCGCAGGCGCAGGCGTAAGGCCGCCGCGGTGCCGGGGCAGGGCGGTTCATCGATGAGGGCAGCCGGGAACGCGGCGGCAAAGTCGGCACGGAGCACGGCGCGCATCCGGTCGAGCCCGGGACGGTGGCCGGAGCCGGAGTTGACGTTCGCCCAGCGCTCGAGCTGGTCGACGAGGGCCGGGGTTCGGCCGGGGAGCGCGGCGATCGGGGCGGGCAGGGCGGAATTGGGCACGCGCGTCGTTACGCATCCGGCCGGGGCGGCGCAAGCCGCGCCGGCGTGCGGCCGACTCAGAAAGTGCCCTTGAGACCGACCGTCCAGAGCGACGCGTAGTCGATCCGTTGCCGGAACCGCGCCACGGACGGCGTGCTGGGCCCGTAGATCTTCACGTCCTCGGTTGCGTTGCCAGTATTCCGGAAATTGTAGAAGAGCGAGATCCGGCCCCGCAGCAGGACCTCGCCCACGACGTCGACGTAGAGCCGCTTGGACGTCCAGTTAAACGTGCCCGGCTCGATGCTCGCGCCGTTGACGCGGTTGTTCCGGGACAATCCGCGGTAGTTCCAGTTCACCCGCACGTTGTAGCGGGGCCGGGTGAGGCTCACGCCCCAGCTGGCGCTGCGGGGCACAAAGCCGGCGAAGGAGATGGTCTCATCCCCCAGCACCCGCTGCGCGCTGCCGTTGACGAACACCTGCACCCCGCGCGCCCACGGCGGCAGGAACGTCAGGGCCTGCTTGTAGCTGAAGTCGAGGCCCTCCGTGCGCACCACGCCGGGCACGTTGTACTGGGTTGCGACGTCGTACGTCCCGTACTCGGAGGGATCGAGGCCGTAGAGGGCGAGGAACTCCGGCGTCGGGGCGAAGACCGTCGCGCCGAAGAAATCATCGATGGTGCGGCGGAAGGCCCCGAGGGAGATCTGCCCCACACCCTCGAAGTAACGTTCCAGCCGCACGTTTACGGTGCGCGCGCTCCAGGCCTTGATCGCGGCGTTGTTGAGGGTGATCCGGTTGCCGGCGGACGGCGGGTTGCTGGTGTCGGGCAGGGTGAAGCCGCCCGAGTACTGGATGAAGTTGGGCCGGCCGACCGAGTGGTAATAGGAGGCGCGGGCGATCAAGTTCTCTTGGAGGTTGTAGCTCGCGTTGAGGCTGGGGAAATAGCGCAGGTACTCCTTCTCCGTCCGCGCGCCGCGGTCGAGGTAGGTCAGCTGGGAGACCCCAAGGGCATTGGTCGTCGGCACGATCAGCAGAGGCGTGCCGTTGGCGCCGCGCAGGATCTGGCCGCGGCTGTCTCGCTGGTAGTTCAGGGTCGGGTCGCTCAGGGGACCCTCGCCGGTCACATTGGTCTGTTCCGCCCGCAGGCCGCCCACCAGCTTGAGCCGGTTCTGGAGCAGGCCGAGGTCGCCGCGCAGGTAAAGGGAGGAGATCAGCTCCTCGGAGCGCCGCGAGGCCGCGACCTGGTTCCGGTACGAGGTATTGGCGTTCTGGGTGTACTGGCCGGGGTTGGCGACCCAGTGCTCGTACACCTTGCGGTTGCTCGGGGTTTCGAGCCGCGGAAAACCAAAGGGCAAGATGCGCTGCGAGTAGATGGGATCGAAGAACGGCAGCGGGGAATCATCGCCGCCCGGGCCCGTGCTGCCGCGGCCGTCGCGGCCCAAGTAGTTGAAGGTTCCCGTGCCGCCCCGGAGGTCTCGCATGCTCTGGCGCAGGTCGAAACCTGCCTTCAGAGCGAACGGCAGGCGCGTGCCGAAGGCGCGCCGCAGGCTGCCGTAGGCCGAACGCTGGCGATCGAGGTTCACGTCATCCTGCGTCGTAGTCGAAACGAGGGCGTAGGTTCCCAACGCGTAAGGGTCCACTGGCTGGCCGGTCGCGCCGTCGCGGACCGCGATCTCGCCCGGCCGCAGGTAGAAAATGCGGCTGAAGTCGATCGTCACGTTGGAGCGCTGCAGGGTGACGTTGCGGAAATAGCCCTGCCGGAGATCGGGGTTGCCGTCATCCTGCAGCGAATAGCCGAAGCCGAGGTCGCCGCGCCAGACGGGCCCATCGTGGCGCCAGACGATCGTCGGCATCCGGGTCCGGTTGAAGCGGTTCCGCTCTTGGTGCGCCGAGGTCAGCACGCCGGCACCGGGCGTGCCGCGCACCGCGTCCACGCTAAAGGCGCCCGGGGCGACCGCGCCGACGTTGAAGGTCACGTTCGAGACGATGTACTGCCCGTCGAACGAGGAGTACTGGAAGCCGAAGGTGACGCGGTCACGCGGGGTGAACTTGTAATCGAGGCTGAACCCGACCGAGCGACGGGTGGTGACCTTCGGCGCGTCTTGGACGAGGTATTGCGACAGGTAGGGGTTGCCCGCGGTCGTATGCGGGAAGGTAGTACCGTTGGTGGCGGACTGGACGCCGCGCCAGGTCATCGTCGAGTTGTCCTGGGGCGAGTAGTTGGTCGAGGTGCCCGCGGAGAGGGTGTAGCCGAAGCGGGAATTGACCGGGGCCACGTACGAGAAGTCGAAGCCCGGATGCACGTTGCGCGTGGGGCTGGGCTTGGGCCCGGGCACCTGGTGGAAGTCGCGGGCGTTGTCCCGCAGGATCACGTACACGCTCGCGTTCAGGACGGGCCGGGCGCGTTCAAACGCGCTGCGGGGCACCATATTCACCGAGCCGGCGAGGGCCGAGCCTTGTGACTCGGGGGTAGGGGAGTACGCGACCTCGATGCGCGAGAGGTTGTTGATCGAGATCATATCTGACTGCACGCTCCGTCCCGTGGCCGCGCCCGGCGCCGAGGCGATGCTGAAACCGTCGAGCGTGACCGGCACGTTGTCCGCGGGCACGCCGTTGATCGAGATTTCGCGGGCGTTGCCCCCGGTGTAATCGATGGTGACGCCCGGCAGGAATTTCAGGAACTCGGCCACGTTGCCCTCGGCCACGTTGCCGAACTCCTCCGTCGAGAGCACGTTCTTGATGTTCGAGGCGAAGCGCTGCTCGTTGATGGCGAGCGCGGAGGCGTCCATCTCCCGGCTGGTCGCCACCCGGAACGCGTCCAACTGCACCGCGCTCCCGCCGAGGGAGACGTCGAGCCGGGCGGGCTGGCCCCCAGTCACCTGCACCTGCAGGGTGATCGCCGGTAGACCGGTGTAGAAGACCGCGACCTGCGCGGGGCCGGCCGGTACGGGCGCTAGCTGGTAGAAGCCGCCCGCATCGGAGAACGCCTCCACGCCACCCGTACCGAGTCGGACGCGCGCGCCCTCGAGGAATTCCCCGGTGCGCGCGTTCACAACGCGGCCTTCGATCGACCCGGTCGCCGGCTGGGCGAGGGCGCTCACCGCGAGCAGCACGGCGGGCAGCAAGGTAGAGAGCAACCAACGCAACACTGGGGCGAGGCGGGGCAGGGCAGAGCAGGGGTGAGTCGCGGGCATAGGGGTTGGGCGGCGCGGCGGCCGCAGGCCGAGGAGAGCAAGCGCGGCCGCCGCGGGCCGCACAAGCCCTTTGCGCACGGCGGTGCGCGGGTTGACAAGTCCGGCGGCGCCCCGATTGGCTGCGGGCGCCGGTGGGGAGGTCGGGCGCGTTTCGTGTCCCTTTCCCGTCGCGCTCCTTCCTATGGCCCTCCTCTCGTCGCGTCTCCTGCTCGCCCTCGTCCTGCCCGGCCTCCTCGGCGCCGCGGAGCAGAAGCATCGGGTGGATTCGCCCGCCGCCCTCCGCGAAGCGCTCCGCCGCGCGGTCCCGGGCGACCGCATCCAGCTCCGTGATGGCGTGCATCAGCTCGACGCTACCCTCTCGGTGCGCTCCGGTGGGACCGCGGAGCGCCCCTTGGTGATCGAGGCCGAGAATCTTGGCGGCGCGGAGCTGGCCGGTAGCCACGGGATCGCCATTGGTGAATCCGCCGAGCATGTCGTGATCCGCGGCTTTCGCCTCACCCACGCGGCCGGCCGCTTTACGGTCGCGGCGGGCGCCCGCCACATTCGGATCACGCGAAACCAGTTCCGCTGCCAGGGTGATGGGGTGATGCTCTCCATCTCCGGGGATGACGTCGAGGTAGACCACAATGAGTTCGCGGACAAAACCACCTCCGGGGCGATGCTCGCGGTGGCGGGCGCGGGGCAGCAGGTGGCGCGCCGGACTTGGATCCACCACAACCTGTTCCGCGACTTCGCCGCCCCCCTCGGCAGTATCTCCGAGATGCTCCGGCTGGGCCTGAGCGTCACCGGGCCTTCGGTTGGCCGCGCGCTGGTCGAGCACAACCTCTTCCTCCGGGCCCGCGGCGAGACCCGGCTCGTCTCCAACCGCTCGTCCGGCAACGTCTACCGGCATAATACGTTCGCCGAGAGCCCCACCGCCCAAGTCGACCTCCGACACGGCAACGAGGTGGAGGTCTACGGCAACTTTCTCCGGGGCACCGAGGGACTCCGGATCTTTGGTGACCGCCACCGCATCCACGGCAACTACTTCGAATCGAACTACGCCGGAATCGCTCTCGGCAACGGCACCGTCGAGTCCGCCGGCCCCGGCGCGCCGGCCGCCGCGATGGACCGGCCCGACGACTGCGCGATCGTCTTCAATACCTTCGTCGACAACCGCACGCACCTCCAGCTTGCCCGGGCCACGGGCGAGCGCCTCGGCGCGCGCAACATCACGGTCGCGCACAACGTTTTCCACGGCGGCACCACCGTCGCCCGGATCGACGGGCCCTTCACCGGGGCCGTATGGAAGGGTAACTTTCTCGGTCCCCGCGTGAGCCCCGGACAGATGCCGCCGGAAGGATTCACCCGCGGTAACCTCCAGCTGCAGCCGGCCGCCGACGGCCTCCAGCGGCCTTCCCCGAGCAGTCCGCTCCTCGACGCGGGCAGCCGCGACTTCCCCTTCGTCCAAGTCGATCTCGACGGCCAGCCCCGCGGGGACCGGCCGGACGCGGGGGCGGACGAGGTCAGCTCGGCACCGGTCTCCGCGCGACCGCTGCGGCCCGAGGACGTGGGTCCCGCGGCGCGCGCCGCCGCCGCGACCGGGAGCGCCCCTTGACACCCCCGTTCGCGGACCGCACGGTCGCCCGCACGCGATGAAGCCCTTGTCCCCCGCGCCCTCGCCCCGCCGTTTCCGTTTGCTGCTGGCGCTGGCGATCCTTGGCCTCGCGGTGTACGCCGCCAATCCCGCCCCGGTCCGCTCTTCCGGGTCGGAAGAGATTTCCGCGGCGGAACTGCTCAAGTCTCTGTTGCTGACGCGCGAGCAGTTGCACGCGGCCCAGCTGGCGACGGTGAACGCGCGGCTCGAGGCCGAGGCCAAGTCCCGGCAGGAGGCCGAGGCGCTCAACGCGAAGCTCGAGGGCCTCCGTTCCGCGATCGAGACGGAACGCGCCGCCCAGCGGGCGGAACTCCAGCGCACCCAGGCGGAGCGGGAGCGGGAACGGCTGGAGATGGAGCGCAATTACCGAACGCTGCTCTGGTTGGTCGGCGGCATTGCGGGCGCCGGTCTGCTGGTCGTGCTGGTCTCCCCTTGGCTGCAGCTGAGGGCCATCAACCGCCTGCACGATTCCGCCCTCGCCCGCGCGCAGCTCCCGGCCCCGAAGCCCGGTGGCCTGCTTACCCCGGGGATGGAGCCAGGACCGGCCGAGCAGGTCGTGAACGCTTCCAACCAGCGGCTCCTCTCGATGGTCGACCGGATTGAACGCCGCATCAACGTGCTGGAGCAGGCCGCCGCCCCAGCGGTTGGCTCCGGTCCGGTGTCGAGCACCACTAATTTGGTCGCCGAGACCGACGCCGCGCGCCGCGCCTCGGACCAGTCCGCTTGGGTGGGGGTACTGCTGGCGAAGGCCCAAGGTCTGCTCAAGGCGAACAAGGCCCAGGAGGCCCTCAATTGCCTCGAGGAGATCCTCAAGCTCGACCCGAACCACGCGGAGGCTTGGGTCAAAAAGGGCTCGGCCTTGGAGCGTCTGCGACAGGACGAGGGTGCCGTCCGGTGTTACGAGCGCGCGATCGAGCTGAATCCGGCGCTGACGTTGGCCTATCTCTTGAAGGGTGGGGTGTGCAACCGCCTGAAACGCTTCGACGAGGCGGTGACCTGCTACGAGGAGGCCTTGAAGGTCGAGGAGAACGGCCGCCGTAACCCCGCTTTGGCGCGGGTCTGAGGGCAGCGCTTAGTTCGCCCCGAAACCGCCCCGCTCCCGCTCCATCCGGAGCTGCTGGCGGGCGACATCGATCCGGGCGCCGATCAGCTGGCGGTTTTCCTCGCCCTTGTCGGCGAGCTCGCGCTCCAACTCCTCGATCCGCCGCTCGTAGGCGCGGATTCGGTCCTGCAGCGGGGCGTGCAGCTGTCCGAGCCGCTGCTCGAGTTCCCGCATCTCCTGCTCCGCTTTCTCCTGGGCGGTGAGCAGCCGCTCCCGCTGGCGAAACAGGTTCTGGAAGATTCGCTCCCGCATCCAGCCCATCACGCCCGAACGGATGGCCTGCTGCGCCCGCTCCGCCTTGCCTTCGGCGATCAGCGCCCGGTCCCGCCAGACGCCGTCCCCGCTCCGGAGCGTGGCCCCGTCTGCCGGCACCAGCGCGGCCGTGGGCCGCCCGCGTAGCCGCCACAGGATGACCGCGAGGATGAGGCCGACGCCGGCGAGTCCCCCGGCGATCCAGAAGGTCTGCTGCGTAATGCGGCCGGCCACGGACTGCTCCGCCGCCAGCTTGGTCTGCAGGGTGCCGATCACGTTCTTCTCCCGCATCGCCGCCAGTGCGGCCAGCGCCGCGCGATCGATGCGCTGGCCCCGGCGCACCACCACCTGACCCGCCTCGAAGGAATCGTTCGCTGTGACGCCCTCCATCCGGCGGGCCCGCAGCGATTCGGTGGCCTCCTTGTCCGGGACGGCGTTCAGTCGCACGTGGGAGGCAATGAAGCGGCCCACTTCGTTCTGGTCCGCCGGAAAGTGGCTTTCAATCAGTCGTCGCGCGCGGGTCACGCTCAACAGGGTGGAGGCCGCCACCGGGGGGCCTGGACGTTCCAACTCGGCGGTGCCTGGGGCTTGATCTAGGCTCCGCACCGGCACGAGTCGCACCGGTTGGCCGGCGGGCAGTCCGTCGTCCACGCGCGACGCCAAGATCGGTTGCGCCATCACCTCGCGCAGGGGACGCAGCCACTCTGCGAGCAGGGGAGCATCCGTCCCGTCACCGATCCAGCGGGGCGCGAGGACTTCGAGGGGCAGCCCACGACCTTCCTCGCGGGCCAGTCGGCCCAACACCCGGGTGTAGGGCATCGTCCCCGCGTCTGCGGCCTGCGGCGTGCGACCCCCGAGCGCGGCCGTGAGCAGTTCCCGGAAGCGGTTGCGGGCGGACTCGACGTGGGAGCGGAGCTCCCGTTCGGCGTCGGCACCCGCCTGCGGGGTGTGGCGGACCACGAACAGGACCTCTTGGGCCACACGCTGGCGCAGGGCCGCCGTGGCCTCGGGGTTTGCCACCCGAAAGGCGAGCGGCGCCACGATCTCCTCCCGCGCCACATCCCCCAGTTGGTAGTCGGTGCCGGACCCGAGCAACGCTCCGGGTGCAAGGCCGAGGCAGGCGAGGAGCAACAGGCGGGGGAGCGCGGCGCGCGGAAGGACCATTGGGGAGGGAAGAGGGAACGATGACGCCGCGCGCCCCGTCGGGATCGCGGAGGAGGGCGGAGCGGCCCGCCGGCAGCCCCTCGAATGGAAACCTTCGGCCGCGCGCCGCAATCCTTTTTCCGCCGGCTCAGCCCCGGTTGAGCCACCAGAGCGTGGCGTTCAGTACGGTGGCGAAGCTGACCCAGAGCAGGTAGGGCGCCCAGAGTGCCGCGGCGATACGATCCTCCCGCCACAGCAGCCGCTGGAAGGCGGCCAGGACACCCCAAAGCACCAAGATCTCAGCCAGTGCGAGCGCGGGACGGTGGAGGCCGAAGAAGAGGATGGACCAGAGGGCGTTGAGCACCAGATGCCCGCCGTAAGCCAGCGCGAGGCGGAGCGCGGCCGCTCCCTCCCGCCGCCGCCAGACGCGCCAGACCGCGATGGACATCAGGACATACAGGGTGGTCCAGACCGGGCCGAAGATCCAAGAGGGTGGGTTCCAAGAGGGTTTGACGAGCGTCGGGTACCAAGTCCGCACACTCTCGAAGGTGGCCCAGGAACCGATCCCGCCGGCGAGAAACGTCGCGAGGAGGAAGAGGGGGAGCGCGAGCGCCGAGCGGAGGGTCATTCCCAGGGGAGCTTGGGGAATCGGGCCGGGAGGTCAAAGCCCGTGCGGCCGCCCCGGTTTCCCCGCGCCGGCGGCGGCGGCACGCGTCGAACAACCATCGAAGGAGAATCGAATGAGAATCGAAGGAGAGTCACGGGCCGGCCGGTGGGACCCCCCGGATGCCCAGTGGCAAAGAAAAAGGCGCCCCGCGGGGCGCCTTCGTGAGCTGACCGCCCGGAACGGGCGCGGGTCAGTTGGTGATGTCGAAGGTCGTGCTCCGCTCGCGGATGGGCAGGTAGGCCTTGTACCACTCCTTCTGGGCCTCGCTGTTCGCGTAGTCCTTCAGGGCCTGCTCACTGGCGAACTCCATCACGATGGCGTGGGTGCGATCACCCTGTGCCTTGACGGTCTTCGTCCAGACGCGCGTGATGCCCTTGTAGGCGGCGGGCAGCTGGTGGGCGCCGTCGAGGGCGGCCTTGATCTGTTCCGGGGTGGTGCCGGCCTTCCAGGAGACCGTGACCACGTGGATCACGGTCGTGGGGGCGGACGCCTTAGCGGCGGCGGGAGCGCCCTTCTTGGCGGCCTTCTTCTCGGGATCGGCGGCAAAGGCGGCGCCATTGAGGATCAGGCCCGCGGTGAGGACGAGGAGTAGTTTCTTCATAGGAGTGGGATTGAGGTTAGAAGCGGCCCTCGATGCCGGCCGTGATGGTCGTCCCTTGGACGAGGAACGTCTCCAGTTGGTCGGGGATGCCGCGGTAGTAGATCTGCGGCTCGTTGAACAGGTTCGCCACCCCGAAGGTCGCGGTGAGGTTCGAGCGCAGCTGGTAACGCAGGTTTAGGTTCACCAGCTCGCGCGCCTTCAGGTACTGGTTGCGCGAGGGGGCGGTGACGTTGAAGGCGTTGCGGATGCTCTCGCTCGTGTAGTTGTAGCTCACGGAGATGCCGAACTTCCGGTAATCCCACGAGACGGAGACGTTGCCGGTGCGCGGGATGAAGCCGTTGATCTGGCCGTTCGACAGGTAGGCGCCGCCGCCGAAGTCACCGTGGGCGTTGATGAGCGTCAGATTGGCGTTCAGGCGCAGGGTGCGGAGCAGGCCCGGCAGGAAGCGGAACTGCTGCTGATAGGCGAACTCCCAGCCCTGAGCGATGGCGGTGCCGGCGTTGACCGATTGGAGGATCTTATAGCCCTCGAACTGGCCCTCGAAGCCGTTGTCGTTGCCGACGCCGACGATACCCGTCTCGCGGGCGCCGACGATGAAGTCAGAGATCGTTTTGTGGAACCAACCCACGGAGAAGCTGCCCGCGGGCTCGAAGTAGTACTCGAGGCTGAAGTCCCAGTTCTTGGCCTGCTGCGGCAGTAGGGCGGGGTTGCCGATGGACACCGTCTGGTTGTTGTCGTTGAACGAGAAGTTCGGCAGGGCGTTGGCAAGCGAGGGGCGGCCGAAGCCGGTCGTCCAGGCGCCGCGCAGCTTCAGGTTGGCGGTCAGGTCACGCCACAGGTGGATGCTGGGGAAGTTCTGGCCGTACTTGCCCTCGTTGAGGTAGGCGTCCTCGTAATCGCGCTGCGCGGAGCCGATCGGGTCCGCCGCCTGCTGCGCCGCGTTGGTCAGCACGCGGGCGCGGATCCGGGAGATGCCCTCGGTCTCGGTGACCTCGCGGCGCACGCCGGCGAGGAAGCCGGTGCGGCCGACCCGGCCCTGGGTCATCAGGTAGTAACCGGTGATGACCTCGTTGACCTTGTTCGAGTTGGCGAGGCGGTTCTGTTCGCGGAAGTAGATGTCTTCGCGCCAGAGGGCCGGATTGGTGGGCTGGCCGTTCTGGATGAACGGCGCGGCGTCCCAGACCGGGATATTGCGGCCAGTCTTTACCTTATCCCAGAGGAGGATCGAAGGATCGGTGGGCAGGGCATTGGTGCCGACATAGCTCCAGCGGCGGCCGCGGCGCTCGAGCTCCACCGTATGGTCGCGGACTTGGCCGCCGCTCTTGAGGAAAGCGGAGAAGGCCTCGAACGGCAGCTTGTACTTGAAGTGGGCGCGGGCCTCTTTGATCAAGTCGATGTCGAGGTTGCCAGAGTTCGAGGTGAGACCGTTGACCGACGGGCGATAGTTGGCGGGGTTGGTGAAGTCTAGACCACCGTTCTGGATGAAGCGGGGGTAAAGGTCGCTCTGGGTGCGGTCGAGGATCCAGCCCACGCCGGTCTCGCCGTTCGGGCCCTTGACGTTATTCGTGGCGTTGCCGGCGTTGCCGTCGAGACCCGTGAACGGCACGTTGCCGATGCGGTTCACCAGCCCGGCCTCGGCGCCGAGGGTACGGTAGCGGGTGCGGCTCCAGAGGCCGGCCCACTCGATGTCGAGGCGGCCGAGGACGTGCTCGCCGGCGAGGTCCATATGGCGCAGGCGCTGGTCGCGGTTGATCAGCGTGGAGGTCACGTCGATCAGGGCCGCGGCGGTGGTGCCGGAGGTGGCATTGGCGGCCGTGGGGACGGCGCGCACGGTGGTGATGCGATCGGTCCAGCCCGGGACGACCCCCGTGGTGGTGGCGTTGGGCACCGTCGTCTGGCTCCCGGTGAAGGCGCGCGTCTGGTACTGGCGGCGCATCGGCTCCGGCGCGTCGTTGTAGATCAGGTTCAGCTTGATCAGGTTGTTCTGGTCGAAGCGGTAGTCCCACTTCGTGTTCAGGCTGCGCTGCTTGCGGTTATTGTAATTGTCGGTCGTGCGGTAGTCCCAGACGAAGGCGGGCTGCACGTTGGTCTGCTGGTAGTCGCGCTGGCTGCGGAAGAAGCCGAACGCATTCTCCGAATAGAAGGCGTTCACCGACACAGCCAGGTTCTCGGTCTTGCTGCCGAAGACCGCGAACTTCTCGATGTACGAGGCGTTCATCAGGGCGTGCGTCCGCCGCTGCTCGCGGAGCGGCACCTGCTCGGTGAACCACGGCGCCATCCGCGCGGTGAAGTTCAGCGTCACGCGCCGCTTCTCGCGCATCGAGAGCGGCGAGCGGGTCTTGAAGTTCACGCCGCCGCCGAGCGAATCGACCGGCTTGTCGGGCGTTTGGCCCTTCACCACCTCGAGGGACTCAAACATCGCGCCGGTGAAGGCGGTCATCCGGGTGTTGCGGTTCTGCGCGCTGAAGGAGGACATCCCGCCGCCGTCGATGGTGATGGAACTCATCCCGGCGCCCATCCCGCGCACGCTGATGACCTCGACCACCTCGTCGCCCGGGTTGCCGAAGGCGACGCCCGGGAGGCGGATCGCCAGCTCCGTGGCGTTCATATTGGGCAGGTCGACGAGGGCGTCCATCGACGCCACGTTCTTGAGGTTGTCCGCGTTGCGCTGCTGGGTGAGCGCCGAAGACAGGCCGGCCTTTTCTGAAGTGACCTTGAAGGTGTCGAGCATCAGCACCGTGCTGGTCAGCTCGAAGTCCCGCACCGCAGTCTGGCCGGCGCCGAGGGTCAGAGTGGCCCGCTGGGAATCGAGGCCAGTGTAGGAGACAACCAGTTCGTGGGTTCCCGCCGGCACGCCGCTGATCAGGTAACGACCGGTTTGGTCGACGAGCGCGGAGAGGTTCAGGGCGGGGATCTCGGCGCGGGCGCCGATCAGGCCGTTGCCGGTCGCCTTGTTGGTGATGATGCCGCTCACGACGCCCGCGGCGGCCGCGCGCTCAGCAGCGAGGGCAGGGGCGGGCAGGCTGAGGGCGCCGCCCGCGGCGAGCGCGGCCAACAGGCAGGCCAGACGGAAGGGGCGGGCCGGTCGGGCCCGAGGGGACAGGGTGGTTGGGTTCATCGTGGCTATCTTGGGTGGGAAGCGAGAAGCCCGCCGCGGGCAGGTTGGCCGGGACGGGAGGGTCCCCGAGAGGGCCGCGCCAGCCCGTCCAAGGCAAGTGCAAATCCGTGGCCGCCGGCGGGGGTGGCGGGCCGGCAAAAACGGGGGGTAAAGCGTGGATTCGCCCGGGAGTTTCGACTCGACTTTTGGGCTTAAGCTGCTTTCCTCAAACGATTTTCAGCCGCCGGCGGGCATCCGCCGTAGAGCGCCGCGTACCGTTTTTCCTTCATGAGCAGCAAACGCAACATTCCCACCCGCCGCTTCATCAAGCCGTCGTTCAATTTTCTGATCGAGAAGAAACGCGACGGGGGTGAATTCACCCAGGAGGAGATCCGTTACATTATCGACAGCACGCTGGACGGGGAGATGCCGCAGCACCAATTGGCCGCCCTCGCGATGGCCATCTACTTCTCCGGGATGTCCGCCCAGGAGACCGCCGACCTGACTGAGGAAATGATGCTTTCGGGCGAGGTGATCGACCTCTCCCACATCGCCAAGCCCAAGATCGACAAGTACTCCACCGGCGGCGTCGGCGATAAGACCTCCCTAGTGCTGGTGCCCCTCGCGATGGCTTCCGGCGTCGTGGTCCCGATGATGTGCGGGGTCGAGCACGACTACGTGATCAACACTCTCGATAAGCTCGCGTCCATTCCCGGCTTCAAGGGCCAGCTGTCCGCCGAGCAGTTCTCCTCCCAGCTGGGCCGCATCGGGGGGGCCATCATCGCGCAGACCGAGGATCTCGCCCCGGCCGACGCCAAGTTCTACGAGCTGCGCAAGGAGACCGGCACCATCCCCAGCCTCCCCCTCATCACCGGCAGCGTCCTGTCCAAGAAGCTCGCGGAGGGCTCCGAGGGCCTCGTCATCGACGTCAAGTGGGGCAACGGCTCCTTCATCAAGGACCTGGAGCAGGCCAAGCAGCTGGCCCGCTCGATGACCCGCGTCGGCCGCTCGATGAAGCGCCGCTGCGTCGCTTTGGTCACCGATATGAACCAGCCGCTCGGCGACACCGTCGGCACCTCCCTCGAGGTCAAGGAGGCGATCCAACTGCTCAAGGGGCAAGGGCCCGAGGATATGAAGGAACTCGTGCTGAAGCTCGGTATGGAGATCGTCCGCCTCGCCGGCGTCGCGGGCTCCACGCTCTCGGCCAAGCAGACGGTGCAGCGCCACCTCACGGACGGCTCTGCGCTCGAGAAGCTCAAGGAGCTGGTTAAGGCGCAGGGCGGCGACACCGCCTATATCGACCATCCCGAGAAGTTCCCGGCCGCGCGCCACATTCGGAAGCTACCGGCGCCCAAGCGGGGCTACGTCCACACCATCAACGCGGCGATGATCGCCCGCGGGGTGCACCTGCTCGGGGCGGGGCGCGACGAGAACCACGGTAAGGTGGACTACTCGGTGGGCGTCTCCGAGGTCAAGAAGGTCGGCACGCAGGTGAAGCAGGGCGAGCCGCTGATGATGATTCACTACAACGACGAGTCGAAGCTCGAGCAGGCGCTGGAGTACTTCAAGAACGCCTACCGGCTCGCGCCCAAGCGGCCCACGCCGCCGCCGTTGATCGTCGAGCGCGTCGCCTGAGGCCCCTCCGGGCCAGGAATCCGCGTCAAGCCGGGCTGCCCAGCCCGGCTTTTTGTTTGGCGCCTTGGGCCGGAGTGGCCCTCACTCCCAAGGTGGATAAGCCGCCCGCCACCCCGCCGCCGCCCGTCGATCGCTCCAGTTGGCCCCGTCCCTGGGCCCAGCTGAAGTACTTCACGTTCCAGCCGGCGATCTTTCCTCGCCTGCTGGGTCAGGTGTCGCCCGACGCCCGCCCGGGGGACCTGGTCAACGTCTTTGACAAACAGGGCCGCCCCGCCGGCGCAGGGCTCTACAATCCCCGGGCCAAAATCCCCCTCCGCGTCGTCTGCCATTCCCCGGAGCCGGTGAATGAAAGCTACTTCGAGGGCGCTCTGCGCCGTGCCGTCGAGCTGCGCCGCACCCTTTTCCGGCTCGATGAGGCCACGGAGGCCTATCGCCTCATCAATTCGGACGGCGACGGCCTCAGCGGGCTCACGGTCGACCGCTACGGGGACACGCTCCTCTGCGAAGTCTACAGCCTCGGGATCGCCCAACGCCTGCCGGCCTGGCTGCCGCTCCTGCACGAGTTGGCCGGCACCCGCCACGCCCGCGTCCACGTGGACCACGACCTAGGCAGTCTGGAGGGGATCAAACCTTCCCTGTTTAAGGAGACCAACGCCGCCGCCCCGGCCGCCGTCCGCATCCGCGAGCATGGCCTTCGGTACGAGGTGGACTTCGCCGGCGGGCACAAGACCGGCTTCTTTTGCGACCAACGGGACAACCGACGCGCCCTCACCCGCTTCACCTCTGGGGCCCGGGTGCTCGACCTGTGCTGCTACACCGGCGGCTTCTCGCTTAACGCCAAGGTTACCGGCGGCGCCGACGAGGTCACCAGCGTCGATCTGGACGAGGTGGCGATCGCCCAGGCGCGGCGCAACGCGAACCTTAACCAAGCCCGGCTCAAGCTCGTGCACGCGGACGCCTTCGCCTATGCCCGGCAGATGCAGGCCAACGGGGAAAAGTGGGACGTCGTGGTGCTCGATCCGCCCAAGTTCATTTTCACCCGCGAGGACCACGGAAACTGGGAGGGACGTCAAAAGTACGAGGACCTCAACCTACTCGCCCTATCCCTCGTCCGCCCCGGCGGCATCTTCGTCACCTGCTCGTGCTCCGGCCTGCTTTCCCTCGAGGATTTCGAGGCGCACGTCATCAAGGCCGCCCATCGGCAGGACCGACGCTTGCAGTTTCTCGACCGGACGGGCGCGGGTCCGGACCATCCGGTGTACTCTAACTGCCTCGAGAGCCGTTACCTGAAGGTATTCTGGGCCCGGGTGGTCTGAACCCCGGGCCCTCGGGCCGCACGGACCGCGTTAGACGCGGCCCAAATAGCTGCCGTCGACCGTGCTGACGCGGATCACTTCGCCTTCCTTGATGAAGAGCGGAACCTGCACCACCAGCCCGGTCTCGAGCTTGGCGGGCTTCTGGACGTTGCTCGCGGTGTCGCCCTTCACGCCGTCCGCCGACTCGATCACCTTTAGGGCGACCGCCGCCGGGACGTCGACCGAGAGGGGGCGCTCATCCACGAAAAGCACGTCCACCTTACCTCCGGCGGCGAGGTAGTTCTTCACGTCGCCGAGCTGGGTCTCCGTGAGCTCGATCTGCTCGAACGTGTCATTATCCATGAACGCGTACGTGCCCCGGTCGGCGTAGCTGAATTCGAGCGTCTTACGGTCGGTCGGCAGCACTTCGATCGTGTCCGTGGAGGCGAAGCGCTGGTCCAACGCCTTACCGTACCTGAGGTTCCGCATCTTGATTTGGACGAAGGCGCGGAGGTTGCCGGGCGTGCGGTGCTGCGTCTCCATGACGAGGTGAGGCTCGCCGTTGAACTTGATGACTTGGCCTTTGCGGATGTCGTTGGCTGCGGGCATGGCGGGAGGGTCTCGCGGACGGGGGGATCGGGTTAAAGGGTCGAGGGTGGGGCGGGGCCTTCGCCGCTGTCAAGGCCGCGGGCGGCGCATCTCCGCGCTTGCGCTGCCCGGCTCCCTGACCGGAAGCTGACGGGCCAGTATGAAGCAACGCACCCTCGCGCGCGAGGTCTCCATCCAAGGCAATGCGCTCCACACGGGGGAGAACGTCACGCTCACCCTCCGGCCAGCGGCGGTGGGCTCCGGCATCGTCTTTCGCCGGATCGACCTGAGCGGCAACCCCGAGCTGCGGCCACGGGTCGATCTCATCACGGATCTCGTCCGCGCCACCACGATCCAGTCGGGCCACGCCAAGATCCACACCGTGGAGCACGTGCTCAGCGCGTTGGCGGGCTGCGGCATCGACAATGCGGTGGTCGAGATGAACGCGTCGGAGCCGCCCATCCTCGACGGGTCGGCCCGTCCCTTCGTCAACCTCATCCTCCAAGGCGAACCGTTGGAGCAGGAAGCGGACCGCGAGTACTTCGAGCTCGACGCGCCCGTGTCAGTGACGCGCGGCAACTCCTCCGTGATCGCGCTGCCTTGCGACCAGTTTAAGATCTCCTGTACCAGCGCGGACGACCGCGGTATCCATACGCAGCACCTGTCGCTGACGGTGGACCCGGACGCCTATATGACCCAGATCGCCGCCGCGCGCACGTTCACGGTCTACGAGGACATCGAGGCGTTGCTCAAGCTGGGCAAGATCAAGGGCGGCTCGCTGGACTGCGCGGTGGTGATCCGGGGCGATAAGATCATTTCCAAGGAGCCGCTGCGCTTCGCGGACGAGTTCGTGCGGCACAAGATCCTCGACATCATTGGGGACCTTTCGCTGCTCGGGCTCCCGCTCAAGGCCCACATTGTCGCGACTCGCCCGGGCCACGCGATCAACGCCGAGCTGACCAAGGCGCTCGCGGCAAAGCTGGAGGAGCGCCGCAAGGGCCCCAAGCGCAAGGCGCGCCCGGCCACCGTGCTCCCGACCGAGACCTCCCTCGATATCCGGCGGATCCTCGACACCATCCCGCACCGCTATCCCTTTGTGATGATTGACCGGGTGCTGGAGTTCATCGGCAACGATGAGCTGGTCGCGATCAAGAACGTCACCATCAACGAGCCCTACTTCACGGGCCATTTCCCCGCGAACCCGGTGATGCCGGGGGTCCTGCAGCTCGAGGCGATGGCGCAGGCCGCTGGGATTGTGATGCTGCGCCGCACGGGCAACAGCGGGAAGACCGCGTTCTTTATGAGTGCCGACAAGGTGAAGTTCCGTCGGCCGGTGCGCCCCGGGGATCAGATCATTATTAACGCCAAGATCACCAAGTGCCGCGGGGACAAGCTCGCGGCGGCCGAGTGCAACTGCACCGTCGGTGGCCAGGTGGTCTCCTCGGCGGAGCTGATGTTCGCGGTGGTCGAGGAGGGGGAGGAATAAGAATGGCGGGCCGGATCCATCCCACGGCCATTATCGAGCCGGGTGCCCGCTTAGGCGTGGACGTCGAGATCGGCGCCTATGCCTACGTCGGGCCGGAGGTGGTGCTCGGGGATCGGACCCGCCTGCACCACCACGCCTCGGTCGAAGGGAACACGTGGCTCGGCACCGCGTGCGAGGTCTTTCCCTACGCCTGCATCGGCGGGCGCACGCAGGACCTGAAGTTTGCCGGCGGAAAGCCCGGGCTCCGCGTCGGGGACCGCAACGTGTTCCGCGAGTACGTGACCCTCCATGCCGCGACGCGCGACGGGGACCTCACGCGCGTGGGTTCGGACAATGTCCTCCTTGCCTCGTGCCACGTGGCCCACGACTGCGTCTTGGGTAACCACATCGTGATGAGCAACGGGGCCGTGCTGGCGGGACACGTGGTAGTCGAGGACTACGTGGTGGTGGGGGGCTACGGTGGCGTGCACCAGTTCTGCCGGCTGGGGGCCTATGCGATGCTCTCGGCCACCGCCAAGCTGGTGCACGATCTGCCGCCTTACTGCCTCGCCGACGGCACGCCGGCCGAGGTGCGGGCGGTGAACCGGGTCGGGCTGGAGCGGCGCGGTTTTTCCCCGGAACAGCTGGAGCGCGTGAAGCGGATCCACCGGCTGCTTTACCGCGAGGGCCTCAACCGCACGCAGGCGCTCGAACGCCTGCAGGCGGATCCCGACGCTGCCACCGAGGAGTTTCGGCGGATGCTGGAGTTCGCCCAGGCCAGCGAGCGCGGGCTCGCCCGCGGGGCGCGGGGCTAGGCGAGCGGCTCCCGCTCCACCGCATCGAGGAGCGCTGCGAGGTCCCCGAGGGTCGTCAAGGGGTTCATCAGCGCCGTGCGCAGCCAGCGGCGCCCCCGGAGGGTCGTTTGCACGAGGTAATGGCTTCCGTCCGCGAGGATCCGCGCTCGGGCGCGCTCGTTCAGGGCATCCACCGCCGCCGGTTCCGCGCCGGGGAGCGTGCGCCGGAAGCAGACGATGTTGGACTCGGGCTCCACCGCCACCTCGAAGCCAGGCCGCTCCCGGATGAGCGCGGCGAAATCGCGGGCCAGTTGGTGGGCGCGGCGCACGTGTTCCGCGAACAGCGCCGGATCGCCCCCGCGCCAGAGCGCTGCGATCCGCAGGCTCAGGCTCAGCTTGGTGCACTCGAAGGTGCGCCGGCCGCTGTCCCACCACGGCTCCTCTGCGCTGGGATCGAACAGGTACTGTGCCTCCTGGTTGAAGGCCGCCCACGCGTCGCCCGGTTGGCGGAATAGCACGGCCGTCGCGAGCGCCGGGTTCAGCAGCAGCTTGTGGAAGTCCACCACCGCGGAATCGGCGCGCTCGATCCCCGCGAGGCGGTCGCGCAGTTCTGGGCAGAAGGCCGCGGCCGCCCCGTGGGCGCCGTCGACGTGGAGCCAGAGCCCGTGCTGCGCGCAAAAGTCCGCGATCGCCCCGATGTCATCGTAGCTGCCGGTCGAGGTGGAGCAGGCGGAGGCGACCACGGCGAAGGGGCGGCGGCCGCGCCGGTGCGCTTCGGCCAGCGCTGCGGGCAGTAGTTCCGGCCGGAGCTTGAACCGTGCGTCGGTCGGTACGGTGACCAGTCCCTCCCGTCCACCTCCCATCACTTGGACGGCGCGGGCCGTGCAGTAGTGGCTTTCTTCTGACGCGATCACGG
>CAIOTK010000195.1 GCA_903861185.1 uncultured Opitutia bacterium | reverse complement strand
GCCCGTCACCCGCTGGCCGTCGGTGCGCTGCAGCTCGAGACGGGGCGCCGACAAGGCGCCAGTCACGCCGAAGGCCTCCAGCGCGGGGCCGGCGCCACGCACCAGGACCCGGCGGGGTTCGTCGCCGGCGATGGCGAAGCCAAGAATCAGCGGGGAACCGGGCTCCACCCGACCGCGCGTCGAAAGGTTAGCCAGCCGCGCCGGTCCAGCACCCGCGGCCGCGGTGTCACCCTGCACCCGGATCTCCACGGTACCCTCGCCGGGCACGGCACTGATCACGGAACGGGGCAGGACGCCCGTCGCCCCGTCGATCACCGCCTGGGCCGCAGCCGAGGAGGGCGCGGTCGTGATGCTGCCGGGGATCGCGAGGCCGGGGACGGGGCTCGCGTAATTGAATTCCCGCACGCTCTCCTGGATACCGCCGGAGACGCCGGCCGACCCGGCCACGATGGCGCGGGCCCGCACGTAGAAGCTGCCGCTCGCGGGAAGATTCAGGCCGGCGAGCTGCCACGCGGCCGCGCCGGCGGCGCGCACCCCGTTGCCCAGCGTCGTCCACGAAACTAGGTCCGCGGACTGCTCAAAGACCACCGCGGAGGCCTCGGCGACCGGGCCCGTACGGCTGAAGGTGACGGAACCGCGGTTGGCGGCGACCCCGAGGGTCTGGCCCCCGACGCCCACGCTAGAAAGCCGGGCGAGGGCCGGCCGGCTCACGCCGCCGATCTGCCGGAAACGGCCCGCCACCATCAGGCGGCCGTCCGCTTGCGCCGCGAGGGCGGTGACCGCGGCGTCCGGCGCCGGATTGAAGGCGGGCACCAGATCTCCAGCGGAGCTCAGCAGGGCAAGGTTGGCGCGCGACGCGCCAGAGGCGGTAGTGATCGCCCCGGTACCCGCGACGACGATCCCGCCGTCGGCGAGGAGCGTGAAGGCCCGCAGGTCGCCGGTCGCCAGCGCGGCGCCGGCGGAGGCCCCGGCGGCGGTGAGACGCACCAGCGTGCGGCCCTGCAGGACGAGGATGCGGCCGTCTGGCTGCACCGCGAGGCCGGTCACTGGCCCGTTCAGGGTCGCGGAGAACGAAGCGTCGGCCGAGCCGTTGGCGTTAAGGCGCAGGACGCCGGTGGCGTGGCCGACCAAGACGCGGCCGTCCGGCTGGAGCGCCAGGGCGGAGACCGCTTGCGGGACGACGGGGTTGTAGGCCGTGTCGAGGCCGCCGTCGGCATTGAGCCGCACGAGGTGGGCGCGCGCGGCGCCGCCGATGCTGGTGAAGGCACCGCCCGCGAGGACCCGACCATCCGGCAGCGCGAGCAGCGTCCGCACCGGCGCGTTCGGCCGGGGCTGGAAAGAGGTCGCGACCGAGCCGTTGTCGTTGAGCATCGCGAGGTGGCGGGCACCGACGCCCCCGATCACCGAGAAGTCGCCGCCGACCAGCACGGAACCGCTGAGCTGCAGGTCACTGAAGTTCCCGCCGACCAAGAGCGTGCCATCCGCGAGGGCCGAAACCACGTTGATCGAGCCGCGGATGTCCGGGTTGAAATCGAGGTCCAGCGAACCGTCGCGGGCGACGCGGGCGAGGCGGTTCCGGGTGACGGAGGCGCCGCCGGCCGGGCGGAGGGCGGTGAAGCTGCCGCCGATCACGACCGCGCCGTCCGCTTGGACCGCGACCGTGCGCACGCCGCCGTCGGGCGAGGGATTGAAGGCGCCGTCGACCGTGCCGTCCGCGTTGAGCCGCGCGAGGCCGGAGCGCTCGACGACTGCGCCGGCCGCGCCGGGCTGGAGGGAGGAGAACGCCCCGCCGACCACCAACTGGTTGCCGGCGGCGGCTAGCGTGTCGACTTGGGCGTTCGGGTTCGGGTTGTAGCCGGTGTCGAGCGACCCGTCGGCGTTAAACCGGGCGACGTGGTTGCGGGTGACCGGCGTGCCGGTCGCGTTGGGGATGACGCTCGTGAAGAGGCCGCCGGCCACGACCTTGCCGTCGGCTTGGAGGACGAGGGCGTTGACGTTCGAGTTGGGCGAGGGGTTGTAGTTCGTGTCGATCGTGCCGTTCTCGTTGACGCGCGCTAGGTAGCTGCGGGGCACGGCGGTCGAAGTGAGGTTCGGCGTGAACGCGGTGAACGCGCCGCCGACCACGGCCTTGCCGTCCGGCTGGAGCACGAGGGAGGAAATCGCGGCGTTGGCGCTCGGGTCGTAGGTGACGTCGAGGGCGCCGTTGTCGTCGATGCGGGCGATGCGGTTGCGCGCGGTGTCGGACACCGTGGTGAAGTTACCCACGACCAAGATGCGGCCGTCGGGCTGAACGACGATGCCGGCGATAGCCCCGTTGGGCCGCGGGTTGAAGGAGGCGTCGATCGTGCCGTTGGGGAGGAAGCGGACGAGGTTGCCGCCGGTGGTGCCGGAGAGGTTGGCGAACGTACCGCCGAGCAGCACCCGGCCACGGGCGTCGACGGCGACGGCGGTGATCTCGCCGGAGAGTCGGGTGGCAGCGGCGGCGAACGCGGAGCGGAGGGTGCCGTTAGCCGCGAGCCAGGCGAAGCCGCCCAGCTGCGTCGGCACGGGCGCGCCGGCAGTGCGCACGGCGACCGCGTGCACCGGGCCGTCGGTCGCGAGGGCGGGCGAGAAGTCGGGGTCGGGGGTGCCCTCGGCGCGGAAGCGGGCGAGGTTGGTGCCGCGCGAACCGCCGAGGTCGGAGAACTGCCCCACCGCGATCACCCGGCCGTCCGGCTGGAGCGCGAGGGCATTCACCGCGGCGGTCGGCACGCCGCCGGCGGCGGCGTCAAACGCGAGGTCGACGGCCCCGGTGGCGAGCAGGCGGGCGAAGTTGCGGCGGGCCACGTTCGCGGCGGTGCCGGTCGGGCGCAGCGAGGTGAACGCGCCGCCGACGTAGAGCCGGCCATCCGCCTGCAGGCGCAGGGAGTCGACGCGGTTGCCCGGGGACTCGCTCAGATCCAAGTCGAAGGTGGTGTCCACCGTGCCGTCGGCGTTCAACCGCGCCGCGTACTTCCGCAGCGTGAAGGTGGCGGCGCCGTTGGGCTGGAGCGTGGTGAAGGTGCCGCCGATCACGACCTTGCCGTCGGCCTGGCGCGCGGAGACCAGCACGTTGCCGTTCGCGTTCGGGTTGTAGGTGGCATCGAGGTTGCCGTTCGCCTCGAGGCGGGCGATCCGGTTGCGGACCGGCGCCGCGTCGACCGTCGAACCGTCGTCCCGCTTCACCTTGTCGAGCTTGCCGTCGGAACCGATCACCGTGGTGAAGGCGCCGCCGAGCACCACCTTGCCGTCCGCCTGGAGGGCGAGGGTACTGACCTGGCCGTTGAGGAGCGGCTGGAAGGTGGTGTCGAGGGCGCCGGAGGACTCGAGGCGCGCGACGTAGCCGCGGCTGACGAAGGAGGCGTTGGTGTTGGTGCTGGCGCCGGGGCGCACCGCGCTGAACAGGCCGGCGATCAGCAGCTTGCCATCGGGCTGGAGCGCGACCGCGGAGACGGTCGAGTTCGGGTTGGGGTCGAACGTGGTGTCGAGCGTGCCGTTGGCGTTGAGGCGCACGAGGTTCGCGCGGAAGCTGGACTCGGTGGCGCCGTGGGGCGTGACGGAGTTGAAGGTGCCGCCGACCAGAATGCGGCCGTCGGAGAGGACGAGGAGCGTGCCGACGGGACCGTCGAAGAGCGGGAAAAAGTCCGGATCGACGGCACCGTTGGGGCTGATGCGCACCAAGCGCTCGCGGCGGGCGCCGGCCGCGGTGGTGAAGGCGCCGGCGGCGAGAATCTTGCCGTCCGCCTGCAGGGCGACGGCGAACACGCGGTCGTTGAGCTCGGGCTTAAAATCCGGGTCCAAGGTGCCATCGGCGTTCAGGCGCGCGAGGTAGGTGCGGGCCGAGCCGGCTACGCTGGTGAAGGAGCCGCCGATCACGATCTTCCCGTCGGCCTGCGTCACCGAGGCGAGCGTCCGGCCGCCGGCGTCGAGCGCGAAAGTCGCGTCGAGCGAGCCGTTGGCATTCACGCGCGCGACCCGGTTGCGCACCAAAGCGGTGGTCGCTCCCTCAGGCGCGGCGCGGGTGAAGACGCCGCCGAGCACCACCTTGCCGTCCGCCTGCACGGCGACGGCGTTGACGGTGCCGTTGAGGCTCGGGGCGAACGCGGTGTCCACCGTACCGTCCGGGAGGAAACGCGCGACGAAGGCCCGGGTCACGGAAGCCGCGCCCTTGCCCCAGACGGAGGTGAAGGCGCCGCCGACCAGTATCATCCCGTCGCCTTGCACGGTGACGGAGCTGACCGGGCCGTTCACCCGCGGGTAGAAGTCGCCATCGACGGAGCCGTCGACGTTGAGCCGCGCCAGGCGTTGGAGCGGCAGCGGAGATTCGGCCCCGGTGGGCTGCAGGGCGGTGAAACCGCCGACAAGGAGGACCTTGCCATCGCGCTGCACGGCCACGCCGTTGACCACGTTGTTCGCGTTGGGATTGAAGCCGCCGTCGAGGGAGCCGTCCGCGTTAAGGCGGGCGATCCGGTTGCGCGTGACCGCCGTGCCGGCGCCACCGGGCGTGAGGGCCGTGAAGCCGCCGGCGACCACCAGCTTGTTCTCCACGTGGAGGGCGAGCCCGAGCACGATGCCGTTGGGCGAGGGGTTAAAGGCGGCGTCGAGCGACCCGTCGGCGTTGAACCGGGCGAGGTAATTGCGGGTCACCGCCGCGGCCGCACCGGGCGCCTGCACGGTGGTGAAAGTGCCGCCGGCGACGATCCGGCCATCCGGCTGCACGAGCACGGTGTGGACCTGGGGCTGGAGGGGTCCGGCGAGGCTGGGGGCGAAGCTGGCATCGGGGGTGCCGTCCGCGTTGAGGCGGGCGAGGCGGAGGCGGGTAACCGCCGCGCCGGTGACGCGCGGCTGGAGGCTGGTGAAGTCGCCGCCGAGCACGATCCGACCGTCGCGTTGGAGGGCGATCGTGCGCACCGGCCCATTGAAGGCGGGATCAAAGGAGGCGTCGACGGAACCGTCGGGGTTGAGGCGCGCGACGTTCGCGCGCGGGAAGCCGTCGACCGAGGAGAACTGGCCGCCGAGGAGCACCTTACCGTCCGGCTGGATCACCACCGCGTTGACCACGCCGTCGACGTCGGGCGCGAAGCCGTCCGTCGCGGACTGGGCCGAGGCCCCGGCGCACCCGAAGGCGATGAGGCCGGCGAGGAAGGCGCAACGAAGGAGGCGGCGGAGGACCGGCCGGAAGGGCGAGGCTGACGGCATAAAGGGGAGGTGCAGGGGACCGAGGGAGGACAGGGCGCGATAACGCGAGTCGCGAGGTTGGGCGCCCGCCCGGTGCAAGGCAAGCGAGGGCTAGGGCAGACCGGTCGGGCGCCAGGAAGGTTCCGGCAATGCGGTTCCCCGCTTGCGCACGCGCGCCCCGGATCTAGCGTGCAGCCCACCCATGAAACTCCCCCGCCTCCTCGCCCTTATGTCTCTCCTCTCTCTCCTCACCGGCCTAGCCCGCGCCGAAGCCCTTAAGGTCGGCGCCGCCGCGCCGGTCATCACGGCCACCGCCGATGACGGCAAGCAGCTCAACCTCGGCGACGTCTACAAGAACAATGCTTACACGCTCGTGTGGTTCTACCCGAAGGCCCTCACCGGCGGCTGCACCAAGCAAGGCTGCTCCCTGCGCGACGCCGCGGCCGACCTCAAGAAGCACGGCGTGGCCGTGGTCGGGGTGAGCAACGACACCGTCGAGTTGCAGAAGAAGTTCAAGGATACCAACAACTTCCCTTTCCCGCTGCTGGCCGACACGGACAAGAAGGTCGTTAAGGCGTTCGGTCAGAACGGCATCGCCTTCCCCAGCCGCGAGGCCTACCTGATCGATCGCTCGGGCAAGGTCGTTTACCACGACGAGCGCCAGACGGACAAGCAGGCCGAGAAGGTCCTCGCCTTCCTCGCGAGCAAGAAGAGCTGACGCCCCGCCCGGGGGGGCGGGGCCCTTTCCCCGCCTTAGTCCCGGCCAAAGCTCAGCAGCTCGATCTCGAAGACCAGCGTGGCGTTGCGGCCAATCTTCGGGGGCTGACCCCGCGTGCCGTAGCCCATCTCGGGCGGGATGATGACGAGGCGCTTCTCGCCCTTGCGCATCAGCTGGAGCACCTGCTCCCAACCCTCGATCACCATCTCCCGCCGGACCCGGAACGCGAAGGGCTTGTCCGGCTCGGTGGTCTGATCGAAAACGGTGCCATTGAGCAGCCGGCCGACGTAGAGCACGTTCACCTTGTCCCCCGGCTTGGGCGACTCCCCGGTGCCCTCGCGCAAAATCAGGTAGCGAATCCCCGTCTGCGTCTTGCGCGCCTCCGGCCAGGTCTTCTCGACGAACTCGAGGTCGGCCGCCGGTAACTTCTCCCGCTGCGCCGGCAGCGCGGGGACGACAGCGAGGGCGAGGGTCAAGGCAAGGCAGGAGGAGGTAAAGTTCACGGGCGGGCGGGATCGGGCTTGGCCGGAGGGGTGACAACCGTCCAGCCTCCGGTCAAAGTGTTTTTCCTATGAGCCGCCCCTCGGTCGTGATCCTGTGCCCCCGGGAATTCAAGTTCACGGATCACGAAGCCACCAGCGAGCGCCCCTTCCTTGCCGACGCCGGCACCTCGGCCCGCCTCACCTGCGCGGCTGTCCTCGGCGAACCGCTCTGGAACCGCGTCAACTGACTCCGCGCCATGCCCGCCGCCTCCCGCACCCGCTCGCTCATCGGGCAAATCGTCGATTTGCACGCGCGGCGCGTCTACCCCGGGCGCGTCACCTGGGGCGCGGGCCGCATCGTGGCGCTCACCCCCGACCCGCGCGGCCGTGGCGGCCCCCTAATCTTACCCGGGCTGGTCGACGCCCATATCCACATCGAGAGCTCGCTGCTCCCGCCCGCGGAGTTCGCCCGGCTCGCCGTGGTGCACGGCACCGTCGCCACAGTCTCGGACCCGCACGAGATCGCGAACGTCCTCGGCGCGGCGGGCGTCCGCTATATGCTCCGCGACGCGCGGCGCACGCCCCTGCGCGTGGCTTTCGGAGCGCCGTCCTGCGTGCCCGCGACCACGTTCGAAACCGCCGGAGCACAGCTCGGGCCGCGCGCCGTTGCCCGCCTGCTGGCCGACCCCGG
>CAIOTK010000194.1 GCA_903861185.1 uncultured Opitutia bacterium | reverse complement strand
GTGACACGTCCCGGCGGTATCATCTACCTCGTGGTGCCCGACCGCCGGATGACGTTCGACCGCACCCGTCCGCTCACCACGGTGGACCACCTCCTCGACGACCTCGCGGCCGGCACCACCGCGTGCGACCTGACGCACATCGATGACTTCGCGCAGGGCGTGGACTGGAGCCTCTTCAGTCCCGACACGCCCCCGGACCAGATCACCGCGGTACGTGAAACCCTCGCCCGCGGCATGCACGAGGCGGTCGCGCGCGGCGAGGACATCAACATCCACTTCCACACCTTCGAACCGGGCAACCTCGGGGATTTTCTGGGCACGCTCCCGCGCATGGACGCCGGGAGTTTCGGTTGGGAAGTCCTAGAGCTGGCAGAGTGTTTTCCCGCGTCCTGCCCGAACGGCATCCTCGCGGTGCTGCGAGTGGAGAAAGGCTGGCTGGCGCGGGCGCAAGCCGAGGCCTTCCGAATCCGCACCGCCAACGATCCCGCCGCCGCGCTCCGACCCGACGCCGAACGCTTCGCCGCGTGGGCGGCACGGACCGAAGGGCTAGGCGGCGTGCGCTGATGCGGCCGGCCGGCCTCCTGACGGAACTGCAAGCTTGAGCCTCCGGCCGCCGGGCGGCGTTGATCAGGGCCCCCGATGCCCCACCGCATCCTCACCCTCGCCTTCGCCGTCTGCCTGTTCACGCTGATCGTGGCGGCTAAGTGGGCGACCTTCGGGAAATACGGCTCGCCCATGCCTGACTGGGACCAATGGGACGCCGAGGCCGGCGCGCTTTTCATCCCGTGGCACCAGGGCGAGGATCTCCTCCCGCACATCGTGCGTCCGCACAACGAGCACCGTGTGATCCTGACCAAGTTGCAGAACCTCACGCTCGGCGTCGCCAACGGCCAATGGGACTCACGACTTGAAGCGACGACCAACGCGCTGCTGCACGCTGCCGCCGCCACCTCGCTCTGGCTGGCTGCGGCGCGCTGGTTCGCGTGGCCGGCCTTGGCCGGGCTTTTCCTGCTGCTCGCCGGCCTCTTCGGTCTGCCGCTCGCCTGGCAGAACGTCCTCGGGGGATTTCATTCGCAGCAGTACTGGCTGCTCGGACTTTCCCTCGCGGCGATCGGCCTGCTGCCGTCGCGCCGTCCCGGCTCCGCCGGCTGGTGGCTGGGCGCGTTTGCCGCCGTCGCCGCGCTCGGTTCGATGGGCTCGGGCCTGCTGGCGTCGGCCGCCGTGTTGATCGTGCTCGGCTGGCGTCTCGCGCGCCGGGAGGAAACGTGGCGCGGTGCCTGGCCCACGCTGCTGCTCTGCGCGGCGCTGGTCGCGGCCGGCCTGGCGCTGCGGGTGGAGGTGGAGTGGCACGCGCACATGAAGGCGAAATCCGCGCAGGACATGGCCCTCAGCCTCCTGCATAGCCTCCAGTGGCCCTGGCGTGGACAGCACTGGGCCGCCGTGGTGCTTTGGTTGCCCTGGGCTCTCTCCACGTGGCGCATCGTATTTTCACCGCGGGGCAGCGCGGTGGCCCGTGACGCCGGCGGAATCCTGATCACCGCGCTCGGCGGCTGGGTGGTACTGCAACTCCTCGCCACCGCCTACGCCCGCGGGGCCGGAGGGGATTATCCGGCGTCGCGCTACATGGACACCCTCGCCTTCGGCGCCGCAGTAAACGGCGTCGCGCTGACGTGGCTCGCACGGGAAGCGAAGGCTTCTCCCGCCCCCAGGCGAAACATGATTCCAACGCTGGCCGCCGCGTGGGCGCTCACCCTTGGAGCAGGCATCCATGTCTTCCTGCGCGACATCGTGGTCCACGAACTCAAGGGTGCCCGCGAGTATTACGACAAGGCCGAGGGCCATCTGCGCCGCTACCTCGCGACCAACGACCCGGGGTTTCTCGCGCACCCCGACATCCCGTATCCGAGTGCGCAGGGCATCATCGACTATCTCTCCAACCCCGCCCTCCGGTCCATGTTGCCGGCCCCCATTCCACCACCGCAGGAACCGGAACCCGAGCGCAACAGCGGGGAATTCAGGCGTACCCGCGCGATAGGTTTCAATCTGGTCAATCCGCCGGCGGAGGGGCTTTCCCCGCGGACGCCGCCGCTGGACTACACCTCCACCTGGGGCAGCTACTCCCCCACGGCTGGCGCGAAGGCCACGGGCGAGTGGCGGAGCCAAAACATGCCCGCGCCTGCGCCGCACATCCACTGGCTGCGTTTCGAGACGGCGGGAAACCTCGGCGAGTCAGGTGTATCCCTCCAACTGCGCTCCGCGGACGGGGATCGCCTGCTGGCGGAAGTGAAACCGAGTCGGGTACCGGGCGATTCCTGGCGCACGGCCTTTGTCCCCGCGCCCCGCGAGACCTTCCGAATCGTCGCGGCGGACCGCGATCCGGTCCGCTGGCTCGCCTTCTCCGGACCTGCGGGAATGGGACGGCTTTCCTACCTTGCGCGCGAGGCGACCCGGCACGCCCCGCTCATCCTGCAGGTCGCCGCGGGAGCCGGCGTACTCCTCGCCGCGACGGCGCTCCTCGGCAGAAGGCGGGGATAATTCCTTGTCGCCCCTCGCCGCCCTCGGCGAATCTGCCGGTCGCCGCATGAAGTTTCTCAACCCGCCGGCCATCGCGCTGGCGGCGCTTTTCAGCGTCGTCTTATCCCTGCCGTTCCTGCCCGCCGCGCGGATGCGGACGGACCGCTTTGTGCTGGAGGTGCGGCTCACCTGCCCGAAGGAGTCGAGTCTTCAGGTCTTTTACGACGACGGCCCGGGCTTTCGCGAGGAACTGACCACCGCCACCGCCCTGAAGGCCTCCGCCGCCGTCGAGACCTACACCCTCAACATCCCGGGCGGCACCTACCTCGCGCTCCGCATGGATCCGCCGGAAGGCGGCACCGCGATAGCCATCCACTCGATCCGCGTCGCCACCCTCACCGGCAAGACGATCGCACCGGTGAGCATGGCCGGATTCCAAGCGCTCCAACAGGTCCGCTCGGTGCGTCACGAAGGTGGGCGCCTGGAGATTTCCTCCGCGCCCGGCAGCGACGATCCGCAGATCTGGACCACCTTCTCGCCGCCGCTGCAGGTGCGACTGGACCCGCGCGACTTCCTCCGCGAACTCCCGCCCTACGCCGCCGCCCTTTTCGCCGCGCTGGTCGCGATCCTGCTGGCGCTGGAAAAAGCCCCCGGCTTTCGCGCGGCTCTCGCGGCCGCCGCCGACCGACGGTCGACGCGTCCGGCTCTCGCCGTGATGCTTGCCGCCGCCGTGGC
>CAIOTK010000193.1 GCA_903861185.1 uncultured Opitutia bacterium | reverse complement strand
GGGCTCCGCGTTCTAGATCATACGCGAAGTGCACGCCCGCCGGGGTGCCCACCGCCGCGGCATACAGGCGCTTCACCGGAGGAAACGCGATGAAGGCACGCTGCAGGATCGTCCGGTCGGCCGGGACTTCCACCACGATCGGCTTCGGCACGGGCCGCACCCGCACCGCCGGATCCGGCGGAGGCGGTGGCACCGGAAAGCGCGCCCGCAGCCCGCGGATCGCTAGCGAACCGTGGTCGCCTTGGATCATCAGCGGCCCCCACGCGGCCTCATCCGCGAAGGCCGCGGACCGGGTCGGCCCGCCGATCGTCACGTTTTCCTGCACCAACGTTCCGTTGAGCCACACGCGCACGAAGCGCGCTGGCTCCTGCTTGGCGCCGTCCGGCCCGAACCGCGGAGCGCGAAAGTCGACCCGCAGCGTCTGCCACAGCCCGGGGGCCCGCGACGCATTCACCCGCGGGGCCGAGCCCTCGAAGGATTCGTTGCCGACGCCCCGGGCTCCGTCCCAGCGACTGTAGACGGCTCCCGACTCGCCCACCCCCGGGACGGCGATCCTCCAGCTATCCCGGAGCTGCACTTCGTAGCGACCCATCAAATACACGCCGGAGTTGGAGCCCGGCGCGAGGAGGAATTCCAGTTCGAGTTCCACGTCACCGTGTTCCCAAGTACTGAAGAGATGCCCGCGCTGGGCCGGGCTGGGTCGGTTGACCAAGATTCCCCCACCCGCGACCGGCTGGAGCACGGTGTCCCGGCGCGGATCGCCCACCAGGCCCCGCGCCTCCGTCCAGTTTCCGGCAACCGGTCGGAAATCGGCGAGCTGTGCGAGCACCGCCTCGCCCTCGACCAGCCGCGGCGCCGGCTCCGAGCCACGCACCACCCACGAACCCAAGCACAGCAGTGCACCCACCAACCAAATCAGACGAGCAGGGGAAGTCATCGAGCCGCCACAAGGGGCGATTCCCGCACCCTTGGCAAACCCGGAGTCCGGCCCGCCGAATCGAGCGTCCCTCGCCGCCCCCGCATTCCACCACGCCCCCCGAAATCATCCTTCCCGCTCTCGCGAAGGCGCCCCAAGGTGGTCTCACGGATTCGCATGCCGACTGACCCCGACCCCGCTTCCGCTTCCGAGCCATCCCCGGATCGTGGCCCGGCGCCACGCCCGGTGGCGCAGCCATCACCCCGAGCGGCCGCACCCTCCGCGTCGCACTCGCCACCGCGCGTGGCGGATGCCACGACGCGCGGCGCGACGGCGAACGCTGCGACGGCTGCGGCATCCTCAGCGCCGGCAGCAACTGGATCGGCGGCGGGCGTCCGCCGCGGCCCGCTGCGCCGCGATCCCCGCCGTCAGGCGCTCGCGAGCGCGATCGCCTTCGCCACCGCCGGTTTTTCGGTGCTGATCTTCCTCGTGATGCGACCGGCACCGCGGCCGCCGCGGCCCGACACTCCGGCAACGCCCGCGACGCAAAGCCCGACCGTGGCACCGGCCGACTCCGCCACCGCCGCTCGGTCGCCCAACGCGGCCAAGCCCATCGCTGCACCCGCCACCGCAGCGACCAGGTCACCGGATGCCTTCCCGGACATCGAGCAGCTGAACAGCCCGGCGACCTCGATCCGCGATGACCTGATCTTGCTCAGCAACGTCTTCGCCTCATGGCAGACCCTCTTCCCGCAGGACGGCAATCCTTGGGGAGACAACCGTGACATCACCGCCGCGCTTTCCGGCCGGAACCCACCGCGGGTGGCCCTGATCCCGCCGGGCCATCCGGCGATCAGCGCCGACGGCGAACTCCTCGACCGCTGGGGCACGCCCGTGCAATTCCATCAACTCAGCGGCACCGCGATGGAACTCCGCTCCGCCGGCCCCGACCGCGTCTTCTACACCGCGGATGACACCGTGCTGACGCCGTAGACTGCTGCTTTCCCGACGGCGCACGCCTGCTTCCGTGAAAACACCATGAGGCCCCCTCAGGCAAAGGGCAAAGCTTGGGGGCCCGATCACGTTCCCCCACCCCGCTTCGCCGCTTCGTCCATCAAGGGGTGCTCGAACGCCGAGGCATAGGCGTCCAGGGTGCGGGCGGGAAACCCCAGGGAACGCCCGACTTTGCGCCACTCGGATACCGCCGCATGCACGTCGCGGACGATCTCCCGGGCAGCGGCGGGCTTGAGCCCAAAACGCGACGCCACCTGCAGGGCAGACTCCAGGCTGGGGCGGTCCTCCTCCTCCGAAATCGCCGTCTTCGGTACCTGGGCACGTTCGATCTCCGGCACCGGGTTCAGGTCGTAGGCCGGGGAAAGCGACCACTTTCCCGGGGCTCCCATCAGGAAACCGTGGTTGCGCAGGTGGTCGTCGTAGTTGCTCGCCAGCAGCGAAAAGATCAACCGCCGCCAGAGTTCGCGAAGGTCACCTGCGACATCGTCCCCGAATTGCCGGATGCCATCCGCGAGGAGGGTGTACGCACCCGCTTCACCCGGCGGCAAACCAAGGAGACTGTGGGCCGAAAGGAAGGGTCGCCGCTGTGCGCCGGCGCGGTCAAAGCGCGTGATCACCGCCACGCTGTGCGTCCCGACGCGAACCCGCTGAGACTCGGCCACGGTGATTCCCGCCCGCGCCGCGAGCCGAAGCGCCAGCACTTCCCCAGCAGCCATATCGCGCACGTCATCCGGCTTGGGAAACTTCGCGAGCGCCAGTCGGCCATCGGGCAAGACGACGGCGGACTTCGGCCGTGCGCCGCCGAGCGGCGAGCCCGCGCCGAGAAGGAAGCGTAAGTCCGCCGCGGTCTCCGTCTCACCATGAACCGCATCAGCGGCCCGGATGAGTGCGGCGAGACTCACCAGCGGCGGCAAGCGTCCGGCTGTCGCCGCCAGGAAAGGACCCGACGGATCCGTCCGAAACCGAAGCGCGCCAATCCGCGCCGCGTCGTCCAGCGCGAGCACGTAATCGAGATCGCGATAGGGCTTGCGATCGAGCACCTCCTTGCGAACCGCCCGTTCGACCAACACGCGTCCCCAGCGGTCCGGGCCACAATCTTGGATCGCACCGAAGAGTCCAGCGGCGTGGATCGGCCGCGCGCCCAGCGGCAGCGCCGTAGGATCGATCGCGAACGCCCCGGGCCGCTCCAGCCACGTGCGGTCGTATTCGAACGTGACGACCGGCCCACGCTCCGCGGCGTGCAGCCGCCCGACCCGATGGGTCGCACCCTGCCAATCGATGTGGACCTCGACGCTCATGTGCGCGCGCGCCGAATTCGTTTCGGCAGGCGTTCCTCATCCAGATTCAGGCCGAGCGCATCCTCACCCGGCTCCGCGAGATCCCCGAGCCGCTCCTGCAGTTGCAGGATGAAGGCCGCCGTCGCCAAGGTCCCAATCGCCACCTTCGGATCCCCGCGCTCCAGCCGCCAGAGCGTGTCGCGACTCACGAACAACCGGGCAGCCATATCATCCGTCGAAATTCCCCGCTTCCGCCGCGCCACCGCCAAGTCACGGCCCAGCTTCCGCAGGGCGCGGGTGGCAGGCAAAGGCAGGGCGGATGCAGCGGACATGGAAATAGCGTCCGCTATAGCCGACTTTAAGTCAAATACAGTCTGATATAGCAGACGTAAATCCCGCGCCCACCGCGGCCAACCCTGGGCCCTGCTCGAACGATGCGGGCGTAACCCCACCGCGCTACGGCAGCTCGTAGATTTCGATCAGTACCTCGCCCGTCGCACCGGTCGCCGGGCTGACGTGCACGGTGTAGCCGCCGGGGGCGAGGGTCAGTTCCACCGCCGCGTCCCGGCTGCCGGCCGGGAGGGCGAAGGCGCCGACCGCGTTGAACGACGACGCCAAGTTCCCCAGGCAAAGGGGTCAGGCTTTGCCCTTTGCCGCCACCGCACCATCCGTGCTCCGCCCATCGCTTCACATGTCCGTTCACGGCTTACCTATGATCCCTGCCATCAATGTCCTAAGTCGATAACGGCGAGAGCAACCATCGCGGAACGGCAAACGGCAAAGCCTGACCCCTTCTTGGCCTTCCTTTTTGGTGGCGCCCCAGCCTGACCCCTTTTTGGTGGCGCCCACACCAACCGCGCCCATCACAGCCAACCCTGGGCCCTGGTCGAACCATGCGGGCGCAACCCCACCGCGCTACGGCAGCTCGTAGATTTCGATCAGCACTTCGCCCGTCGCACCGGTCGCCGGGCTGACGTGCACGGTGTAGCCGCCGGGCGCGAGGGTCAGTTCCACCGCCGCGTCCCGGCTGCCGGCCGGGAGGGCGAAGGCGCCGACCGCGTTGAACGACGACGCCAAGTTCCCCAGGCAAAGGGGTCAGCTGACCCCTTCTTGGCCTGGCCGCGCTTAAGTCGAAGAGTCCTGTCCCGTCCCCAGCCAAAAAAAGGCCCCCCCGTTTCCGGGAGGGCCTTTGAAGAGCTAGACTACGCTAGGAGCGAATCGGCTACGGCCGCTGAGCCTATCTGCGTGACAACGGCCATACCTCCGGTTCTTACCCGATCTTGATCGCGTCCGCCGTGTTAGCGTTGTTGGTGATCAGCGAGGTCGCCACAATGCCCTCCACCTTCACCAGAGTGTAGCCATTAGTGTTGCCGTTCCCAGCACCGGCCTGGCTGTACACGTAGGTGTCGCCGAGAACCACAAACGCCACCGTTACGCCTGCATCACCTAGATCATTCGCCAGCAGGTACTGAACGATGGCAGCTACATCTGATGGGGTCGTTAGCGCGATAGGACCGGCATAGACATCAGCAAGATCGAAGGTAATGATGCCGCCCGTGATGCTATGGGACTTCACCGTAGCTCCACCGATCGTGAGCGTACTGTTAGATCCATCGACAGGCGCGGCGGTGAGGGCCGGAGCAGCTGCACCCGGGAGGTTCAACGTATCCTTATCGGCACCGACCGCACCGGCATAAAGGTCAACGACCGTATCGAATCCAGAGATCGCTCCGTTATCGCCGCTTCCGGTGATGGTCACGACCGTGTCACCCACGGCGAACGCGACCGTATCACTGTCCGCGTCGTTTACTGCTCCGAGGTCGATCGTATCCGCTCCAGCTCCGCCGGTGATGACGTCCACGCCGTCCTCGCCGGTAATCGTATCCGCTCCAGGCCCGCCGGTTAGGTTGCTGCCAGCAGCAGCACCTGTGATGGAGAAGTTGATGTCACCCGCTGCGACGCTTGCAGTTGAGATCACGTAGTCAGCACCCTGGCTGATGGTGCCATTCCCGTCGACGTCGATGTAGAGCTTGCCATCAGACGATGAGAAGAAGGCGTCACCCTTAGAAAGACTCAAGGATACGAGGCCGTCGTTGAAAGAAGCCACCGATGCGAAGCCGCTAACATTAACATTTGCGGCTGCTGGGAGCGTAACCCGGAGCTTGTCCGTTCCGGTGGTGAAGTCGGTAATCGAGTCCGCAGAAGCACCCGTAGAGTCGGATACCTCAGAGAACACGAACGTATCGGCACCAGCGCCGCCGGTGAGATTATCCGTTCCAGCGCCGCCGGTGATGAGGTCGTTGCCGTCACCGCCAAGGATGGTGTCATTGCCGCCACCACCGTTGAGTGTGTCTGCACCGCCGTTGCCAGCGATGTAATCAGCGCCTGCACCGCCAGTGACGGTGTCAACGCCCGCGCCACCCAAGACGCTCACCGCACGCGTAGCGGACAGGGCACTGGCGGTCAGGCTCAAGTTTTCCTCACCATCGGTAATGTCGGCACCAGCGCCACCGATCTCACCGTCGGTAAAGTTCGTGATGATCGCAGTGCGCAGGGCCGAGGCGTCGACCGTGAAGGTCGAACCGGCCGCGACGTTCGCTTCCACGAGCGTCAACGTGTAGTCGTTGATCGACGGACGGATATCGTTATTCACACCGGAGACCGCACGGGCTGCGGTACCAGCCTCGACAGTGATGCGCTCGAAGCCGCTGAAGTTAGTGCTTCCAGTGAAGTCGATCGTAGTCGTTAGGTTGGCGCCGGCTGCGGCACCGGCATTCAG
>CAIOTK010000192.1 GCA_903861185.1 uncultured Opitutia bacterium | reverse complement strand
CTCAGCACAATCACCCCAAGCATCGCGGCGAGCAGCAGGAAGCCGAGGATCTGCACGGGCAGCAGGTAGGTGGTAAACAACTGGTAGGCGTAAGGCTTGAGGGCGCCGCCCACCCCGGGGGCAGCCGCCACGGCCTCGGAGGCCGGCAGCTTTACCCGTGCGGAGAACGAAAGCACTCCACTCGCGACGAGCCCGCCGGCCAAAACTCGGGCGACTAGCGGGAGCCGGCGCGGCAGGGACCGCGGCGCGCCCGACGTATCAAGGAGCATCACGATGAAGAGGAACAGGGCGACGACCGCACCCGCGTAAACCAGCAGGAGGACGAAGGCCAAAAGGTAGGCCTCAAGCACCACGAAGAGCCCCGCGACGCCGGTGAGGCACAGCAGGAGGCAGAGGGCGGCGTTGACCGCGTTGCGGTTAATCACGACCCCGGCCGCGCTCAGCAGCGTGAACCAGGCCAGAAGGTTGAAGGTGAACTCGCCCATTTTCAGTGCCGGTCGTTGCCCGCCTGCTCCGCCGCGGCCTTGCGGTCCCACTTGAGGTGCTGGTCCGGCAGGGTGCCGCCCAGCTCGTAGAGCCGGTCCTTGCGGTTAACCATCTCCTCGCGCGAGGTGCCCGTCATCGAGAACTGGTTCTGCAGCCAGATTGCCTCCTCCGGGCAGACCTCTTGGCACATCCCGCAATAGATGCAGCGGAGCATATCGATCTCGAACTCCTTCGGCGCCTTCTCGACATGGGCGGTGGAGGCATCGGCAGCGATTTCACCCGGCGTGATGCGGATGGCCTTGGGCGGGCAGACGAACTCGCAGAGCTGGCAGGAGACGCACTTCTCGCGGCCGTGCGGATCGCGCACGAGGGTGGGCACGCCACGGTAGCCCGGCGGCAGGGCGGGCCGCTGCTCCGGGTATTCGAGGGTCTGCTTCGGCCGCACGAGGTGACGCCACGTCGTGCGCAACCCTGCGGCGATCTGCGGCAGGTAGGTGCGCTCGGCGAGGGTGAGCGGGGGGCGGGCGACGGGGACGACGGCCATGGCGGGTTTACGGCGTGAGCGCGGCAATCGCGCCCAAGTAGAAGAGCAGGTTCGCGATCGAGAGGGGAAGCAGCTTCTTCCAGCCCAGCTCCATCACCTGATCATAGCGGAAGCGGGGCACCGTCCAGCGCACCCACATAAAGAAGAAGACCAGCGCGAGCACCTTGCCGAGGAAGATGCCAATCGAGAGCAGCCCGACCGCGATCGGGTGCGCCGCGAGGGGCGTCAGCACCGTCAGCCAGTCCACGAGGGTCGCGAGCGGCACCCAGGGGAGCGGATTCCAGCCGCCGAGGAAGAGCAGGGTGAACACCGCCGATCCGATCAGCATATGCGCGTACTCCGCCACAAAGAAGAGGCCCCACTTGAAGGCGCCGTACTCCGTGTGGAACCCGCCGACGAGATCGGACTCGCCTTCCGCCATATCGAACGGATGGCGGTTGGTCTCCGCGAACAGCGCGATCAGGAAGACCAGCGCCGAAACCGGCATCAGAAAGAGAAACCACACACCGCCCCACGAGGCGGCCGTAAAGCCCTGCCAAGCCCCAGACTGGAACTCCACCGCGCGCGCGAGGCTCAGCGTGCCCGGTGTACCCGGCGCGTTGATCCAAAGGAAGACCGGCACGACCGAGAGGGTCAGCGAAAGCTCATAGGCGATCAACTGGGCCGAGGCCCGGATACCCCCGAGAAACGGGAACTTCGAATTCGAGGCCCAGCCGGCCAAAATCAGCGCGTAGACGCCGAGCGAGGACACCGCGAAGACGGCCAAGATGCCGATGTCTACGTTGGCCAGCACCAGCGGCACCGCCCGACCCGCCGCGTCGAGGTACGCCCCCACCGGCACCGTGGTCACGGTGGTCAGGGCGGGCATCATTGCCACCAGCGGGGCGAGGACAAAGTAGAACTTCCGCACGTGCCCCGGCAGGGCATCCTCCTTAAACAACATCTTGCCGCCGTCGGCCATCACGTGGAACAGGCCGAGCCTCTGCAGGAACGGGCCCAGCACCGGAATCCAGGCCACCCACGGCACCACAGCGCGGTTCGGCCCCGGCCGGCCCTGAATCCACGCCGAAACCTTGCGTTCCGCCAGCGAGCAGGCGCCGCCGATCGGGAAGATCACCATAATCACGGCCAGGCCCTTGAGGAGGCCCTGAACCAAGGGCGGCAGACTGAGGTAGAGGTCGACCATCTCAGGAAAGGAACAATCCCACGAGGCCCAACCCCACCGCCGCGCTCACGCCGGCGGCGATCCGCATCTTGCGCGTCTCCGCCGCCCGCGCCGCCTGCTCCCGCACCTGCGCCTTGGTCGGCTCCGCCGGCAGGGGCTTGCCCTTGACCAAAGTCAGGGCGTACAGGCCCGCGCCCATCAGGACGAAGCCCAAGCCCACGGCGATGAAGGCGGAGGAGCGCATAAGGTCAGGTCCGGGCCGGGGTGTAATGCAGGCCGGGGCCCTCGACGAAGGGCAGGCCCGCGAACGGCGCGGAATCCAGCGGCAGGCCCAAGTCGGGCACGGTCGTGAAGGTCCGCCCCGCCAGCGCCGGCACCGCCGCCGCGAGTTCGCGCCAGACGCCCCCGAGGTCCGCCGGCGCCGCTGCACCACCCGCCGCGCCGATCAGCCGCGCGAGCAACTCCAGGTCATCGTGCGCGCCCGCCGGGCCCGGCACCGCCCGCTGGAAGCGCTGCAGGCGGAACTGCTGGTTAACGAAGCACCCGGCCTTCTCGAAGAGGGTCAACGCGGGCAGGAGCACCGCCGCCGCCTCGCTGGTCGGGCTCGCCGCGGTGCCAAGGTGCACGATCTGCACCTTCGCGAGCTGCGCCGGCGTCAGGCCAGCGGCCGCCAGGTCCTCCCCCACCGCGACCACGGTCGTAACGCGGCCGGCGTCGATCGCCGCCGCCAAATCGTCCAATCGCTGCGCCGGCAGGCTACGGATCAGGCCCGTCACCAGCGCACCGCGCACATTCGGATTGCGGTCCGCCGAGACGAGTAGGCCGTCGCCCTCCCCCACCCGGCTCACGAGCTGCGTCGACGCCTGCAAGGCCTCGGCCAGCCGACGCGTCAGCCACTGCTCCTCAACGGAGCTGCGGCCCGAACCGACCACGGCCACGCGACCCGCCGCCGCGCGGAACAACTCGCCCGCCCGGGCCACCGCCGCGTCGAGCGACGCCGGCACCCCGGCCACGCGCACGCCCGCCAGCCGGCCGGGCGCCCGCACCTGCTTGTAAAGTTCGCGGCCACTGTCGGCCATCCACGAGTCATTCACCGCGTCGTTGTCCCGCGGGGTGATCCGGTAGATCACGCCCTCGCGCGACCACACAACGGTGTTGGCGCCGGCGCTCGACTCCGGATCAATGCCCGGGGTCTGCTTCAGGAACCATACCCGCATCTTAAAGCGGAAATCCGTGCTCGTCAGCGCGCCTACCGGACAGAGATCGACAGTATTGAGCGAGTAATTGTTGGTCAGCTGCCGGCCGGGGTAGCAGGTCAGCGTCGAGTAGCTGCCGCGGTCGGTGAAGCCGAGGACGTCGTCCTTGGCGATCTCCTTGCAGAAGCGGATGCAGCGCGAACAGAGGATGCAGCGCTCGTCATCGAGCATCACCCGGGGCCCGAGCTGGGTCCGCTTGGGCTTCACGTTCTTCTGCTCGATGAAACGGGAATAGCCACGGCCGTAACCAGTCGCCTGCTCCTGCAGCTTGCACTCGCCCGCTTGGTCGCAGATCGGGCAGTCCAGCGGATGGTTGATGAGCAGGAACTCCATCACGCCCTCGCGGCAGGCCTTGATCTGCGGGGTCTGCGTGCGGACATGCAGGCCGGGGGTCACCGTAGTCGCGCAGCCGATCTGGGGGCGCGGGATCCAGTTGATGCGCTGGCGGCCGGTGACGGGGTCCATCACGGGCGCCTTGGTGGCCGGGTCGACCGCGGGCTGGCCGAGTTCGACGAGGCACATCCGGCAATTGCCCACCACGGACAGCTTCGGGTGGTAGCAGTAGAAGGGGACGTCGACGCCCACCCGGCGCGCGGCCTCAATCACGTTCGTACCCTTGGGCACGGCGAGCTCCTGGCCGTCGATGGTGACGGGGACGAGGTCGGTCGGGGGGGCGGCGCTCATACGGGAAGGGCGGGCTTCAGGCGAGGGGCACGGACTCCGGGCGCGGGGCCGTCTTGGCCGCCGGGTAGGCGCGGAACTCGTCGCCGAACTTCGCGAGGAAGCTCTGGGTGGGCCACGAACAGGCCTCGCCGAACGCGCAGATGGTGCGGCCGGCGATCTGGTCCGCGACGCCCTGGAGCAGGGCGCCGTCCTCGGCCCGGGCCTGACCGTGAACCATCCGCGTGGTGATCTTCTTCATCCACAGGGAGCCCTCGCGGCAGGGTGTGCACTGACCGCAGCTCTCGTGGGCATAGAACGCGTTAATGTTAGCGAGGGCCTCGACCATATTGACCGAGTCGTCCATCACGATCACTCCGCCCGAGCCACCCATCGTCCCGCAGGCGGCAAGCGTGTCGAAATCCATCGGGATGTCCTCGACCGCCAGGGTGCGGGTGGAGCCATCCTTGTTCTTCAGAGTGAAGGTCTCGCCCCAGCGGAGCACCTTGGCGGACGAGCCGCCCGGGATGATCGCCTTGAAGGTGCGGCCCGGCAGGGGTCCGCCGCAGACCTCGTGCAGGAGCTGGCCCAGCGTGATGCGGCCGACCTCATACTCGAAGTAACCCGGCCGGCGCACGTGGCCGCTCACGCAGAGGACGCGAGTGCCGGTGTTGCCCGGCGTGCCGATCTTCGCGAACTCCTCGCCACCCACGTCGACGATGTGCTTCACGTGGCACAGCGTCTCCACGTTGTTCACGATGGTCGGGCACTGGTACAGCCCGAGCACCGCGGGGAAATAGGGGGGCTTGATGCGCGGGTACGGGCGCTTGCCCTCGAGGGACTCGATCAGCCCCGTCTCCTCACCGCAGATGTAGGCGCCAGCCCCACGGTGGACGTAAATCTCGCAGCTGTAGCCGCTGCCCAAGACGTTCGGCCCCACGAGGTTCGCGGCGCGCGCCTCGGCGATCGCCTTTTCCAAGATCCGGGCCCCGTGCGGGAACTCGCCGCGGATGTAGATGTAAGCCTGACGGACGTTGTTCGCCCAGCTCGACACCATAATGCCCTCGATCAGCTGGTGCGGGTCCTGGTGGATGATGTAACGGTCCTTGAACGTGCCGGGTTCCGACTCGTCGGCGTTCACCACGAGGTAGATCGGTTTCCCGCTCTTACGGTCAACCAGCGACCACTTGAGCCCGCAGCCAAAGCCGGCGCCGCCGCGGCCGCGGAGGCCGGACTTCTTGACCTCGTCAATAATGGCCGCGGGCGCCAGCGCGAGGGCCTTGCGCAGCGTGGCGTAGCCGCCGTGGCGAAGGTAGCACGCGAGGTCAGGCGTGTAGCCCGGCTCGTCGATGTGCTTGAAGATGATCCGGCGTTCAGCGGGGGCGGGCATGGCGGGGCGGTTCAGCGGCGGGCCGCGGCCTCGGCGCGGATGCGGGCGGAAAGCTCCCGGGCGCGGGCGCAGTCCACGTTCTCGTGCAGGTCATCGTCGATCATCACCACCGGCGCGGTGCCGCAACTCGCGAGGCACTCAACGAACTCGATCGTGACCTCGCCGTCGGTGCTCACCTCGCCGCGGTGGACCTTGAACTCCTCTTCGAAGGCGGCGCAGGTCTGGTACCCGCCGCGCAGCGCACAGGACAGAGTGCGGCACACCTTGATGTGCCGGCGGCCGATCGGCTGCTGGCGGAACATCGGGTAGAAGGTCACCACCTCGAGCACGTTGATCGGCTGCAGCCCTAGCCGCGCCGCCACCCACTCAGTGGCCTCGGCGGAGATGTAGCCCGCATCCTCCTGGATCAGGTGCAACAGCGGCAGCACGGCACTCCGGGCCACGGGATAGTGCGGGATCACTTCCTCGATGCGCTGGAGGGTTTCCGGTTTCAGGTTCATCGCGCGGCGGATTCGGTCAACGGGCCCAAGGGCTCAGCGGTCGCATTCCCCCATCACAAAGTCCATCGAGCCCAGCAGGGCGACGACGTCCGAGATCAGGATGCCCTGGCAGGCCTTGGGCAAAATCGAGAGGTTGCAGAAGGAGGGGGAACGGATCTTCAGGCGGTACGGTACGCCGCCACCCCGGCTGACAATGAAGAAGCCGAGCACGCCCTTGGGGTTCTCCGCCTCGAAGTAGACCTCGCCAGCCGGAATCTGCGGCCCCTCGGTCACGATCATGAAGTTCTGGATCAGCTCCTCCATCGAGGTCAGCACCTTGTCCTTGGGCGGGGCGAAGATCCGGCGCGCGTCCGGCGCGTACCACGGGCCATCCGGGAAGCGGGCGAGGACTTGGCGGATGATCCGCACCGACTGGCGCATCTCCTCGCCGCGGACGAGGTAACGGTCGTAGCAGTCGCCGGACGTGCCCACCGGCACGTCGAACTCATACTGCTCGTAGCCCGAGTACGGCTTGTCCTTGCGTAGGTCGAGGCCCACGCCGCTGCCGCGCAGGTTCGGGCCGGTCAGACCGTAGGAGAGCGCGTCGGCCCGCGAGATCACGCCCACCCCGACCGTCCGGTCCATAAAGATCTTATTCCGCGTCAGCAGCTTCAGGATCTCTTCCAGAATCGGCAGGAACTGGTCGCAGAAGGCGCCCACGCGGCCCAGCCAGCCCTCGGGCACGTCACGGGTGACGCCCCCGATGCGGGTGTAACTGGTGGTGAAGCGCGCCCCAGTGAGCTCCTCGAACAGCTTGTACAGCTTCTCGCGCTCCTCGAGCGAGTAGAGCAGGACGGTCCACGCGCCGACGTCCAGACCGAAGGCCCCGAGGCCCATCAGGTGGGCCGAGATGCGCGCCATCTCCGCGGTGAGGACGCGGATCGCTTGGCAGCGCGCCGGCACCTCGAGCTTCGCGAGCCGCTCCACCGCGATCGCGTAGGCCATATTATTGGCCAGCGGCGCGAGGTAATCCAACCGGTCCGTGTACGGCACGAACTGGTTGTAGGTCATGTTCTCGGCGATCTTCTCGTCGCCCCGGTGCAGGTAGCCCAGCACGGGATCCGCGCGCGTCACGGTCTCACCATCCAACTCGAGCTGCAGGCGGAGCACGCCGTGGGTCGAGGGGTGCGAGGGTCCCATCGCGAGGGACATCTTCTCGGTCTGGAACTCGCTCGGCGCCTCCTGGGCTGCGGTGGCGGCGCGCGCGGCGGAATCGGGGAAATTGTAGTCGGTGGCCATCGGCGGTCGGTTACTCCTTCACCTGGCGTAACGGGGTGTGCCCCGGCTGCGGCGCGCGGTCGCTCCAGCTCTCGTCCTTCGCGCGCGGTTCGGCCTCGGTCAGGTTAATCTCGCCCGCGGACGCCACAAAGGGCCCGCCGGCCATCGGGGCCGCCACGACCCGGGCGCCGGTCTCGGCCGCCACGTCCTCCGCCGGCAACTCGGTCTCGATGCCCGCCAGCGGGAAGTCCTTCCGCAGCGGGTGATAAGGATAACCGTCCCACATCAAAATCCGCCGCAAGTCGGGGTGCCCCTCAAACCGGACCCCCATCAAGTCGTAGCACTCGCGCTCGTGCCAATCGGCTCCCGCCCAGAGGCCCGTGACAGTGGGCGCGACCGGCGCCTCCTCCGGGCCCGCGCAGGGCGCCGCCACCCGCACGTAAGCGCCCGCCCGCGTCGTCGACAGCAGGTGGTAGACGACCGTGAAGCGGGGAGAGGCCCCCGGGGCCCAGTCGATCGCCGTGACGTCCGTGAGCAGGTCAAACCCGTGCTCGTCGCGCAGGCAGCGCAGGAGCGGCACCAAGTCCTCGAGGGGCGCGTTCACCGCCGGGTGATCAGCCGAAGGCCGGGGCGCCAAGCGCGGGAAGCGCGCCTGCAGGGTGGAGACGAGGTCGGCGGACATCGGGTCGGAGGAATTCAGGCCGACAGCAGCCGCCGGGCCGAGGGTTCGCGCCGCACCTGACTCTGGAGCTTCATCAGGGCGTCGAGCAGGGCCTCCGGCCGCGGCGGGCAGCCGCTCACGTAGACGTCGACCGGCACAATACGGTCCACCCCCTGCAGCGTGGCGTAGGAGCGGTACATTCCGCCGGAGCTGGCGCAGGCGCCCATCGCGATGACCCACTTGGGCGAGGCCATCTGGTCGTAGATGCGGCGGACCTGCGGGGCCATCTTGTAGGTGACCGTCCCGGCGACGATCATCACGTCGGCTTGGCGGGGCGAGAACCGCATCACCTCGGCGCCGAAGCGGGCGATGTCGAACCGGGCACCGCCGACCGCCATCAGCTCGATCGCGCAGCAGGCGAGCCCCATCGGCATCGGCCACATCGAGTTGGTGCGGATCCAGTTGATGGCGGCGTCCGCGCGGGAGACGATGACGCCCCCCTCAACTTTGCTGTTGTAGCCGAGTTCGGTGTTGGCGGTGACCATGGTGTGTGAGCCGTCGGCGGGAAAAAATCGTCCGCAGGCTTGGGTTCGGCCCGCGCCCGCGCAAGACGCATTTCCGATCGCCTCCCCCTTTTAACGTCCGAACCGCCGCCGCGGACCCGCGGCAGAAGGGCGGCGAATGTCGCGCATCAGATTCTGTTGTGGTCGGGGGACCAGCGCGGCGAAAGGCGGGCGGGGGGCGGATTTGCGGGTTGACCCGCGGACGCGGCGTCCGTTGCGTGTCCCCTCGCCCAGCGGCCGGCCTCCGGAAACGGAACCGACCGCGCGCCCGGAGAGGTGACAGAGTGGTCGAATGTGCATGATTGGAAATCATGTGTACGGGCAACCGTACCGGGGGTTCGAATCCCCCCCTCTCCGCCAGCCTCCGCCAAGCCTACGGCTGGCAGGCCGACATCTGCGGCCGACTTTCGTCAGCCATCAAAGGGTGAAACTACCCTGCGGAGGCTGCCCGCCGTAGGCTCGGCGAAGGTGGGTCAGAACCGCCCGTTTACCCCAGCGGTCACGGTCACGAAGTTATACCGCGTCCGCTGCGCGCGCTCCTAGCGGCCAAACGCCCCCCGCCCGGCTCAGAAGAACTTCTTCGCCTTCTCGAAGAAGGAACGCGAGGTCGGCTCGTTGGCGTCGCCACTCACCTTCGCAAACTCCTCGAGAATCCGCCGCTGGTCCGCACTCAGGCTCGTCGGCACCTCCACCTGCACCCGCACGAGCTGGTCCCCGGTGTTACCCCCGCGCAGGCTCGGCATCCCCTTACCCCGCAGCCGGAAGGTCGTCCCGCTCTGGGTCCCGGGCGCGATCTTCAACGAAGCCCGGCCCGACAAAGTGGGCACCTCAATGGTCCCACCCAACGCCGCATAGGTGAACTTGATCGGAATGTCGCAGAAGAGGTCATCGCCCTGCCGCTCGAAGAGCTCGTGCTCCTTCACGGTCAGCACGATGTACAGGTCACCCGCGGAACCACCCGCCACGCCCGCCTCGCCGTTGCCCGTGGAACGCAGGCGCGACCCCGTGTCGACGCCCGGCGGAATACGCACGTGAATCTTGGTGTTCTTCGCCACCCGGCCCTCGCCCTTACACCCCGTGCACGGCTTCTCGATCCGCGACCCAGCCCCACCGCACGACGGACAGGTCTGCGTGAAGGTAATAATGCCGCCCGAGCGCCGCACCTGGCCGGTGCCCCGACAAGTGACGCAATTGACGCGCCGGGATCCCGGCTCCGCCCCAGAACCATCGCACCGCTCGCAGGCCATCGCCTTGCGGAACGAAATCTCCTTCTCCACGCCACGGGCCGCCTCCTCGAGGGTGATTTCCAGATCGTACCGGAGGTCCGAGCCGTCCTGCCCGCCTTGACCGCCGCCCTGG